>NZ_JBFLVD010000015.1:0-407337 GCF_040750395.1 Scandinavium sp. UTDF21-P1B
TTTTGCAGGGATGCTTACAAAGCTTGCTCAGTTCAGATAGCGCTGGATCGGGATGGCACCGTGAAAAATGCCCGGGCTGTAGAGGGCGATCCCGCCTTCTGTGAAGCTATTCTGAAGGCGGTCCGTCAGGCAAAAATACCTCCGACCCCTGACGAGAAGGTTTATCAGCGTTTCAACAATGCACGTCTGGATTTTGTATTCTGATAGTGCTGCCCGGCTGTGCAAACTTGAATGTATTCTGGGTGAGCACCATGAAATACGAGGGCAGTGCTGGTAGCAGATGTTATGGCAAATTCGGGCTGATTTTGTGATTATTAGACAAGTTGAATTATACAGATAAGGATGTTGATGTAATGACAATAGATTTTAGCAAAGAACGCCTTCTGGCTTCAGGGTTTACTGCGAAGGAGTTGCAGAAGCTTCAGAACAATATTGATAACTTCGGGGGAACGATTGAGGACGTTATCAGGGATTTAGCGAAAAGATTTAAAAGGATATTTTTTATGATTATGTTTCTTTTTGTTTTTTTTTATTTATGTTCTATTGTTTGACTCTATGAATGAGATCATCTCTTTTGGACTATCTTTTGCTATTGTATCTGTACTTATTGTATTCCTTCAACCACCAGTTATCTCATTTAAATGCTGGCGGTTTTGTAGGGGAAAATAAATTTAGTTCTTATCGGTGTTGATAAGGTCAAATATCACTTTGGCCTTCACACCGTAACCGGCTATCTTCATAGTCAGTTTTGGGGTGCTCATAGTGTTTACTTTTCTGTAAAAGTCGGCTGGCAAGTAACGGAAAAGTCGCCAGGCTTCTGGTCTTCTGGATAATCCAGCAATACTATAAATGCTGGATGCTAATGAAATGGCATTATATACAGCAAGCCCTGACTCGTTTTTGAATCCCATAATGTACTCACCAGCTTTCTGGCCTCAAGGTTAACCATGCTTTCTGCCCAGGCTTTGTTTCTTCTGCCTGGGCCTGCCATCTCAAGTAACGCTGTATCCATTTGCCATTTCCCTGTTATATCTTACGGTCATATGTACGCAAATTTTGTTACCGAACAGATTGAAAATCAAACAATTGGCTTTTTTTTAGGAATAAGCACCTGATGGTCTAGGCGGGGCTACCAGAAAACAGATTAGTGGGGATACCTAAGCCCTACATGGGCATTCTTAAAAGCCACCTTCTGAGAAGATGGCTTTTACTTTTACCTCAGTCGGGCAATACTTTATTCCACCGAACCAATATTCAGCGCCCGTCGTGTCCTGCCGGAGCTTAAGTAGTCGGCGATATAATCCTGGGAAATCTCGCCGTTATAGCGTCCGTCCTCATCGACAATCGGCATCCAGCTGGTGTTGCTTTCATACAGCTTCGAGAGCACCACGCGCAGGTTGTCGTCCGCTTTGCCCGTGGCGCGGAACGGGTGCAGGAGATCCGCACAGCTGCCTGATGCATTGCGCGCTTCGCGGCGCTTGACGAAGCCTAACGGTTTACCTTCGTTATCGACCACGGTAATAGCGCGAATATCGTTATCGTCCATCGTCGCGAAGGCTTCCGGCAGGGCGGTATCGCGCTTGACCGTAATGGTTGGCTGCCGATCGGTGACGTCGCCCGCTGAAACCAGCAGCAGGCGCTTCAGCGTCCTGTCCTGACCAACAAATGAGCCGACAAACTCATTCGCCGGTTTTGCCAGTAGCTCATCGGGGCTGGCGCACTGCACAATGCGGCCCTGACGGAACACGGCGATGCGATCGCCAAGCTTCAGCGCTTCATCGATATCATGGCTCACCAGCATGACGGTTTTCTTCAGCTGGCGCTGCATCTCAAGGAACTGGTTCTGAATAACCTCGCGGTTAATCGGGTCGACCGCACCGAATGGTTCATCCATCAGCAGCACCGGAGGATCGGCCGCCAGCGCGCGAATCACGCCGATACGCTGCTGCTGCCCGCCGGACATCTCTTTCGGGTAGCGGCTGAGGAATTTCTTTGGATCCATCGCTACCATGTCCATCAGCTCCTCGGCGCGGGCCTTGTAGCGGGCTTTCTCCCAGCCCAGCATGCGCGGCACGACGGTGATATTCTCTTCGATGGTCATGTTCGGGAACAGGCCAATCTGCTGGATGACGTAGCCGATATTGCGGCGCAGGCTGACGGTGTCCATTTCGCTGGTGTCCTGGCCGTTGATCAGGATTTTCCCGCTGCTTGCCGGGATCAGACGATTAATCATCTTTAGCGTCGTGGTTTTACCACAGCCGGACGGGCCCAGCAGAACGCACATTTCGCCTTCCGGCACGTTGAGATTGACGTTATCTACGGCGTTAAAGCTCTGGCCGTTCTTTTGCGTAAATTGTTTGGTCAGATTTTCTAACTTTATCATTATCGGATCCCCTTTGGTGTCAGGACAATCTGCAGGCGGTGCAGCAACCAGTCGAGCACAATGGCCAGCAGGCAAATCATCAGCGCCCCGGCAATTAACAGACGAATATCACTCCCGCCGATGCCGTTCAGCAGCAGCAGGCCAAGGCCACCGGCACCGATGACCGCGGCAATCGCCATCACGCCGATATTCATGACGACGGCGGTACGAATGCCGCCGAAGATAACCGGCAGCGCCATCGGAATTTCCACCCAGCGCAGGCGCTGCCAGAAGGTCATACCGATGCCGCGGCCCGCTTCACGCAGCCCCGGTGGCAGGCTATCCAGCGCCGTGTAGGTATTGCGCACAATCGGCAGCAGCGAGTAGAGGAAGACCGCCGTAATGGCGGGCAGGGCACCAATACCCTGACCGATCAGCGAAAACAACGGAATCATCAGGCCAAACAGGGCGATGGAGGGAACGGTCAGCAAGATCGTGGTCACTCCCAGAATCGGCGTGGCGAGCCATTTGTGACGCACGATCAGTACGCCCAGCGGAACACCAATCACGATCGCCAGCCCCACAGCCAGCAGAACCAGCCACAGATGTTGCCAGGTCAGGGTGGCGAGATAGCCCCAGTTATCAATCATGTAATGCAGCGTTTCCATGGGTTCTCCTTACACCAGGCCTTTGCTGCGCAGGAAGTCCTGCGCCACTTGTTGCGGCGTCTGGTGATCGATATCCACGCGCTTGTTCAGCTCGGTGATCACCTCGTTATTCAGCAACCCGGACAGCGTATTCAGCGCCTCTTCCAGACCCGGATTGGCTTCCAGCGTGTCTTTGCGCACCACCGGCGTGACGGCGTAACTGGGGAAGAAGCCTTTGTCGTCTTTCAGAACCTTCAGGTCGAAGCCTTTTACCCGCCCGTCGGTGGTGTAAATCAGCCCGGCATTGACGAACCCGTCACGCACGGCGTTGTACACCAGACCCGGGTCCATCTGGCGGATCTGCGGCCTGTCGAGCGGCATCTGATAGGCCTGCTGGAGTGGTTTCATGCCGTCACTGCGTCCGGCAAACTCGAGGTCGAGCCCAAGCAGCCAGTTATTCTTTGGGTCGGTCTGACGGATATGCTCAATCTTCGCCACCATTTCCGACATGGTGTTGATGTTTTCTGCTTCGGCGTGCTTACGCTGCATCGCGAAGGCATAGGTGTTGTTCATCTCTGCAGGCTTCAGCCACACCAGGCCGTGCTTCGCTTCCAGGCGTTTCACCGTTTCGTATGACTCTTCCGGCGACATGCGTTTGTTAATGTGGTTGAAGATGATTAGCGCAGTGCCGGTGTATTCCCATGTAATATCAATCTGTTTGTTAATCATTGCGTTATGAGAAATAACCGTAGCAATGTTGGTCTGCGGCTGTACCTGAAATCCTTTCTTGCGCAGGTACTGCACGGTCATGGCCGACAAAATATGCTGCTCGGTAAAACTTTTGGTTGCCAGAATCAGCGGGGCTGCGTGTACCTGGCTGGCAAGCAGCGCAGCCGTAGCGGCGGCGACAAACAGGCGTGTCAGTCGTCTCATGGTTAGCTCCTTATTGTTGTTATTCGACGGTATGCGGGCTGAGTAAACGACCGAGACCTGCCAGCAGCGTATCGAGGATCAGCGCAAACAGCGCCGTGGCGACCGCACCCAGAATCAGCGTCGGGAAATCATTGAGATAAATGCCGGGGAAAATCAGCTCACCGTAGCTGCTGGCGCCAATCAGGAACGCCAGCGGTGCCGTACCGACGTTGATGGCGGTAGCGATACGAATGCCCGACAGCATCACGGGCCAGGCATTAGGCAGCTCGACCTGCATCAGCCGCTGCCACTTGGTCATGCCGATACCGTTGGCGGCTTCCAGCAGCGATCCTGGCACTGAACGCAGCCCGGCGTAGGTATTGCGCACAATGGGCAGAAGTGAAGCAAGGAACAGCGCCACGATGGCGGGTTTATCGCCGATGCCAACCACCACCATTGCCAGCGCCAGCACCGCCAAAGGAGGCAGGGTGTTACCGATATTGAAAATCTGCATCACGTATTCCGCTATGCCCCTGGCAGCAGGACGGTTGAGCAAAATTCCGCTGGGAATACCGACTAACAGTGCGAAAAACATCGAGGAAAAGACGAGGATCAGGTGCTGTTGGCCGAGATAGAGCAAATCTACTTTACGTTCGCGGATCGTCTCCAGGCCAATTCCCCACGTGAGTAACGCCAGGACCACGATAATTGCGCCGATAAACAGCAGCGCGCGGGTCAGTAATGAGCTTTGCATTGCAGATGTGTCTCCCTGTGCATGCTTATAAGTGTTGTAATGCCATGTTCCGGCAGGGTTTCAGACCTATAGCAAGCGATTGGGAAGGATTCCAGAAAGAGGCCGAAATAAGCGAGCAGGGCGCTGATTGTAAATGAGGTGTTACGCCTTAGAGCATAACGGCTGAAGGGTCAATGAACAGAAAAGTCTTAAAACGGAAAAGGAAAAGTGACATTGTCACAATTTAGGGCGGGCAGGTGGCTGAAATTTAAGTTAAGTCGCCCGCATGCAGCGGGCGTAAGGGCATTAGCGGTAAAGCTTTTTGTCGGCCACCGGCACCAGCAGCTGCGTTTGCCAGAAAGCCAGAGTCTGCTGCGTCAGCTTGCCGAGTGCTTCGTAAAACGGATGACCTGCCTGGGCCACAAACTCCTCAAGAAATCGGCCTGACCATGGCAGAAGGTGCCAGCTCAGGAGCTGTTGCCACGCCTCCTCGCGCTGGTTTTCTTTCAGCCATGCGGCCAGCATCAGCAGCGTGCCAAAGTGATCTTCCGGTTCGTTCTGCTGGGCTTCAAAAGCAACCCCGTTTTCGCGCATCCACTGACGCAGAGCGAGAGTAGAGTCACCAAACAGCACATTTTCCCGATCCAGCCAGACGGAGCCCCATGGCGGTGAGGGCAATGCGTAAGGGCCGATGAAAAGACGCTGAAAAGCGTCGCTCAGCGGCTCCGGGGATTCAGCCTGAAAGGCGTTGATCAGCGCTGCATTGAAGGGGATGGATTCTGGCCACTCCTGCGCCCAGCTGCCGTCGCGAAAGGCGCTGACCAGCGGGCGCATGTTTTCACTTTGTGGGTCGTAATAAAACAGACCGCCGAGCACGCGGCCCGTAACGGCAATGGCTTCAACGAATTTCGGTTGAGACATAACGATTTTCCTGATGTCGGCGGGATACCTTCCGCCGGGTTTTCAATGTGAGTAATTATAACCAACAGACAGCGCGGGGAGCATTGCCCGGCAAACAACTTGCCGCCGGGCGAGACTGAAGGTTCTACACCTTTTCAATCTGCACGAGGTTGGTGTGCTGAGGGTTACCTTTCGCCAGCGGCGAGGGTCGATGCGTTGTCAGGGTGTTAATGCAGGCGCCATGATCGACACGATCGCCGCTCATGCTGGCGTCGTGCCACGCGCCCTGGCCCATCGCGCTGACGCCCGGCATGATGCGCGGCGTGACTTTCGCCTCAATGCGCAGTTCGCCACGATCGTTAAACACGCGCACCTTATCACCATTGCGGATGCCGCGTTTGGCCGCGTCCAGTGGATTCAGCCACACTTCCTGACGGCAGGCGGCCTGCAGCACATCGACGTTGCCGTAGCTGGAGTGGGTCCGGGCTTTGTAGTGGAAGCCAAACAGCTGGAGCGGATATTCGCGGCGCTCGGGGGCATCCCAGCCGTCGAAGGTGGAGGCATAAACCGGCAGCGGGCTGATGGTGTCATCTTTTTCCAGATCCCAGCTTTCAGCAATTTTCACCAGCCGTTCAGAGTAGATTTCAATTTTTCCCGACGGTGTTTTCAGCGGGTTTGCTTCTGGATCTTTGCGGAAGTCCTGGTAGGCAACAAAATGGCCTTTGGGATCTTTGCGCTTGTAGATGCCCATCGCTTTAAGCGCTTCGTAAGACGGCAGCTGCGGGTCTTTGGCAACCATTTTGGCATACAGGTACTGCAGCCATTCGGCCTGGGTGCGGCCTTCAGTAAATTTCTGGTGAACGTCTGCGCCAAGCCGCTTAGCCACTTCGCTCAGGATCCAGTAAATCGGCTTACGCTCGAACTTCGCGCACGTGGCGGGCTGGATGAAAATCAGATAGCCCATATTGCCTGCGTAGTCGTTGGGGATGATGTCTTCCTGCTCGACGGTCATCAGGTCCGGCAGCAGCAGATCGGCGTATTTCGCTGAGGCGGTCATGAAGTTTTCGATGACCACAATCATCTCGCATTTTTTGTCATCCTGGAGGATGTCATGAGTGCGGTTGATCTGCGAGTGCTGGTTGATGATGGTGTTACCCGCGTAGTTCCAGATGAACTTAATTGGTACGTCCAGCTTGTCTTTGCCGCGCACGCCGTCACGGGTTGCGGTCATTTCGGCTCCGCGCTCGATGGCATCGGTCCAGGTAAAGCAGGAGATGGCGGTTTTTACCGGGTTTGTCAGCACCGGCATGCGCTCGATGGTGATGGTGTAGGTGGATTCACGTGCGCCGCTGTTGCCGCCGCTAATACCGACGTTACCGGTCAGGATGGGTAGCATTGCGATGGCGCGGGCAGTGAGTTCGCCGTTGGCCTGGCGCTGTGGGCCCCAGCCCTGGCAGATATAGGCCGGCTTAGCGGTACCGATTTCACGCGCCAGCTTGATAATTTTATCCGCCGGAATACCGGTGATGCGTGAAGCCCATTCCGGTGTTTTGGCTGTTGCATCATCACTCTGGCCCAGAATCCAGGCTTTGTAATGGCCGTTAGCGGGTGCGCCTTCCGGCAGCGTTTTTTCATCGTAGCCGACGCAGTATTTATCAAGGAACGGCTGATCCACGAGGTTTTCGCTGATTAACACCCATGCCATACCGGCGACCAGCGCGGCGTCCGTGCCCGGCCGGATTGGCACCCATTCGTCTTCACGGCCTGCGGCAGTATCGGTGTAGCGCGGGTCGATGACGATCATGCGGGCATTGGAACGTTCACGCGCCTGTTCCAGATAGTACGTGATGCCGCCGCCGCTCATGCGCGTTTCCGCCGGGTTATTACCGAACATCACCACCAGCTGGCTGTTTTCAATGTCCGAAGTGCTGTTGCCGTCGTTGGAGCCATAGGTGTAAGGCATGGCGCAGGCAATCTGCGCTGTACTGTAGGTTCCGTACTGATTAAGGGAGCCGCCGTAGCAGTTCATCAGGCGTGCCACCAGCGATGCGGAAGGAGAAGAGCGGGTGATGTTGCCGCCGACGATCCCGGAGGTGTAGTTTATGTAGACGGCCTCATTGCCGTACTCTTTAACCACATGCTTCAGGCTGTCCGTCAGCATATCCAGCGCTTCCGTCCAGCTGATGCGCTCAAATTTTCCCTCACCGCGTTTGCCAACGCGTTTCATCGGGTAGTTCAGGCGTTCCGGGTGATTAATGCGACGGCGGATGGAGCGCCCGCGCAGGCACGCACGGACCTGATGATCGCCGTAAATGTCTTCGCCGGTGTTATCGGTTTCAACCCAATAAACTTCATCATCGCGCACGTGCAGACGCAGCGCACACCGGCTGCCGCAGTTAACCGAACAGGCACCCCAGACGACTTTATCGTCAGCCTGAGTGGCTTGCTGGACGGCTGCCGCTGCGCTTTTAAGGGTAAAAGGTAAAGAGATGCCGCTGGCGGCGAGCGCCAGAGAACCGAGTGCGGAGGATTTGATCAAAGAACGGCGACTGATCCCGCCTGGGTGTTCATGCTGGTTTTGTTCAGACATTGTTCACTCCATCGTTGTCATTATTAGCCGGACGCGATCGCGGCTTTTGGATGGAGGGATGTTACTTACTTAGGAGTATGCAGATATTATCCCTGGTCAAGCCAGAGATAATATCTTTCGTTTGCAGGGGGCTATTGCTGATCGTTGCCGCTGCGGGTATAGAGAATTTTAAAGGTATCGTTGGCGCAGTGGCCGACGACCTGAGCATCCTGACGATCGGCCTGATCGTTGGGCACAATGTCCAGCGTAAAGCCGCTCTCCGGCACGCCGTTATTCACAATTTTCTGCTGAATGTCTTCCTTTACGCGCTCGCAGGACTCGGGGGCCGCGGCGAAGGCAGGCGCAGACGCGGCCAGCAGCAGGGCAACCAGACAGTGAGTCGTTTTCATACGCATCTCCTTATCGCTGAGTGAGATAAAAGCATAGCACCCTTAGTGTAAAGTGCTGTATTTGCTAATATGATTGAGAAAATTCTAACGTGAAGGACGCGCTGTGAAGAAACTGCTGTTCGTGCTGCCGCTGATGAGCCTGCTCACCGCCTGCGACAATGCCTCGGGGCCGGTAGCCTTTACGCCGGAGATGGCCAGTTTTTCCAATGAGTTTGATTTCGATCCCCTGCGTGGGCCGGTCAAAGATTTCAGCCAGACGCTGATGAATGAAAAGGGTGAAGTCACTAAGCGCGTCAGCGCCCGCCTTTCTGAAGAGGGGTGCTTTGATCTCATTGAGCTGCACGATCTGGAGAATAATACCGGGGCGACGCTCGTGCTGGACGCCAACTACTATCTCGACGGCACAACTCAGGAAAAGCGCATTTTGTTGCAGGGCAAATGCCAGCTTGCGGGGATGCCGACGGCGGGCGTAACGTGGGATACGGACGACAACGGCTTTATCGTTGCCGCGCACGGCAAAGAATTTACCGTGGATTATCGCTATGACAAAGACGGCTATCCGCTGGGTAAAACGACCGTCAGCGGCAAAGAAACGCTGAAGGTGATCGCCGCGCCGCCGAAAGACGCGCTTAAAAAGCTGGACTACACTGCGGTCAGTCTGCTGAATGACAAAACGATCGGCAACGTGGCGCAGACCTGCGACTACGACAAGCACAACAACCCGCTGAGCTGTGATTTAGAGATAGTGGATGACAGTGCAAAGCCGCCTGTTACCCGGCATTACACCATCAAAAACACCATTGAATATTATTGAGCCGTGGGTTTCAGCAGCGTGTGGCCCTTGTGTTTGGGCAGATACTGATGCTGGAACAGGCACATACGAATGGTGTTGCGGTATTCCCCGTTAATGAAAAACTCATGGATGAGTTCGCCTTCCACCTGGAAACCGAGCTTGCGATAGATATGGATCGCTTTTTCGTTCTCTTTATCCACAATCAGGTAGAGTTTGTAGAGATTGAGCACGGTGAAGCCGTAATCCATCGCCAGCTGCGCGGCTTTTGTGGCGAGCCCTTTACCCTGAAAGTCCGGGGAAATGATGATCTGGAACTCGGCGCGGCGGTGAACGTGGTTAATTTCCACTAATTCCACCAGACCCGCTTTCTCGCCGTTGCACTCGATAACAAATCGTCGTTCGCTCTGATCGTGAATGTGTTTATCGTAGAGGTCAGAAAGCTCAACAAACGCCTCGTAGGGTTCCTCGAACCAGTAGCGCATAACGCTGGCGTTGTTATCCAGCTGATGTACAAAGCGCAGATCTTCGCGTTCCAGCGGGCGCAGCCTAACGGTATAAGCATCGGCCATGTGATGTCCTTTTTAAGTCGACAGAAGAAGGGCGCCGATGGGCGCCCTTGAGGAATTACGGCACTAGCGGACGACCGGTGGTGCGGTCGAGGCAGCGCAGGGTATTCGGTTCCCAGTACGCGTTCAGGTTTGCGCTCTTCTCGCACTTGTCGCGGGTATCAAAGGCCACGTCGGTTTTATCCCACTCTTTCTCAACGCGGGTGTTCACCTTCTGACGAAGGGAACGGGTATCGTTCCACTGCTCCTTGTCCATCGCCGCATTCTGCTTACTCTGCGCGCTGTCACCGGACTCAATGATGAGTTTGCTGGTGTCCGCAGATGCAGTCGCGGTATACACGATGGCACCCAGTGCCAGCATAGCCGTCAGGCACAGGCGTTTGCTAAGGGTCACTTTCATTGCTGTTTCCTTTAGGGTGATAAAAACGGTAATCCCACACGCAGAGTTTACACCAACTCCTGAGCAGGGAATAGCCGCCTGGCGAGCTGACGCTGGAAGGGTCAGCAAGGACTGCTAAGCGTGGATTTATAGATTCGCACGGCCTCGTTTACGTCTTTGGTTTTAACGAAGCTGATTTTCTGCCCGTTGATGAAAATGTCGTAGCCGTCCTGGTTGTAGCGAAACACAATCGTACTCCCGCGAAACCGCACGACTTTATCCTTTACGCCAATGCCCTGGCGGCGGAGCACCATCTTCGCCATTCTGTCGATACTCATCTTACTGCACCTCAATGGCCTCGGGACTCTCAGAGAGAAAAGCGATTCTCCCTTTATAAAGATTAATTTATCCTTAAGAACTTTGCCGACTGTGGATGGAAATAATCCTTCATGCTGAAAACGAGTCTGCTCTTCTTTGCCACCGCGCTATGCGAAATCATTGGCTGCTACCTGCCATGGCTGTGGCTAAAACGCGGGGCAACAGTGTGGCTGCTGCTGCCCGCGGGCGTTTCGCTGGCGCTGTTTGTCTGGCTTTTGACCCTGCATCCGGCGGCGAGTGGTCGGGTCTATGCCGCGTACGGCGGCGTTTATGTCTGCACTGCGCTGCTGTGGTTGCGCTATGTTGATGGCGTGCGTCTGAGCGTCTACGACTGGGCCGGGGCGGCGACTGCCCTGTGCGGTATGTTAATTATCGTGGCGGGCTGGGGTCGAGCCTGACCCTGTTTCCCTCACTGTGGGACGGTGAGGGTTTCCTGAATGTTTCATAATTGTGATCGTTCTGCATTTTCTTACCTGTTGTTCTTGTATGGTAGTAGCCGGATTTGTTCCGCTACTTTGCGCATCCTGAACGGTGCGCACTCAAGACTGACAGGAGAGCGCGTATGGCAATTGATGTGGTGGCAGAGGCGGGGCTTGCAAAGCCTGCCCGAATAAAAACGATTCAGACGGTGACCCTGGCGCTGCTGTTTATTGCCGGGATTGTGAATTTTCTCGACCGCTCATCGCTAAGCGTTGCCGGGGAGGCCATCCGCGGCGAGTTGGGCCTTTCGGCGACGGAATTTGGTGTGCTGCTTTCAGCCTTCTCACTCTCATACGGTTTTTCGCAGTTGCCTGCGGGGATCCTGCTCGACCGCTTCGGGCCACGCGTGGTTCTCGGCGCCGGGCTGATTTTCTGGTCCGCCATGCAGGCGCTGACTGGCATCGTAAACTCCTTCAGCCACTTCATTTTACTGCGTATTGGTCTTGGCATCGGCGAAGCACCGTTTATGCCCGCGGGGGTAAAGTCGATCAGTGACTGGTACGTACAAAAAGAACGCGGCACGGCGCTGGGTATCTTTAATTCTTCAACGGTGATTGGGCAGGCCATCGCCCCGCCAGCGCTGGTGGTGATGCAGCTGGCCTGGGGCTGGCGAACGATGTTTGTGGTGATTGGCCTGGCGGGGATTCTGGTCGGAATCTGCTGGTATGCCTGGTATCGCAACCGCGCGCAGTTCACCCTGAACGAGGACGAACGTGAGTACCTCTCCGCGCCCGTAGTGGCGAAGCCAAAGCTGGCGTTCAGCGAATGGCTGGCGTTATTTAAACGCCGGACCACCTGGGGCATGATCCTCGGCTTTTCTGGCGTGAACTATACCGGCTGGCTGTACATTGCCTGGCTACCAGGATACCTGCAGGCGGAGCAGGGCCTCAGCCTGGCGAAAACAGGCTGGGTTGCTGCGATACCGTTTTTGGCCGCGGCGGTAGGCATGTGGACTAATGGCCTGGTGGTGGATGCGTTGGCGCGACGCGGCTATGACCTTGCGAAAACGCGTAAAACGGCCATCGTGTTGGGTCTCATCCTCTCGGCGCTGGGCACGCTGCTGGTGGTACAGTCGTCTTCTCCTGCCCAGGCCGTGGCCTTTATTTCGATGGCGCTGTTCTGCGTGCATTTTGCCGGAACGTCCGCCTGGGGACTGGTGCAGGTGATGGTCGCAGAAACCAAAGTCGCCTCCGTTGCGGCTATCCAGAACTTTGGCAGCTTTGTTTTTGCTTCCTTCGCGCCCATTGTCACCGGTTGGGTGGTCGACACCACGCACTCCTTTAACCTCGCACTGGTGATTGCCGCCTGTGTGACCTTTACCGGTGCGCTTTGCTATTTCTTCATCGTTAAAGACCGCATCGAATAACCCCTCTCTGGCCCGGTGCAGATCTGCTGCCGGGTTTCTCACTCCCTCGCTGGTTTCTTTTTTGTGATCTGCTGAACTCTTTTTGATCAATATACTTGTATGGTAGTTATCAAAGGCGCTAAGTTTCGCCCATAGACGATGAGACCTAAGGATCAAAAATGAAGATTGTAGCCGCAGAGGTATTTGTCACCAGCCCAGGGCGTAATTTCGTTACGCTGAAAATCACCACCGACGAAGGCATCACCGGTCTTGGTGATGCCACGTTAAACGGACGCGAGCTGTCCGTAGCATCCTACCTGAAAGATCATCTTTGCCCGCAGTTGATAGGGCGGGATGCTCACCGAATCGAGGATATCTGGCAGTTCTTTTATAAAGGAGCTTACTGGCGCCGCGGGCCGGTCACCATGTCGGCCATTTCTGCCGTTGATATGGCACTGTGGGACATCAAGGCCAAAGCCGCCAACATGCCGCTGTATCAGCTGCTCGGTGGCGCGTCACGCGAAGGCGTTATGGTTTACTGTCACACCACCGGGCACACCATTGACGACGTGCTGGAAGATTACGCGCGGCACAAAGAGATGGGCTTTAAAGCCATTCGTGTGCAATGTGGCGTGCCGGGCATGAAAACCACCTACGGCATGGCGAAAGGAAAAGGGCTGGCGTATGAACCGGCAACCAAAGGCCAGTGGCCGGAAGAGCAGCTGTGGTCGACGGAAAAATACCTCGACTTCACGCCAAAGCTGTTTGACGCCGTGCGCGAAAAATTCGGCTTCAACGAACACCTCCTGCATGACATGCACCACCGCCTGACGCCGATTGAGGCTGCGCGTTTTGGTAAAAGCATCGAAGACTACCGTCTGTTCTGGATGGAAGATCCGACCCCTGCGGAAAATCAGGAGTGTTTCCGCCTGATTCGTCAGCACACCGTCACGCCGATTGCGGTGGGTGAAGTATTTAACAGCATCTGGGACTGCAAGCAGCTGATAGAAGAGCAGCTTATCGACTATATCCGCACCACGATAACGCACGCGGGTGGGATCACCGGTATGCGCCGCATTGCAGATTTTGCCTCGCTTTACCAGGTCCGCACGGGTTCGCATGGCCCGTCAGATCTTTCACCTGTGTGCATGGCTGCTGCGCTGCACTTTGACCTGTGGGTGCCTAACTTCGGCGTGCAGGAATATATGGGCTATTCCGAACAGATGCTGGAAGTCTTCCCGCACAGCTGGACGTTTGACAACGGCTATATGCATCCAGGCAACAAGCCGGGTCTTGGCATTGAGTTCGATGAAAAGCTGGCTGCGAAATATCCCTACGATCCAGCTTATCTTCCGGTAGCGAGACTTGAAGACGGGACTTTATGGAACTGGTAAGGAATTAAGCACATTCATTCATAAGGGAAACAAACATGGACTTCATTAACGATCGGTTTATGATCAACAATGAAGTCGGTGTTCGGCTTTATAAAGAAGTAGCTTCGCAATTGCCGATCGTCGACTATCATTGCCACCTTGACGCAAAAGAAATTTATGAAAATAAAGAAATAAAAGATATTACACAGCTTTGGCTTTCCGGCGACCATTATAAATGGCGTGCGATGCGGGCGAATGGTGTGGATGAACGTTTTATTACAGGTGATGCTACCTCAGAAGAGAAATTTAAAGCATGGGCTGAAACCGTTGAATCGGCGTTTGGCAATCCGCTTTATCACTGGACCCATCTGGAGCTGAGTAAATATTTTTCCTGTCATCTTCTTCTGGATAGCAGTAACTGGCGTGAGGTGATGGAGCATTGCAATCGACTGTTAAAAACGGAGGCATTCAGACCACGGAGTTTAATTACGCGCTCGAATGTAGAAGTGATTTGTACAACAGATGCGCCCCTGGACTCACTGGAATATCATCGTCTGCTTCAAAAAGATAATTCCTTTAGCACAAAAGTATTACCGACATTTCGACCAGACGACATTTTTGAAGAATCATCGGCAGTATTTTCTGCCTTTGTGGATAAACTGTCTGCGTTAACCTATGTAAAGATAGCGTCATTTGCTGATTTCGATAAAGCCATTGCGCAGCGAATTGAGTGGTTCCATCAGTCCGGCTGTCGTATTTCCGATCACGGCCCCGTTAATATCACTTATTGCAGCGCTACACCTGAATGTATTGCCAGTCTGTTTACAAGAAAATGCGCTGGGGAAGAACTCACCGGGCATGAGCATGCACAGTTAAATAGTGCGATGTTTGTCATGTTATCTGCGCATTACAAAAAATACCGCTGGGCGATGCAAATTCATTTCGGCGCGCTTCGGAATAATAATAGTGACATGTACAGCAAGCTCGGAATCAACATGGGGTTCGATTCCATTAGCGATCAAAACGGACTGGCCTTGAATCTGAATCAGTTGCTTAACGCAATGAACCAGCATGCAGGCCTGCCAAAAACGATTATCTACAACCTTAACGCCAGCTACAACGATGTGGTGGCGACGACTATCTCCAACTTCCAGTCAGCCGAAGATGGGATTAAGTCCCCCATTCAGTTTGGTTCAGGCTGGTGGTTTAACGATACGCGAAGAGGTATGGAGAACCAGTTAACCTGTCTGGCGGACCAGGGATTACTAATGCACTTTGTGGGAATGCTGACGGATTCGCGCAGCCTTGTTTCATATCCGCGACATGATTATTTCCGTCGAATATTGTGCAACTTAATAGGCGAGTGGGTTCAGCGGGGCGAGGTCCCTGATAATAATAATATCCTGACCCGAATGGTTAAAAATATTTGCCACGATAACGCCTGTAACTACTTCAAATTTTAAAAATCTTCTCGTAAGAGGATAGAACATGGCTCGTACCTTTAAAAAAATAACAATACCTGTCAGCATCGGTTATGGTCTGACAGATATTATGGGCGGCGGTGCGTTTACCGTTATCGGTGCATGGTTGTTATTTTACTACACCACTTTTGTTGGCCTCTCTCCCGTGGAGGCCGCATCCATTGTGGCTATTGCCAGAGTCGTGGATGCAATAGTCAGTTTGTTTATGGGGAGTTTTACCGATCATTTTTATAAAAATGCGCTGGGTAAACGATTTGGTCGCCGCCGCTTCTTCTTGCTGATTGGGGCGCCGTTGATGCTGGTCTATATACTGCTCTGGGTAAATGGAATGAACTTCTGGTTCTACCTCGCCGTTTACCTTGCGTTTGAAGTGATTGCCGCCATGGTTTTAATTCCATGGGAAACGCTTCCTTCGGAAATGACTAAGGACTTCAACTCGCGGACCAAACTTTCAACGTGCCGGATGTTCCTTTCGGCGTCAGGAACGTTTCTGGCAACCTTTATTCCAGGACTGCTGATCGGTCATTTTGGTGAACAGGATCCTGACGCATACTTTATTAATGGTGTGGTATTCGCCGTGCTGTTTATGGTCTGCGTATTTATCTCCTGGAAGGTGACATGGGAGCGGGAACTGACGCCTGAAATGCTCGCGGAAATGGAAAAGGAGACAGCGCCACGTTCGCTGAATGAAAAAATTGCCACCGTAGGGAATCTCTTCAGGGAATATTTATCAACCTTAAAGGTGAGGGCGTTTCGTAAACATCTGGCAATCTATCTGTTCTCCTTTACCGCAAAGGATGTTTATAACACCGTCTTTGTCTTCTTTTGTGTGTACTGCCTGAATGTCTCTTCATCGCTTTCGGGAACATTGCTGTCAATGAGTATTGTGGGGCTGCCGGTGACGTTACTGGCGGGCGTCGCCATCATTAAGTTCGGACCGTCCCGACTGTACGTTTTTGCCTATACCACGATGCTATTGTGTCTGGCGGGCCTCTTTATGGTTTATCAGTTCCCGCCTGATAACAAAGTGACAGTACTCCTTTGCCTTGCCGCTGTTTATCAGATTGGGCGTTGCGTTCTTGAGTTTACCCCCTGGAACGTCTTCCCGTTTATTCCCGATATTGACGAGATGATCACCCGGCAGCGTCGTGAGGGATTGTTTGCCGCAGTCATGACCTTCTCACGTAAGACGACGGTAGCCATCGCGACGTTTGTCGTTGGCGTGATGCTGCAAAGCGGCGGGTTTGTGAAAGGCAGCCTGGTCCAGCCACAGGAAGCGATCTCCACCATTGCTGCAATGCTGTTCATCGGTACGGGAGGGCTATTGATCATTGCTCTGTGGCAGGCCTGCACATTCCATCTTAACAAGCGCACACACAAGATTTTCGTCGACGAAGTGGAGCGGCTGAAGGCTCGCGGGCTGAAGAACGCCGTCAGCGACGAGACGCGTCAGGTTGTTGAAGATTTAACAGGCTACAGCTATGACGCGCTATGGCTTGAAAACGACACTGCGATGCGGGCAGGCAACCGGAAGACAGCATCCGTTACATCAGCTCACTGACGCAATGACGTCGTGATTACAGGAAACCTACAAAATGAAAAGCATAGTCATTCGTCAACCTGATGAATTAGTGATTGAAGAGCGCACACTGCCCACTCCGGCTGCTGGTGAGGTGAGGGTAAAAGTGAAGCTGGCGGGGATTTGCGGCTCCGACAGTCATATCTACCGCGGCCACAACCCGTTTGCGAAATATCCACGCGTGATTGGTCACGAATTTTTTGGCGTCATCGACGCGGTTGGCGAAGGGATAAGTGACGCCCGCCTGGGCGAGCGAGTCAGCGTCGACCCGGTCATCAGCTGCGGCCACTGTTACCCGTGTTCGGTCGGCAAACCGAACGTCTGTACTTCGCTTGTGGTGCTGGGCGTGCATCGGGACGGTGGGTTCAGTGAGTACGCCGTCGTGCCCGCAAAGAACGCCTGGCCGATTCCGGACGTTATTCAGGACAAGCATGCGGTCATGGTGGAACCATTCACCATCGCAGCGAACGTGACCGGGCAGGCAAAACCGACGCCGCAGGACGTAGCGCTGGTTTATGGCGCCGGGCCGATGGGGCTGGTGACCGTCCAGGCATTGAAGGGCGTCTATAAGGTCAGCCAGGTGATTGTCGTCGATCGTATTACGGAGCGTCTCGCAATGGCTGAGCAAAGCGGCGCGGACTGGGCGATCAACAATGCAGATCGGTCGTTACAGGTGGAGCTTGAGGCAAAAGGTATCAAGCCAACGCTGATTATCGACGCGGCCTGTCATCCGTCGATTTTGCAGGAGGCCGTGAACCTGGCTTCTCCGGCAGGGCGAATCGTGCTGATGGGCTTCTCTGGCGAACCTTCCCAGGTGGCGCAGCAGGGGATCACCGGCAAAGAGCTGACGGTCTACTCCTCGCGCCTCAACGCCAACAAGTTCCCGGTGGTTATCGACTGGCTGGAGAAAGGGCTTATAGACCCGGACAAGCTGATTACCCACGTCATGGATTACCGACAGGTCGGTGAGGCCATCGGGGTGTTTGAAAAAGACCAGAAGCGTTGCTGCAAGGTGCTCTTGACCTTTGCAGAATAATTAAAACAGAGAGCGAGTGAGCCGTACGCCTCTTACTTTCGAGAACAACACTATGACGCAACATCAACCTGTACGAAGCACGAAAGATTTAACCCGCGCCGCGGTCTCCGGCTGGCTCGGCACCGCGCTGGAGTTCATGGATTTTCAACTCTATTCGCTTGGGGCTGCGCTGGTTTTCCATGAAATATTTTTCCCGGAGCAGTCTGCGGCGATGGCGCTGATTCTGGCGATGGGCACCTACGGCGCGGGCTACATTGCCCGCATCGTCGGAGCCTTTATCTTCGGCAAAATGGGCGACAGGATCGGGCGCAAAAAGGTGCTGTTTATCACCATCACCATGATGGGGATCTGCACCACGCTTATCGGCGTGCTGCCGACTTACGCACAGATTGGTATTTTCGCGCCGGTGCTGCTGGTGACGCTGCGCATCATTCAGGGGCTGGGAGCCGGGGCCGAAATTTCCGGTGCGGGCACCATGCTGGCTGAGTACGCACCGAAAGGTAAACGCGGGATTATCTCCTCGCTGGTGGCGATGGGCACTAACTGCGGTACGCTCAGCGCCACGGCCATCTGGGCATTGATGTTCTTCGTACTCGATCGCGAGTCGCTGGTGGCCTGGGGCTGGCGCGTGCCGTTCCTGGCAAGCGTAGTGGTGATGATTTTCGCTATCTGGCTGCGATTGAATCTCAAAGAGAGCCCGGTGTTTGAGAAAGTCAGCGAGAGCGGGGCCGTAGCAAACCAGAGTAAGCATGAGGAAAACACGCTTGGCGCGATGTTCCGCAGCAAAACCTTCTGGCTGGCGACAGGGCTGCGTTTCGGGCAGGCGGGTAACTCAGGATTGATTCAGACGTTCCTTGCGGGGTATCTGGTACAAACCCTGGTGTTTGATAAGGCGATTCCCACCGACGCCCTGATGATAAGTTCAGTCATTGGCTTTATCACCATCCCGCTGCTGGGCTGGCTTTCGGACAAATATGGCCGCCGCCTGCCGTACATCATTCTCAATATCTCGGCCATCATTCTGGCTTATCCGATGCTGGCGCTTATCGTCGACAAGAGCCACGCGCCGGGCGTCATCATGACCAGCCTGATTGTTATCCATAACGTGGCGGTGCTGGGCCTGTTTGCGCTGGAAAATATCACCATGGCGGAAATGTTTGGCTCGCGAAATCGCTTTACCCGGATGGCCATTGCCAAAGAGGCGGGTGGGCTGGTGGCCGTTGGATTCGGTCCGTTGCTGGCGGGGATTTTCTGCAACCTGACCGGAAGCTGGTGGCCGATGGTCGCGATGATTATCTGCTACTCGCTGATAGGCCTGATTTCTGCTGCGCTGATGCCAGAAGTGCGCGATCGCGATTTGAGTCTGTTGCAGGATGCTGCGGAGCAAGCGCCTGAACGCACTGCGGTGCCGTATGGGCAAACAGTGAACCGCTAGTACAACTTTACTGAGGTTAATGATATGGCGAACATAGACAATATTTCGTATCAGACGAGTAACGTGTCGACAATCCGCCGTGTTGCAACGGCATCGGCGATCGGTACGGCGGCAGAGTATTATGACTTTTTCGCTTACGGCACCGCAGCAGTCCTGTTTTTCGGCCACCTGTTTTTCCCAAGCAGCGATCCGCTAATTAGCACGCTGGCAGCATTTGCTACCTATGCCGTAGGGTTCCTTGCCCGGCCACTGGGTGGCATCGTATTCGGGCATATTGGCGATAAAGTCGGGCGCAAAAAAGCGCTGGTGATCACCATTCTCATTGTCGGCCTCGGGACGTTCTGCATCGGGCTGTTACCCACTTATGAGAAAATTGGTTTTTGGGCTCCCGCTTTGCTTATTTTCATTCGCGTGCTGCAAGGTTTTGGCGTAGGGGGCGAACAGGCTGGCGCAGTGTTAATGACCGCCGAATATGCCGAGCCGTCGCGGCGGGGATTCTATGCCAGCTGGGTACAGATTGGGGCACCGACAGGTTTTCTTTTGCCGATGGCGCTGTTTGCCATCCTGAATATGACCCTGACCAGTGCAGAGATGATGGATTACGGCTGGCGCATTCCTTTTCTACTGAGTGCGGTGCTGGTGTTTGTCGGGCTGTTTATCCGTCTGAAAATTGATGAATCGCCGGTCTTTGCCCAGATCCGCGATACCAAAGCGGCAGAATCGCGTCCGGTGGTGGAGGTTATACGCGACTATCCGGGGCTGGTGGTGAAGGGGGTCAGCGCCAAACTCATCGAAGCCTGCACTTTTGCGATGTTCACGGTGATCGTGCTTGCCTATGGAAAGGCGAACCAGCTCAATGCCACCTGGCTGATGGATGCAATGATCGTGGCCGTTTTACTGGAAATTGTCGCGATCCCCGCAATGGGCGCGCTAAGCGACCGTATCGGGCGAAAACCTGTTTACATCACCGGGGCAATCATTCAGGTCCTGGCGATCGTCCCGTTCTTTCTGGCGATTAATCAGGACAGCTTTTGGCTGACGCAGCTGGCGATGATTCTGGTGATCACCTTCGGCCACAGCATGTGTTATGCCCCTCAGGCCTCCTGGTTCCCGGAGCTGTTTCCAACCCATATTCGCTGTAGCGGTATCGCACTTATCTGGCAACTGGGGTCGCTGATTGGCAGCGGCATTCTGGGGCTGGTCGCGGTGAAAATCCTGCAGGCGACGGGCGGACATTACTACGGTATGGCTACCTACGTAATTGTGCTCGGCGCCGTTTCCCTGGTGGGGCTGGCGCTGATGCCGGAAACCGCACCGCTTAAAAGGAAGGCAGAATATCAACACTGGGGAGAAAAGTAGCTAATCGTTTTGCGGGGCAGGTCGCATTTGCCTGCTCTGCAACTCCCTTCTTGTATGGCAGTTGATGAAAATCAAAGATGTCATACCAATTGCATGAGATGGTCTACAGCCTAAAGTTCGACGACCTCTCACAACAATGAGCCTCATGATGACTAATAACCTGTTGAAAGCTAAAGCGTCACTCCCGAACTACGACCGCACAAAGCTGGTCTCCCGCATCGTTCACCTCGGCTTCGGCGCATTCCATCGCGCGCACCAGGCCGTTTATACCGATATTCTTGCCCAGGAGCACGGCAGCGACTGGGGCTACACCGAAGTTAACCTGATTGGCGGCGAGCAGCAGATTGCTGACCTGAAACGCCAGGACAACCTCTATACCGTGGCGGAAATGTCCGCCGATGCCTGGACCGCTCGCGTAGTTGGCGTAGTGAAAGACGCGCTGCACGCCCAGGTTGATGGTCTGGAAGCGGTTTTTGCAAAACTGTGCGAGCCGCAGGTGGCGATCGTTTCGTTAACCATCACCGAAAAAGGCTACTGCCATAATCCTGCCACGGGTGAACTGAACCTCGATCACCCGATGATCGCCGCCGAACTGCAAAACCCACACCAGCCAATGTCCGCACCTGGCGTGGTGGTGGAAGCGCTGGCTCGCCGTAAAGCGGCTGGCCTGGCGCCGTTCAGCGTGATGTCCTGTGACAATATGCCGGAAAACGGCCATGTGCTTGGCAACGTGGTACGCGCCTATGCCCGCGCGCTGGATGCAGATCTGGCCGCATGGATTGAAAAACACGTCACCTTCCCGTCTACCATGGTGGACCGTATTGTGCCTGCCGTTACGCCAGATACGCTGGATAAAATCGAATCCATCACCGGCGTGCGCGATCCGGCTGGCGTGGCCTGTGAGCCATTCCGTCAGTGGGTGATTGAAGACAACTTCGTGGCGGGACGTCCGCAGTGGGAAAAAGCAGGCGCGGAACTGGTGGACGACGTCATCCCGTTTGAGGAAATGAAGCTGCGCATGCTGAACGGCAGTCATTCTTTCCTTGCATACCTCGGCTATCTGGCCGGTTATCAGCACATTAACGAATGCATGGAAGATGACAACTACCGCCGTGCTGCTCATGCGCTGATGCTGAAAGAGCAGGCGCCGACGCTGAAAGTGAAAGGGGTGGATCTGGCCCGTTATGCCGACCTGCTTATCGATCGCTACAGCAACCCGGCGCTGCGTCACCGCACGTGGCAGATTGCGATGGACGGCAGCCAGAAATTACCGCAGCGTATGCTCGATTCCGTCCGCTGGCATCTGGTGAAAAACAGCGATTTTTCCCTGCTGGCGCTGGGCGTGGCGGGTTGGATGCGCTACGTTGACGGCACCGACGAGCAAGGCGAAGCCATTGAGGTGTGCGACCCGCTGCTGACCACCATTCAGGCTGCTGTCAATGCCAGCGAGCAGGGCGAGGCTCGTGTGAAGGCGCTGTTGGGCATTGAAGCGATTTTCGGTAAAGAACTGCTGCTGGAAACCCGCTTTGTGCAGCAGGTTACAGAAGCTTATCTCACGCTGCTGGCGAAGGGTGCGAAAGCGACCGTGGCGGAGTTTACTGCGAAGCTGTAATAAAAAATGCCGCCTCATTCGGGGCGGCATTCTCTTTTTTGCCGGGGAGCTATTGCCAGCCCGGTCTGCAAGGCCTGTAGGCTTGCGCAAGCGTAGCGCCGCCAGGCAACGGCATTTCGCAGAACTATTCTTCGCTAAACCAGTCGCGGTTTTCCTGCCGAATCAACAGCACCGACTCGCTGATCTCCTGCAAATGTACGGTCATCGCTTTATCGACTGCATCAACGTCCCGTTTCTCCAGCGCGCTGAAAATGTCCTGATGCTGGCGCAGCAGCATATCCGGGGAGGAGACGTGGTCCAGGCTCATATAGCGCACGCGGTCGATGGCGGCTTTGATATTTTCGATGGTATCCCACGCGAGTTGGCAATCGGCAATTTGCGACAGCCGCTGGTGAAACTCGTCATCAAGCATAAAGAAGTCGTTAATCTGCTGTCTGTCGATGGCAATTCTTTGCTGGTGCAGGTCTTGCTCTAACTGATAGCACTGCGCATCGGTGATGAGCGTGGCCGCGCGGCGCACCACGGCACATTCGATGGCCTGGCGCACAAAACAGCCGTTGCGCACCTGTGAGAGCGAAATTTTGTTCACGTAGCTGCCACGCTGTGGGCGAATCTGAATCAGACCGTTTTCGGCAAGCTTAATAAAGGCTTCACGGACGGGCTGACGCGATACGTTGAACCTGACTGACACTTCTTTCTCAGACAGCGGCGTGCCCGGCGCTATCAGGCAATGCACGATATCCCGGCGCAAAATACGGTAGATTTGCTGGTTAACGGGCTGTGTCGGATTGAGTTGCGATTCTGCGGTCATTGCTCTGTCTTGATCCTGAAAGAAGTGTGTTATTTTACGCTGATTTTAACGCTGCGCCCAGCCCGGCACGTAGCCGGGAGGGCAGAACGGTATCAACCCTGACGGTGGACGCTCAGCCCGGCGTAGGTCTGGCTGACCGGCATCATTTCAAGGGTATTGATGTTGACGTGTTTTGGCAGCGTTGCCACCCACCACACGGCTTCGGACACATCTTCCGCAGACAGCGCATTGGCGTTCTCATAGGTTTTCCCGACTTTTGCATCGTCGCCCTTAAAGCGAACGTTGGAAAACTCGGTGCCGCCTACCAGGCCTGGTTCGATGTCGGTGACGCGAACGGCGGTGCCGTGCAGATCGGTGCGCAAATTCAGGCTGAACTGGCGAACGAACGCTTTGGTCGCGCCGTAAACGTTGCCGCCCGCATATGGCCAGCTGCCGGCAGTTGAGCCGATATTGATGATGTGGCCGGCGTTACGCTCCACCATGCCCGGCAGCACCGCGCGGGTCATGTAGATCAGACCTTTGTTGTTGGTGTCGATCATGGTTTCCCAGTCATCAACGTTCGCTTTTTGCGCAGGCTCCATGCCCAGCGCCAGCCCGGCGTTGTTGACCAGAATATCGATGTTGCGCCAGTCGGCGGGGAGGCCGGAAATCATCTCTTCAATCGCCGCACGGTTGCGGACATCGAGCTGTGCGGTTAACAGGTTATCGCCGAGTTCCTCTTTCAGCTCCTGCAGGCGCTCGTGGCGGCGACCCGTGGCAATCACTTTATGACCATTAGCGATAAAACGGCGGGTGATGCTTTCACCAAACCCGGCGGTGGCTCCGGTAACGAGTACAATCATTCTTCCTGTTCCTCAATGCTTTAACTGAACTCATACCATAGCACGCACCGCTGGCCATCGTTAACGGAACTTTGTTTCCAGTCACATCGTACAGTGAGGGGGGAATCGGCTATTGTATTGACCAGGGAAAAATGCTGAAGAGGAGAGCAGATGAAAATTTTTACCGTTATGAAGGAGCGCGCTCTTAAGCCTCTGCAGGGAAGAAGCGTGGTGGCAGAGTTTGAAGACGGCAAAATACTGGAACTGACGGATAGTCAGCAACCTTTGCCTCCGGCCATACCCGACGGTATGACTATCTGGGGAGGACGGGAACCCTCAGAGCACGCGCCAGCCATGAAACACGCCCAACTTAATATCACTTCCGTGGCCGCTAATGGGATTATCGTCGCGCCGTGCCGTGAAAACGTAATGAGCCCCATAAAAATGGAACTGTTCATTTCTGAAGACAGTGGCCATCTGATTCCACTGACAAGTAAAAATGTGGTGATAGAGCTTAACAATGGGAAAACCCTCGAAGTCGTGGAAGACTACGCTAAAAAGGGGCTGCTCATCTGGGGTGGGCGTGAACCCGTATCCGGGCTTACGCTCAACGAAGCAAAGGAGAGAACCGAGTCTCTGGGGATTTACCCTTTAGCGGCCAATATGATTCACGTTTTTGCGTACAGGCTGGGGTAGTTGCTCAAGCCAGTGAAATCATTGCGATTTATCAAGGGGTTGCCTAATCTAAGGAAAATCCTGCGTTCCGGAGTAAGAGATGAGCTCAGAAAACCCGTTTTTGACCGTAAGCCTGCTGCCGTATCAGGCACCGAGATTTGATTTGATTGAGGATCAACACTACCGTCCGGCCTTTGATGAAGGCCTGCGGCGCAAGCGCGCAGAGATTGCCGCCATTGCCGGCAACCCACATACGGCCACTTTCGAAAACACCTTTGAGGCGCTGGAAAAAAGCGGTGAGCTGCTGGAGCGCGTCACATCGGTCTTTTTTGCGATGACCAACGCTCACACGAACGATACGCTCCAGCAGCTTGATGCCCAGTTTTCTGCCGAACTGGCGGAGCTTGCCAACGATATCTATCTGAATGACGCGCTTTTCGCCCGCGTCGAGCAAGTCTGGCAACAGCGTGAAGCGCTGGATCTGGATGCTGAATCGAAGCGCCTGGTGGAGGTAGTTTATCAACGCTTTATTCTCTCAGGCGCGAAGCTCGGCGCACCGCAAAAAGCGCAGCTGCGTGAGCTGAATACCGAAGCCGCCACCCTCAGCACCCGATTCCACCAGAGCCTGCTGGCTGCGGCCAAATCTGGCGGGCTGGTGCTGGATTATCGCCATCAGTTGGACGGTCTGACGGAGGAAGAAATTTCCGCCGCCGCCAGCGCCGCGGTGGAGAAAGGGCTGAATGACAGATGGCTGATTCCGCTGCTGAACTTCACTCAGCATCCGATGCTCGCGCAGCTTCGCGACCGACAGACCCGTGAAAATCTGTTCAGTGCGGGCTGGATGCGTAACGAGAAGGGCGATCGCAACGATACCCGGGCCCTTATCCTGCGACTGGTGAACGTACGGGCTGCGCAAGCAAAACTGCTTGGTTATCCGGATTATGCAAGCTGGAGCATGGCGGATCAGATGGCGAAAACGCCGGAAGCCGCCTTCAGCTTTATGCGTAAAATTGCCCCTGCAGCCCGTGCCCGGGCGGAGCGTGAACTGGCAGATATTCAGCATATTATCGACGAGCAGCAGGGCGGATTTACCGCTCAGGCCTGGGACTGGACGTACTACGCCGAGCAGGTGCGTCTGGCCCGCTACTCTCTGGACGAAGCCCAAATTAAGCCTTATCTCGAGCTGAACCGTGTGCTGACGGAAGGCGTGTTCTGGGCGGCCTCCACGCTGTTTGGCATCCGTTTTGTCGAGCGCTTTGATATCCCCGTCTACCATCCTGATGTCCGGGTCTGGGAAATTTTTGACGCCAATGGTGAAGGGCTGGCGCTGTTCTACGGCGATTTCTTTGCCCGTGATTCCAAAGGCGGTGGCGCGTGGATGGACAACTTCGTTCAGCAGTCCACGCTGCTGACACAGCGGCCGGTAATCTACAACGTCTGCAACTATCCAAAGCCGATGCCGGGTCATCCTGCATTGCTGAACTGGGATGATGTCGTCACGCTGTTCCATGAATTCGGCCACACGCTGCACGGTTTGTTCGCCACTCAACGCTATCCTGGCCTTTCCGGGACCCGCACGCCGCGTGACTTTGTGGAGTTCCCCTCACAGATCAATGAGCACTGGGCACGTCATCCGCAGGTGTTTGTGCGCTTCGCCCGTCACTGGCAGACAGGTGAACCGATGCCGGATGCATTACGCGACAGCATGATGCGTGCAGCCACTTTCAATAAGGGCTACGACATGAGCGAACTGGTTATTTCAGCGCTGCTCGACATGCACTGGCATAGCCTGAATACCGACAGCCTTCCCGATGACGTAAACCTGTTCGAACAGCAGGCCATTGAGGCTGAAGGACTCACTATGGCAGCCGTGCCGCCACGCTACCGCAGCAGCTATTTTGCGCATATTTTTGGCGGGGGCTATGCGGCGGGCTACTACGCCTATATCTGGACGCAAATGCTGGCAGACGATGGCTATCAGTGGTTTGTGGAGCAGGGTGGATTAACCCGTGAAAATGGCCAGCGTTTCCGCGAAGGCATTTTGTCGCGCGGAAACAGCAGCGATCTGGAAGCGCTTTACCGCAGCTGGCGCGGACACGATCCACGCCCGGAACCGATGCTGAAAAGCCGTGGGCTGAGTGAATAACATCTGACCAGCTGTTCATCAGATAGTGGGTGAGCGAAAGGGCGGAGTCGTGTGCTCCGCCGCTTTCACTGATGTTAGTCAGAACCGATAGTTAATGCCGATGCCTCCTCCGGCTTCGTCGCTGAAAAGCGTACCGGTACGGTAGCTCATTTTGGCGCTGGCCGACCAGTTCGCCGCGAGCTGTCCCTGGAGCCCCAGCTCTGCAAGCATGCTGCTGTCGGTGCCCTCCCTGTAGGACCTGCTTCCATGACCGTCGGTGAGCGTCAGCGTGGATCCTCCTTCATCACCTGAATACTGCCAGGCCAGATCGGCCGTTACCGCCAGCGGCGATTCGCCCAGCGGCTTACTTGCTGACAGGCCGGAGGCAAAGCGCCAGGGCGTTCCGGAACTTAGCGAAATTCGGGCATCTTTCCCTGTCATCGAATAGCCGGAAACCGCAGCAGCACCCAGCTCCGCGTATGGGGTCAACGTGAATCCCCATGGGCTGACCGGAAGCCGGTAGCCTGTGCGCAGGCTGGCGGCCAGAATGTCGCTGTCCTTTTTCTGCTTCCCCATCTCCAGAGAGGGATCGAGGCTAAAGTCCTGTGTCAGGCGCATATACTGGGCTGAAAGATCGACGCTCAGTCCCTGGCTTTCCCAACCGTAGTAGGCACCTGCGGCATAGAGGTTATGCTGCTCGCGTCCGGCGCCTTTGACGTTGCCCTGAGTAATGCTGGCGCTGAGTCCATACAGCTGGTTATCGACAAAATTGTCTACGCCCACGTTCAGCACGCTGCGGGTGATATCCGACCGGCCATATCCACCGCGCGTTTGCTCTATGTTTGCCCAGGCCCCGTCCGGTGACTCCGCCTGGTGCAGCTGACGCGGGCGGCTCTGAAGCTCATTCGATGCTCTGTCCAGAAGATAGCGGCGCGTGTCCATCAGCGTCCGCGTATCCTGAATAAGGCGGAGATTATCGCTGGCAATCAGCCAGCTTCCCTTGTCGCTGTCTGGTGCAGGTTTTTCATCCGGCTTAGCTTCTGGTGACGGTTTTACCTCGTGGCCATCGTCCGGTGAGGCGGTGTTGTTATCAGGCGGAGTGTTACTACCGTTGTCCGATGGGGTTGCGTTGCCGTTATCAGACGGAATATCACTGCCGTTATCCGGTGGGGTGGTGTCGTCATCAGGTTTGTGTTCCTCCTCACCGCGAAGCAGCCACCGTACTCGCCCGTCAGCATCCTGAATTTGATAGTCAGGGGTGTAGAGCGTGAAGCCGCGAGGCATCGAAGCCAGACGGAAGTAGTCGTGGCTCGTTCCTCCTGGCGCGTCGGCGAACACCACGTTCTGTTTTAGCGACGATAAATTCTGAATATCGCCCTCGGGCACTATATTCAGCGTATTGCTGCCGCCGGTGACTTTATTGCGGATCGTCAGCGTATCGC
This sequence comes from Scandinavium sp. UTDF21-P1B, assembly GCF_040750395.1. Classification (NCBI taxonomy): domain Bacteria; kingdom Pseudomonadati; phylum Pseudomonadota; class Gammaproteobacteria; order Enterobacterales; family Enterobacteriaceae; genus Scandinavium; species Scandinavium sp. UTDF21-P1B. Next base: position 28,224 of record NZ_JBFLVD010000015.1, read on the forward strand.
CGGTTCCGGCGGCGGCATCCAGACCGAGACTCAGCAGCGCGCCGGTGGCGTTAAGTTCGTCGACCGTCAGTGTTTTTGCGCGCCAGGCGGCGTTCTGTGTCGGTAAAAAAGAGATTCTGCTGACCGATGCTGCTGTCAGCGATGAGACGGTGCTGCTACCCGTCATTTGCCACAGGGAGGTTTTCGCCATGTTCATGCTGCTCTGCGCAGTGCCGCTGAGTATACCCTGCCAGACGACCTTACCAAGCTGGAGGTTCGCGCCGTTGCCGAGAGTCATATTGCCGCGAACGGTGCTCTGCGGCATAGCGTCTGCCACTTCCTCTGAAAGAGGGTTCTGACCGCAGCTGCCACCTGCGGTGTTTATCACGGCAAAGCAGCGCCACAGCGGTGTGCCGCCGTCCTCTGCGTCACGATAGCCCAGCATAATCTGGGCCCCGTCGGCGGCGTTGATATTCGCATCTACCCGGGCCCAGGTACCGACCTGCAGGGCGGCACCCGGTTGAACGTTGATGGCACGGGCCCTGAAATCGGCGGTCTGCCAGTCGTCGTCATAGACCACGCTCCCCGCATGGGGAACCGGCTGACCGGAGAGCAGCAGCGTTCCGGCCTTCACGTTAATGGTGCCGTTGATGTTCGAGCCGCCGGTCAGTGCCATCACCGAACGGGTGCTTTCAGGCATCGCTACGTTGAGGTTCAGCGTGCCCTGGGAGCGTGTCGGATCCCGCTCGCCGAGGAAGCCCCGGAACACCAGGCGATTAAGTTCCCCCGTAATCACAGAGACGGCCTGCTCCTGATTCTCTCCCATATATTCCCAGGTATCAGTACTCATTCCGTCTGTCGGGAAATAGGAGTAGGAGGACTTTTTCAGTCGGAAATACTCGGTCTTATGGCTGTGGGGATTGTTATAGACATAAAGATCGCCGGGCGTTCCTTTACGGGCCGAGGTCCAGCTGTGTATCTCTGTTTCATCCCGGGAGTGGCCCGTCAGCGTGAGCGTGGAGGCGGCAGAAAGGCTATGGTTTATCAGCGTGGCGCCGTCATCAGTGTGGTTTATCTCCCGAAAGCTGAGGCTGGTGCCGTTTAAATCCAGCGAGCCACCACGGTAGCCAAAAAAGATAGCGTCGGGGCTGACCTGATTCGCATCGCCGAGCACCACCGTTGGGCGTCCGCTGACCAGAGTGATGGAGGAGAATGCCTGCTTGTTCCCCGCGGCGTCCGGCTGCTGGTCAAGTACGACGGTGCCGTCACCGGTGTTCAGGGAGCCGGGGTTAATTCCGATAGCGTTGACGCGCAGCGTTCCTTTGCCGATCTTATGCAACGCATCACCGGCAACGCCATTGACTCCCCACAGAACCTGGCGTCCTGCATCGACCTCAATCCCGCCTCCTGCCCAGGTTGCCGCCGGATTGCTACCGGGCTGAACGGCGTAATCGGCAGAAAACTGTAGCTTACCGGCACCCATATTAATGGCGTCGTCAAGTATAAGGCGGCCGCCGGCGCCGTTAAAGCGAAGATCTTTAGTTGCGTCAAGCTCCTCATTGCTCGCCTGTGACGGGGCCAGATTTTTATATTTTTCAGCAAGCCCCGCCCAGCGCCAGCGGCTGCTGCCCTGGGTGATAGCATCCTGCGCCCAGAGGATGTCTCCGGTACCGGTTGTATCGGTGACATCGGGAACGCTATTTATGGCCGGGATATCCTGCAGATAATTATCCGGTATGTACTCTGCGCCACTGATGCGTTGGTAGATGCCTTTGTTACTGATGCTGGCGTGATGTACGCCCGCCAGCTTCCACACTTCTTCCAGTTCGTCATAAACGAAAATTGGGCTTTCGCTATCGCCACTAATCGCGGCGGCACTGAAAGGGGTGGAGTTTGGGGTATCCGGCCCGTCGTTCTTCCAGCGCAGGGTGCCATCCGGCAGAGTCACTGAGGCGTTAGCGAAGGTACCGCCGCTTTTCCACTTGTACGCACCGGCGATCGACAGTTCCTCGGTTTGATCGTCGCTGATTTGCTTCTGCGTGCCGCCGCCGGTGCGGGCATACCAGTAATAGCGCGCCCGGTCGCCTGAACGAATAGTGGATTTATCGACGATGGTCGCCGGGGCTGCATCCGTCACGACTTTATTCAGGCGGGGAAGGTGGAAGTCGATATTGGATATCTGGCTTTCATTTCGGTTGATGAGCTTATAGCTGGCCGCGTATTTTGCACCATTGCCAAATGAGACGCTTTGATACCATGTATTATGGCGAACGCTGGCAACATAGGAAAGCGAAACCAGCGTGGAATAGCCGCCGTTTACGACCATTCCGAAATCAGGAATACGAAATTGCAGATAGTCATCAAGCGTGCCGTCCTTTCGATATACCGGTATATGGGTAGCTCCAACCTGGTATTTACCCAGATTCTCTCCGAAGTCCCTGTAATCCTGAACGGAAATATCATGGCGCATAACGCTGGCGGACGTTCCGGCAGTAACCGCGAGGGAACAATAAAAGAGCGTGTTTACTGCATCCCATTTTTTTGCAAACCCACATCCGAGTGTGTGTGCGTATTTCTGCTGCCGGGGCGGCATCACAGAAATTAAATACAGCCGCAGCGGTCAGGCTGAAAGGTGGAATGTATCCTCGCAATGAGCGCGGATCGTGTCAATGGCGAACAGACTAAGGGAACGGGCAGATTACGTCATTGCGGGCCAGCGGAAAGAAAGTAAATATGTAGCAATGCTTAACAAGCTGAGCGGAAGCCAAATAGCCTTCATCGGCAAATAATAGCCAGATTGTGGCTGGCATCGGATGTTAGTTCGCCTGACTTTGATGAGCGTTTATCTGCAGAGGGTCCTTTTTTAGGAATATTCCACAGGAATGATTAGTGACGTTTTATTTATTCCCCCCGACCTGCGTGATTAGCAGCTGTAACCTTCCGTTTTTTTTCAGAATATTCCTGGGCTGGTTGATGCAACAGGAATATCAGGTAACGGCGGAAAAAATTCAGTTTGAGTGCGGAAAGTTATCTGAAGTCATATAAGAAAGTGTCGAGTCATGCGGTCTGCTCATTCCGTTCAGGTGCGCACTTTGTGTGCCTGTTCTCATGCTCTTCCGACGCTGCTGGCCAGGACAGCGCGACAGCCACACGAAGAAAAAGGCATGGCAAAGGGCGTGAGAGGCTGAACCCTGTTCGTTTAGTCTTTATTGAGGTTATGCGTGATAGGATTACATCACGATGCAACCAGGCAAGGAATAGCCTGTACTGCAGACTAACCAAAACACAAATCTATCCATGCAAGCATTTACCGCCACACCGTTGGCGGTTTTTTTCGTCTTTTTCGGGGCAAATAAAAAGCCCCTTGCACAGACTGCAGCAAGGGGCTGTTAAGGGTGGGGATTGTCAGTATTCATCAGTCATCCCATTTATGGCTGAAATATGCAGCAAGGAAACCGGAAAAAACGATGATTCCTAATACTGCGATAAAGACATGCATATTTCCGAGCATGGTAACCTCCATTGAAATTAAAGTTAAACGATAACGCCTCTCTTACCTTTTTTAGCCGCGATGAACACAGATTAACCGAATCAACCTAAACGAATCATGAATTATGTGGACTATTTTGTTAATTACGTAAATTTTTTGCGATAAGCCTGTGGGCTAATGGCGAACTGCTGTTGGAAATGATGACGTAAGGCGCTGGCGCTACCAAAGCCACTGTTCAGGGCGACTTGCTCAATGCTGATGCGACTCTTGCTAAGCGCCTGCTGAGCCTGACGCAGGCGCTCATTAAGCAGCCAGTGGGCAGGGGTAACGCCGGTGGCTTCCCGGAAGCGGCGCAGCAGCGTGCGCTGACTCATGCCGACGCGGCGTGAAAGTGACGCCAGCGAATGGGGTTCTGCAAGATGCAGATGTAGCCAGTCGAACAGCTGGCCGAGTCGCTCGCTCTCCCGGCTGCGCGCCACCGGCCGTTCAAGATGCTGCGTCTGCCTTCCATCCCGGTGCGGCTGTACCACCAGCCTGCGGGCGACATTGTTCGCCACTTCTAACCCAAAATCCTCACGCACCACGTGCAGGCACAAATCGATCCCTGCGGCGCTGCCCGCCGAGGTCATTAGCTGCGAGTCACCCACGTACAGGACATCGTCCACCACCTTTATGGCCGGAAAACGCTGACGAAGTTCATCGGTATAGCGCCAGTGAGTGGTGGCCTGCTGTCCGTTCAGCAGGCCGCTTGCCGCAAGGACGAACACGCCGGAGCAGATTGAGATCAGCCGACAACCTCTCTGATGCGCCAGGCGCAGGGCACTGCACAGCTTTTCCGGCACAGGCATATTCGCACCGCGCCATCCGGGGATAACAATCGTATCGGCCTGTTCAAGCAGCTCATAGCCACCGTCTGTCATCAGCCGCACGCCGCCCGTGGCTCGCAGCTCGCCTTCATCGACGGCCGCCACCGCAAAGCGGTACCAGCTATCGCCAAGCTCCGGGCGTGGCAAACCGAAAATTTCAACGGACACGCCAAATTCAAATGTGCAAAGGCCATCATAAGCGAGAGTGACAACAAGCGGTCGGGAAGCGGCAGGGCAGCCAGGCGCGGTCATGGGCGGTTTCATCTCAATAACTCAGAAGGCTTTAACATGCCTGTGGCGGCAGCTTCAAGTCAAACGGCTTCCCTTCCCGAAGCTGAGGATAAAACCATCAGTCCATGCATGAACAGGGTGAAAAACATAACTGCCCGGGCCGAACTTTGTTAAGGTAAACGTTTGCGCATGGAGGATTAATTGAATGCACCCTAAAAAAGTACTTTTTCAGGCAATAACCGCCTGTTGCCTGACGCTCCCGGTAATCACTTTTGCACAATCTCAGGAAAAAAGGCCGATTGTGGTACAGGGCGCTATGCCTGTTGAGGCTGAACGTTTTGCTCAACGTCTGGACAATGCGAAAGAGGAACACATTGGCGAGTGGCGCTTCTGGCGCGGTACGGTGGATGGCTATCCGGTGGTGGTATCCGAAACGCTGAAGGGAATGTCCAACGCGGCGGCGGCTACCGCGATTGCCGCCACGCAGTTCCAGCCTGCGGCGTTTATCAATCAGGGTACCGCAGGTGGGCACGATCCTGCGCTGAACGTTTATGACATCGTGCTGGGCAAGTATTCGGTCAACCTCGGTGCATTCAAAACGCCGCATAAGCTGAAAGGGGAAGGTAGCGATTCCACGCAGTGGAAACCGATGGATCTTCTGGCGTCGAAGGGCAGCGCCGGGGAGGATAAAAACCCGCATACTATCCGCAAATTCCCGGCTGACCCGCAGCTACTGGCGATCGCTGAGAGCGTTAAAGACAGCTACAGCAAAGGAAAAGTAGTTGAAGGCGTTATTGGTTCGGCGGATCTCTGGAACAGCGAGCTCGATCGCATCAGCCATTTCCATAAGGATTATCAGACCTCAGTTGAAGAGATGGAAACTGCTTCAGCAGCCCAGGTTGCCGCGGCGTTCTCCGTGCCGTTCATCGGTATCCGCGTGTTGTCCAATAACATCACCAACAACGGCAAGTACGATCCCAATACGGGACTGGCCTGCCAGGACTATGTTTATCAGGTGGTGAAGACCTACATAAGCAAGCTGCCATCCGCGAAAGAGTAAAGACCCGCCAGGATTGTCACGATCCTGGCGATTTTTGGCCGGAGTGAGGGCGGCAAGGGGATGCTGGTTCATGGTGAGATAGTGGCCTGTTAACACAAGCCAAAGGAAAAACCATGAGCTATGTTTCTGAATTCTCTGCTGCCACTCCTGATGACGCCATTGCCCATTTCCAGCGTCGCCTGAACGTCGAGACGGACTGCGCGGACGTACATGCCGCTATCGAAAATCACGATATGGACTTTGTTCTGCTGCATGTGGTCGGCTCTGCGCAGGCTTTTGCCCGTCGGCATATTCCTGGAGCACTGCATCTGCCGCATCGCCTGATGACCGCCGAACGAATGAACGAATGGCCGCCGGAGACGCTGTTTGTCGTCTATTGTGCTGGTCCGCACTGCAACGGGGCGGACCGGGCCGCACTGAAGCTGGCACAGCTCGGCAGGCCCGTGAAGCTTATGATCGGTGGACTGACCGGTTGGGAGGATGAAGGATTAGCCTTCGCGACATCATGAATTTTCTTCACGGCTGATGAATTTATCTCGTTTGCCTGCGCCTCTCCCGCATGGCAAGTTGAATATATAGCCATCCAGAAGTCTAAATTAATATCGTTAATTATCACGCCAGGCAATCAGTTGCCTGGCGTCAAGGAGAGACCATGACCCAGTTCGCTGCACCATACCGCGCCGATATTGTCGGCAGTTTCCTGCGCCCGGACAGCATTAAGCACGCCCGTCAGCAGTTTGCAGAAGGGGAAATTGATGCCCTGACGCTGCGCGCCGTAGAGGATGAAGCGATCCTGCGTGTGGTTCAACAGCAGTGCGACTGCGGCCTGCATGTAGTGACCGACGGTGAGTTTCGTCGGGCCTGGTGGCATTTCGATTTTTTCGATGGTCTCCAGGGCGTTGAGCGTTATGACTCAGACAAGGGGATTCAGTTCAACGGCGTTCAGACAAAAGCCCACGGCGTGCGCGTCACCGGGAAACTGGGCTTCGGCGACCACCCGATGCTCAATGACTTCCGCTACCTGAAAAGCATCAGCGGTAATGCACAGCCAAAAATGACGATTCCGAGCCCGAGCGTGCTGCATTTTCGCGGTGGTCGTAAAGACATTGATGCCACCGTTTATCCCGATCTGGCCGATTATTTCAACGACCTTGCCACGACCTGGCGTGATGCCATCCGTGCTTTCTACGATGCAGGCTGCCGCTACTTACAGCTTGATGACACCGTCTGGGCCTATCTGTGCTCCGACGAGCAGCGTCAGCAGGTGCGTGAGCGCGGCGACGATCCGGATGAGCTGGCAAAAACCTATGCCCGCGTGCTGAATAAAGCGCTGGAAGGCAAGCCGGATGATTTGACCATTGGACTGCACGTTTGCCGGGGCAATTTCCGTTCAACCTGGATCTCTTCCGGTGGCTACGAGCCCGTGGCGGAGGTGCTGTTCGGCACCGTGAACGTCGATGCCTTCTTCCTCGAATATGACAACGACCGTTCAGGTGATTTCCAGCCGCTGCGCTTCGTGCGTCCAGGCCATCAGCAGGTGGTTCTGGGGCTGATAACCACTAAAAACGGCGAGCTGGAAAACCCGGAAGGGGTGAAGGCTCGCCTTGAGGAAGCCGCGCAGTTTGTCGCGAAATCACAGATTTGCCTGAGCCCGCAGTGCGGCTTTGCTTCAACTGAAGAAGGCAACAGCCTGAGCGAAGCTCAGCAGTGGCAAAAAGTACGCCTGGTAACGGAGATCGCCGCTCAGATCTGGTAATCCGCTCAAAAGGAGGCAGCGTTGCACCGTTTTAAAGCAGCGCTGCCGCTGAATTTGCCGTTCTACTCTGTAATCACAGCGATACCCCGCCTGCAAACCACCTGTTTTTCTGAACCTTTACGACCTGGCATCCTTTTTGCCTGACTCCTGATGACTACACCGATGTTATTAATCCTTGTTGCCTTTATCTCAGGAGTGAACCATGCGCCGTCGAACACTGCTTAAAGCTTTTGCTCTCTCTGCCTCCACGATTGCCCTGGGTTTTAGCGTCAGCGTCTATGCGGCTGACACCATTAAAGTGGGGATCATGCATTCGCTCTCCGGCACCATGGCGATTTCAGAAACGCCGCTGAAGGATGTGGCGCTGATGACCATTGATGAAATCAATGCCAAAGGTGGCGTGCTCGGCAAAAAGCTGGAGCCTGTGGTGGTGGACCCGGCCTCGAACTGGCCGCTGTTTGCCGAAAAGGCCCGCCAACTGCTGACCCAGGATAAAGTCGCGGTCGTGTTTGGCTGCTGGACGTCCGTATCACGGAAATCGGTCCTGCCGGTATTTGAGGAGCTGAACGGCCTGCTGTTCTACCCGGTGCAGTACGAAGGCGAAGAAATGTCGCCGAATGTGTTCTATACCGGAGCGGCGCCAAACCAGCAGGCCATCCCTGCGGTGGAATATCTGATGAGCGAAGACGGCGGGGCGGCTAAGCGCTTCTTCCTGCTGGGCACGGATTACGTCTATCCGCGCACCACCAACAAAATTCTGCGTGCTTACCTGCATTCTAAAGGCGTTCAGGATAAAGACATCGAAGAGGTCTACACGCCGTTTGGCTACAGCGATTACCAGACTATCGTCGCCAACATCAAGAAATTCTCCGCAGGGGGCAAAACGGCGGTGGTCTCGACCATTAACGGCGATTCGAACGTTCCCTTCTATAAAGAGCTCGCTAACCAGGGCGTGAAGGCCACTGACGTGCCGGTAGTGGCGTTCTCCGTAGGTGAAGAGGAGCTGCGCGGCATTGATACCAAACCACTGGTCGGCAATCTGGCCGCGTGGAACTATTTCGAGTCCGTGGACAATCCGACCAACCAAAGCTTCGTCGCGGACTACCGCGCATACGCGAAGGCGCACAAGCTGCCTAATGCCGATACCGTAGTGACTAACGATCCAATGGAGGCGACCTGGGTCGGCATTCATATGTGGGCGCAGGCGGTGGAGAAAGCGGGCACCACGGACGTCGACAAAGTCCGTGCTGCGATGGCCGGACAAACCTTTAAAGCACCGTCGGGCTATACGCTGACGATGGATGCCACCAACCACCATCTGCACAAGCCGGTGATGATCGGCGAAATCGAAAGCAACGGCCAGTTCAACGTGGTGTGGCAGACCGACAAACCGGTTCGCGCGCAGCCGTGGAGTCCGTACATTCCTGGCAACGACAAAAAGCCGGATCGGCCGATGAAAATGGCGAGCAACTGACAGGGCTGTCTGGTGGATGAATAGTGAGGCTGCCTTTCTCCCTCTCCCTTTGGGAGAGGGGGCGTACAGGACATTGAATCGCACTTTCGCCACTCAAAATGAAACGGTGCCACAGGAGGCGACCATGACATTGATTCGCAGGCTGCTTACCGTCGCCTGGCTGCTGCCATGTTTCGCCCATGCGGGCGACGCAGATGACTTCGTGGCGGCAAACCGCAGCCAGCAGTCGGCATTGCTGGAAAAATGGGCGGCAGATCCGCAGCCGCAACGCGTACCATTGCTACAGGCTTTGAGCGCGGAGAATCTGCGTTCTGACAGCGCCCGCCACGCCTTTGTACTGGACAAAGGTGAACCCCGCGCGCTGGATTCCGCAACCCGGCCGCAGGGGGAACTGAAGCCCGTGCGCCTGACCAACCGCCTGCGCAATTTAGTCGCGGGTGCGCTGGCAACGCATCAGCTGGTGAGTGACAGTGTCACTAAACGTCTGGCGGCGGCGAAAACGCTTCAGCGAGACGCCTCGCCGGATCTTATCCCTTTGTTGCAAAAACGGCTGTCCGTGGAAACGGATGCCACCGTGAAGCAGCAGCTGGAACTGGCACTCGCTAATTTACAGCTCACCAGCCCGGATGCCGCGGTTCGCAGACAGGCGATGACGCTGCTGGGGCACTCAGCCGATCCGGAAACCCAGGCGCGCCTTCAGCCTTTTACTGATGAACAGCACGAACCGGATGCCAGCGTGCGCGTGGCGGCAGAAAAAAGCCTGAAGCAAATTCAGCATCGTCTGTTCTGGGGGGACATTCTCGGTCAGGCGTTTATGGGGATTTCGCTGGGATCGATTCTGCTTCTGGCCGCACTGGGGCTGGCTATCACCTATGGCCTGCTTGGTGTTATCAACATGGCGCACGGTGAAATGCTGATGCTTGGAGCGTACAGCACCTGGCTGGTGCAGCAGGCGCTCAGCCAGTTTGCACCGCAGTGGCTGGCCTTTTATCCACTGCTGGCGCTGCCGGTGGCTTTTGCCGTCACCGGAGGGATCGGCATGCTGCTGGAGCGCACGGTGATCCGCCATCTCTATGGTCGTCCGCTGGAAACGCTGCTGGCGACGTGGGGTATCAGTCTGATGCTAATCCAGCTGGTGCGCATGCTGTTTGGCGCGCAGAACGTCGAGGTAGCCAACCCGGCCTGGTTGTCTGGCGGGATTCAGGCGTTGCCGAACCTCATTCTGCCGTGGAACCGCATCGTGGTCATTGGCTTTGTGTTGCTGGTGCTGTGCTTTACCTGGCTCATCCTTAACAAAACCCGGCTCGGATTGCGCGTGCGGGCAGTAACGCAAAACCGCGCGATGGCGGCCTGCTGCGGCGTGCCGACAGGGCGAGTCGATATGCTGGCCTTTGGGCTCGGCTCCGGTATTGCCGGTCTCGGCGGCGTGGCGCTTTCTCAGTTGGGTAACGTTGGGCCGGAACTCGGCCAGGGCTACATTATTGATTCCTTCCTGGTGGTGGTGCTCGGCGGCGTCGGGCAGCTGGCTGGGAGCGTGGCGGCCGCATTTGGACTTGGGATCTTCAATAAAATTCTTGAGCCGCAAATGGGCGCTGTGCTCGGCAAGATTCTGATTCTGGTGCTGATTATTCTGTTTATACAGAAGCGTCCGCAGGGGCTGTTTGCACTGAAAGGGAGGGTCATTGACTGATGAGCCAGCCACTCACCTTAACGCTTGCCCGCCGGGCGCCGCAACCGCTGCGCTGGGCCGGCATTTTCGCTGTTCTGGCACTGCTGATGATGCCGTTTCTGGCGCTGCTGCCTGCCTCGCACCCGCTGGCAGTTTCCACCTGGACGCTGACGCTGGTGGGGAAAATCCTTTGTTACGCGGTGGTCGCGGTAGCGCTGGATTTAGTGTGGGGCTACGCAGGGATGCTGTCACTGGGGCACGGTTTATTCTTTGCGCTGGGCGGTTATGCAATGGGCATGTACCTGATGCGCCAGGCTGCGGGCGATGGTTTGCCTGCTTTTATGTCTTTTTTATCGTGGAACGACCTGCCGTGGTTCTGGTGGGGTACGCAGCATTTTGCCTGGGCGATGCTGCTGGTCGTGCTGGTGCCAGGTCTACTGGCGTTGGTTTTTGGCTGGTTCGCTTTTCGCTCGAAAATCAAAGGCGTCTATTTCTCGATCATGACTCAGGCACTGACGTACGCGGGCATGCTGCTGTTCTTTCGTAACGAAACCGGGTTTGGTGGCAACAACGGTTTTACCGGGTTTACCACCATTCTGGGTTTCCCGGTGACGGCAACCGGCACACGCGCAGCGCTGTTTCTTGCCACGGTGATCCTGCTGCTGGCGACGCTTGCCATCGGCATGCTGCTCGCCCGCAGCAAGTTTGGCCGCATCCTGACGGCGGTGCGCGATGCGGAAAACCGGCTGATGTTCTGCGGCTACGATCCGCGTGGCTTCAAGCTGCTGGTGTGGACGCTTTCTGCCGTGCTGTGCGGCCTTGCAGGCGCGCTTTACGTGCCACAGGTTGGCATTATCAACCCCGGAGAAATGTCGCCGACCAACTCAATTGAGGCTGCTATCTGGGTAGCGCTCGGCGGTCGCGGTACGCTTGTGGGGCCTATTCTTGGCGCCGGGCTGGTGAACGGCGCAAAAAGCCTGTTTACGGTGGCGATGCCGGAGTACTGGCAGCTGTTCCTCGGCCTGATTTTCATCGGGGTGACGCTGTTTCTGCCCCGTGGCGTGATTGGCCTGCTGCGCAAAGGAGATAAATAATGCATCCCGATGAAGGACTTTTTACTCGCCAGCTGCCAGGGGATCGCTATCGCGACCAAACGGATCCGGTGCTGTTGCTGGAAAATATCAACGTCAATTTCGACGGTTTTCAGGCGCTGACCAACCTCTCATTACAGATAGGCGTAGGCGAACTGCGCTGTGTGATTGGTCCGAATGGTGCTGGTAAAACCACGCTGATGGACGTGATCACCGGTAAAACGCGGCCCCAGAGCGGCAGGGCCATTTACGATCAGTCGGTGGATTTGACCACGCTGAACCCTATAGCCATCGCCCGTCAGGGCATCGGTCGAAAGTTTCAGAAGCCAACGGTGTTCGAAGCCTTAACCGTGGCGGAGAACCTGGAGCTGGCAATGAGTGGCGATAAGTCCGTCTGGGCGAGCCTGCGGGCAAAACTCTCCGGCGAGCAGCAGAACCGAATCGATGAAGTCCTGCAATTACTGCGTCTGGAGGGCGAGCGTGCGCGGCGAGCCGGACTGCTGTCGCATGGCCAAAAGCAGTTTCTGGAAATCGGCATGCTGCTGGTGCAGGAGCCACACCTGCTGCTGCTCGACGAACCGGCTGCGGGCATGACCGACGCGGAAACCGAATACACCGCTGAGCTGTTTCGCACGCTATCCGGCAGGCATTCATTAATGGTGGTTGAGCACGATATGGGGTTTGTTGAAACCATCGCCGATCGCGTTACGGTACTGCATCAGGGACAGGTGTTAGCGGAAGGCTCGCTGAAGGACGTACAGGCCAACGAGCAGGTGATTGAAGTGTATTTAGGGCGCTAAGGAGGCGGGATGTTAGAGGTTCAGGAACTGCATCAGTACTACAGCGGCAGCCATATTCTGCGCGGCGTCAGCTTTACGGCGAAGCCGGGGGAAATCACCTGCCTGCTGGGGCGAAACGGGGCCGGAAAAACCACGCTGCTGAAATGCCTGATGGGGCTAATTCCGGCGCGTAGCGGCACGGTAAACTGGCAAAGTAGCAACATCATTCAGCGCAAGCCACACCAGCGTGTGCAGGCCGGAATGGCCTATGTTCCGCAGGGGCGAGAGATTTTCCCGCGCCTGACGGTAGAAGAAAATCTGCTGCTGGGCATGTCCCGTTTTTCGGCCTGCGAAGCGGCCAGGGTGCCGGAAGACATCTATCAGCTTTTCCCGGTGCTGCGGGAAATGAAACACCGCCGAGGGGGCGATCTGTCCGGAGGGCAGCAGCAACAGCTTGCTATCGGTCGCGCGCTGGCCAGTCGGCCTCAGCTGCTGATACTGGATGAACCGACGGAAGGCATCCAGCCATCGGTGATCAAAGAGATCGGGGAAGTGATCCGTGAGCTGTCCCGACGTGGTGAGATGGCTATTCTGCTGGTGGAGCAGTTCTACGATTTTGCTGCCGGTCTGGCCGATCAGTATCTGGTGATGTCTCGCGGCACGATCGTTCAGCAGGGGCGCGGAGAAAACATGGAAAATGACGGCGTGCGGGGAATGGTAACGATTTGATTTGTTGTTGCCCGGTGGCGATTTGCTGGCCGGGCCTGTGCGTTATTCAGGAACTGTAGGCCGGGTAAGGCGAAAGCCGCTACCCGGCGCTGGGTTTAAGATTGGGCTGAATAATCCATTTTGCTCAAATCAGCGATAAGCCCTGGGCCCTGCGGCTGCCAGCCGAGCTGCTGGCGCGTCCACTCACCGCTGGCACGCAAATCTATTGTTGCGAAGGCGGCGAACCAGCCGAAATGCTCCGCGGCCTGTTCCGGTTTCAGCGAAACAGCAGGGATGCCCAGCCCTGTTGCCACGGTTTCCGCAATCAACCGTGAGGTAATGCTTTCCTCCGCCACCGCATGATAGCGTTCGCCACGTTTGCCTTGCTCAAGCACTTTCACATAGAGTTCAGCCACGTCATCCACGTGTGCGGCACACCAGGCATTTTCACCTTCGCCAATGTACGCTGCGACGCCTTTTTCCCGCGCAAGCGGAATGTAATAGCTGATTAAGCCCTGACGCTCCGTGTTATGTACCTGGGGCAAACGCACCACGCGCACGTCGATGCCGGAATCCAGCAACTGATTGCCTTCCAGTTCTGAGGCTACGCGAGGGTTCGGATGGGCCGGATTAAAATACTTTTCAAGAGCAGGCTGGCCGTCGCCATTATCGCCCATTCCCGTGCCGGAAGTGATAAGCAGTGGGCGCTGGCTGCCCTGCAACACAGAACCGATAGCGCGAATAACGCGGCGATCCTTCTCGCAATTTTCTACAAAGCGACTGAAGTCATGATCGAAAGCGGTGTGGATCACCGCATCACAGTGTTCAATGCCCGCTACCCACGCCTGTGGATCTTCCAGCGTGCCGCGCTGGGCGGTTGCGCCCTTGTCGGTCAACTGACGGGCGGCTTCCTCCGAACGTACAAGCCCTGTCACCTGATGGCCACGTGCCAGCAGAGTCGATACCACACGCGAGCCAATAAAGCCCGTCGCACCGGTTACAAAAATACGCATAGCCTGTCTCCTGAGTGATTTACCGGGACAGCGTAAGCCCGGATCTCTTACTATTAAAGTAGTGACTTTATCAGGGTATAAACATTAACAGGCTAATCTATGACGCTGCTTTCTGAGAATCCATTGGGTGAGTTTTTACGGGCCCGTCGTCTGGGCATTGACCCGGCTTCGTTTGGCTTTTTACCCGGACGTCGCCGCACGCCGGGCCTGCGCCGCGAAGAGGTGGCCCAGCTCGCCAATATCAGCCCGACCTGGTATACCTGGCTTGAGCAAGGCCGTGGAGGTGCCCCTTCCCGGGAGGTGCTTAACCGTATTGCCGCCGGGCTGCGGCTGACGTCGCCCGAACGCGATCATCTGTTTATCCTGGCTTTTGGGCATCCACCGGAAAACCGGGTGAGCCCCTCCGACAGCATCACGCCGCGGTTACAGCGCGTACTGGACAGCATGATGATTCCGGCGATTATCAAAACCGCGACCTGGGACGTGGTGGCATGGAATCACCCGGCATCGATTGTACTGAAGGATTATGGTCAGCTCGAGCCCGGGCGGCGCAATATTCTGCGCCTGCTGTTCACTGACCCGGAAGCGAAGGAGATGCAGGAAGACTGGGAGGGCGTGGCGCGGCTTATCGTCAATGCTTTTCGGGCGGATGCCGCGCGCCTGGGCGCTTCAGACGAAATCGATCGACTGGTGGCGGAGCTGTCCGCTCAAAGCGCCGATTTTGCCCGCCTGTGGCGTAATAACGATGTCGCCGGGCACGGGGAAGGGTTAAAGCGGCTGAACCACCCGCAAATCGGGACCATTGCGCTGGAGTTCTCCACCTTCTCGGTTGAAGGGCGGCCGGACCTGACGATGATGGTCTTCAATCCGGCAACCGGGGACAGTAAAGAGAAAATAGAGCGCTGGATCGCCACGAACCCGCTCCGACGCTGAGTCAGGCGGTTTTCAGCTCGCGATCCCACGCTTTGACGCTCATCCCGCGCAGGATCATCAGCCAGGCCAGGACGATAGCCAGCATCATGATGGCAAACAGCGTCCAGGCCGGCAGAGAAGTCAGAATCAGGCCAGTGATCATCGGGTTGGCTGCCGCGCCGAGCCAGCCCAGCGCCTGAGCAGAGAAATAGCTCGCCTTCATGCCCGGCGGCGCAATGTTGTCGATAAGCATGTATTCGCCAGGCGCATAGATGATTTCACCAATGGTAAACACCGCGGCGGCAATGCCCCAGTACACCAAATTTTCGCCCGAGAAAATAAATCCGCCAAGGCCCAGCAGGAAGCAGAGCGTCCCCACGACCATCAATGGGCGAATGTTGCTGGCCGTGATCTTCCGGCCAACAACATATTGCAGGCTGACCACCACCACGGCGTTCACCGGCAGCACAACCGATACTACCTTTTGCGCGAAATCTGCGTCATCGGCCACCGTCAGCACATACTGCGAAATACAGGTGGCAAACGAGCCACCGACGTAAGAGGCCAGCAGCCCGGAGAGCGTAAACCAGAACAGCGCTTTATCCTTCAGCAGCACCGAAGGCTGCCAGACGGTGGCAACTTTCTCTTCACTGCTCTCCTGGCTGCGCTGGACGTAAAACTGAATAAATACCAGCGGGAAGGCGGCGCAGACGGCAGCAAGCCAGAAGGGCAACTGCAGGCTGTACATCACAAGCCAGGTGCCAATCGGCGGCCCCACGGTCCAGCCGATATTCAGAAAGCTGTAGTTGAGTGAGAAAATACGCGCTTTTTCACCGACGCTCAGCACATCGGCAAACCAGGCTTTCAGCACCGTGGAGAAGACGGAGTAGGCGCAGTTGATCAGCGAAAAGAAAAACACCACAAGGATGACGTTGTTGACCAGCGGTATGGCGGAAAAACCGGCGATAAAAGCCACAATGGCGACGATCATGTAGCGTTTTTTGTCGAACTTATCGGCGAGAATGCCAAAGCCGAGGCTGAATAACACCCCGACGGTCAGGGCTACCGTTAAGGCGTAGCCAATCGCTTCGACGCTCATGCCGTACTGGCGCGTCAGATAGATGGTCATGAAGGGCAGTGTCGCACCGCGGCCGATAGTTAACAGCAACGACGACGCCAGCAACGCTGAGGTTGAACGCTTAACAGAGGGTGTCATTGTTTATCCGACAATTGCTTATGTGATCGTTATGTTGTGTCGTATCAGGATTATCACGCGCTAAGGGGGCTTGTACAGACCCCAATTTATCCATCAGTGCCTTGAATACCTGCCAGAATTAATGATCTGTTCCTCGCGCGTTTTTTTCGTTACCTTGAATCTGTTTACAAAAATTTAATAATTCAGAGGCAGGGTATGACGCGGAAAGACGGGTTGTTGGCGCTGTTGGTGGTGGTGGTCTGGGGACTGAACTTTGTGGTCATCAAACTAGGGCTGCACAATATGCCGCCGCTGATGTTGGCCGGTTTACGTTTTATGCTGGTCGCCGTGCCCGCCATTTTCTTCGTCGCCCGCCCGAAAATTCCGCTCTCATTGTTGCTCGGCTATGGCCTGACCATCAGCTTCGGTCAGTTTGCCTTCCTGTTCTGCGCCATTAAATCTGGAATGCCCGCCGGGCTGGCTTCTTTGGTGCTTCAGGCGCAGGCGTTTTTCACCATTATTCTTGGCGCATTTGTCTTCGGTGAACGGCTTCAGGGCAAGCAGCTGGCGGGCATTACGCTTGCCGTCTTTGGTGTGCTGGTGCTGATTGAGGCCAGCCTCAACGGGCAGCACGTCGCAATACTCGGCTTTTTCCTGACGCTGGCGGCAGCCTTCAGCTGGGCATGCGGGAATATTTTTAACAAGAAAATTATGCAGCATGAGGCGCGTCCGGCGGTGATGTCGCTGGTGGTGTGGAGTGCGCTGATCCCGATTCTGCCGTTTATGCTGGCCTCTTATCTGCTGGAGGGGCCGACGGCGATGGTGCAAAGCCTGGTGAACATCGATCTCACAACGATTTTGTCGCTGGTCTATCTTGCGTTTGTGGCGACCATTATCGGCTATGGCATCTGGGGTTCGCTGCTGGGACGTTATGAAACCTGGCGCGTGGCACCGCTCTCTTTGCTGGTACCGGTTGTCGGAATTGCCAGCGCGGCACTGCTGCTGGGTGAAACGCTGTCAACGCTTCAGCTGCTGGGGGCGCTGCTGATTATGGCGGGGCTGTATATCAACGTGTTTGGCCTGAGGATCCGGCGGGTAAAAGCAGTGCAGGGGTAAGGCTAAAAGAAAAAAGCCCCGCAAAAGCGGGGCAAAAAAGTTACTGGGAGTTTCCGTTATAGTAAGGTACGCCCAGTTCGTCGGATTTGTCGCTGCCGGAACCCATGTGGTTGAAGTCAAACGGTGACTTGTCCTGGGTTGACGGCATAATCATGGTGTCGTGGCTACCGTGACTCGCCGGTAACGTGGATTGCTCCGCAAAACTCTGGCCGGAGACCAGCACCAATAAGGTGAGGGCGGCGGAGGCGAACAGTTTCATTTTTTCCTCGATACGTCTTGTGCAGGCGATTAACAATTACAGTGGTTTAGTGGCATCAGATAACGCGACTCGCCGGGCATATTGGTGATGCGGTATTTGTGCGGCGGTACGTCGAAATAGTTCTTAAAGGTGCGCGTCAGCGTCTGCTGGGATTCGAAACCATAGCGTTCGGCCAGATACAGGATCGGCTCGTTGCTTTGCTTAAGCTTCTGTGCGATTTCAGTGAGCTTACGGCTGCGAATATACTGCCCCAGGGAGTGTCCTGTTTCTTTCTTGAACATCCGCTGCAGGTGCCACTTCGAGTAACCGGAGCGTTCTGACACCTTTTCAAGCGACAGTGGTGACTCCAGATTGCTCTCGATCCAGTCCAAAATGCTATGAATAGTGATAGCGTCAGTATTACGTCTGGACATCGTCTTACCTCTTTTTCTTCTGTTACGGCAGGATTTTCTTGAGCAGAAGCTCAAGGGTTGCGACCTCGTCCGCCGTTAAGTTTTTTGTTAATTCCTGATGCAGGTTCTGTCCCACCAGCTGGTGGCATTGCTCACATATTGCTGCGCCGTCCGGTGTCAGCTGAACCAGCACGCCGCGCTTATCATTCGGGTTAGGCAGACGTTCAATCCAGCCTTTGCAAGCCAGGCGGTCAAGCATTCGGGTCAGGGCACCGAGATCGACCGACAGCGCTTTTTTCAGCTCAACCGGAGTGATGCACACTGCGCAGCGAACAGAACAAAGCGTTTTAAACTGCGAAGCGGTGATATCCATTGGCGACAGATAGTCGTTCAGTAAACGATCTTTTTTCTGGTTGACCATATGGATCAAGCGACCAAGTGGAATGATTTCGTTAAACAGGTCACTGGTGCTTTTCACAAAGGTTGCCCTGGCAAGTAGTTTAGTTGCTGGCGATATTATTGCCCAGGCAACCATAAGTCAATCGAATGAATAAGCTAATCACACTTTTTGCTAAAGTCAGATGGATCACACTTTTACGTCTTTATTCTGCTTATTTGATAACTGTCCGTTATGTGTTTGCATGGCAAAAAAACGACAACATTTAACCATGGCATGGGCTGCGGGAATGCTCTTATACTCAGCCGGCAGGTGACTGCTATCACAGGAGTGTTTTTTATGCTGGATTTGTTTAAAGCCATTGGCCTTGGGCTGGTGGTAATTTTGCCGCTGGCAAACCCGCTGACCACCGTGGCGTTGTTCCTTGGCCTTGCCGGGAATATGAACAGCGCCGAACGCAATCGTCAGTCGCTGATGGCCTCGGTGTACGTGTTCGCGATCATGATGGTGGCGTACTACGCCGGCCAGGTGGTGATGAACACCTTCGGGATCTCTATTCCCGGTCTGCGTATTGCCGGTGGCCTTATCGTGGCGTTTATTGGTTTCCGGATGCTGTTCCCGCAGCAAAAAGCCCACGATTCGCCTGAAGCGCGGCACAAGTCGGAAGAACTGGAGGATGAGCCAACGGCGAATATCGCCTTTGTGCCGCTGGCGATGCCAAGTACGGCCGGGCCGGGGACGATTGCGATGATCATCAGTTCGGCGTCTACCGTGAAGCACGGCGTCGATTTCCCGGACTGGGTGGTATGGATAGCCCCGCCGCTGATTTTCCTGTCGGTGTCAGTGATTCTGTGGGGCTGTCTGCGCAGCTCCGGGGCAATTATGCGCCTGGTCGGAAAGGGCGGCATCGAAGCCATCTCCCGCCTGATGGGCTTCCTGCTGGTCTGCATGGGCGTGCAGTTCATTATTAACGGCGTGCTGGAAATTATTTCGACGTATCCGGCATGATCTTATTTTAAAAGCATCATTCACACCCAAGGAAGAGTATTTTATGCCACTTGTTCGTCTTTCTCTTATTCCTCTGCTGGCCGCTTTTTGCGTGCCAGCGTTTGCCCAGACGCTGCCTCTGGATAAAGCCAAAGAAGCGGAGACGCAACTTAAAGCGCGCGTGGGTTATGCAGAGCTGGAGCTCTCCAGCGGTAAAGTATTGAGCGGCTACCGTGCTACTGAACGTTTTCCGATGATGAGTACGTTCAAAGTGCTGCTCTGCGGCGCGGTTCTGGTCCGGGTTGACGAAGGTAAAGAACAACTCGATCGACGTATCAGCTATCAAAAAAGCGATCTTATCGTCTACTCACCCGTGACTGAAAAACATCTGACTGACGGGATGACCCTCGGCGAATTATGTGAAGCCGCCATCACCATGAGCGATAACACAGCGGCGAATTTGCTGCTTAAGGCCATTGGTGGCCCGCAAAAGCTCACCGATTTCTTGCGTAAAGCGGGTGACAATGTAACGCGCCTCGACCGTTGGGAGCCTGAACTGAACGAGGCGCTACCTGGCGATAGCCGTGATACAACGACCCCGGAGCATATGGCGCAGACGCTGCGTCAACTTTTAACCGGTAATGTGCTGACTGCCGCCTCGCAAAAGCAATTAATCAACTGGATGACAGCGGACAAAGTCGCGGGGCCACTGTTGCGCTCAGTGCTTCCTCAGGGATGGTTTATTGCCGACAAATCCGGGGCGGGTGAGCGCGGCGCTCGTGGCATCGTGGCGGCGATGGGGCCTGACGGAAAACCTTCACGCATTGTGGTGATTTACTTAACCGAGACCCAGGCCACGATGAACGAGCGTAATGCTCAGATTGCAGAGATTGGCGATGCGCTGATTAAACACTGGTAAGCTGGTAGAAAGAAAAAGGTGGCAAACGCCACCTTTTTTTACTGCTGCGGTTGTTCCTCGAGCGCCACCGGCCAGCGGCGGAAAATAATCACCGACCAGATAAGTGCGGCCAGCGCGGGCACCGCGCCGATATAGCCAATATCGGCCATGGATAAGTGCAGACTTATTTGATTCCCGACCAGCGCACCTGCGCCAATCCCGATGTTAAAGATCCCCGAAAACAACGCCATCGCCACGTCCGTGGCATCGGGTGCAATCGCCAGCACCTTCACCTGCATTCCAAGACCGATCACCATAATGGCAATACCCCACACAATGCTCAGGAGAGTCAGGTGTAGTTCGCTTTGCGCCGCAGCCAGCAGCAGCACCAGGCAGACCGTCATCAGGGCGATGGCACCGCTGACGAGTGATGAAGCATGACGGTTACCCAGCTTACCGAACACGATTGAACCGATAATGCCCGCACCGCCAAGGGTAAGCAGCAGCAAGGTGGCGAAGTTGGCGTTAAACCCGGCGACGTTAATCACAAAAGGTTCGATATAGCTGTAGGCCGTGTAATGGGCAGTGATGACGACGACGGTCAGTAAATAGAGGCTCATCAGCGCCGGGCGGCGGAACAACAGCGGCAGGCTTTTCAACGAACCGGAATGCTCGCTCGGTATCTTCGGTAGCAGTTTGATCAGCGCCATCAGAGTGATGAGCGCGCCGAGGCCGATAACAAAGAAGGTCGTACGCCAGCCGAAATACTGCCCAACGACGCGACCAATCGGTAGGCCAAGCACCATCGCCAGCGCCGTGCCGGTGGCGATCAGGCTAAGCGCCTGCGCGCGTTTCCCGGCCGGAGCAAGCCGGATAGCCAGCGATGCGGTAATCGACCAGAATACCGCGTGGGCGAATGCGATGCCGATACGACTAATTACGAGCACGTTAAAATTCCACGCCAGGAAAGAGAGTACATGGCTTGCAATAAATAACACAAATAACCCGATCAGCAGCTTACGGCGCTCCATCTGGCTAGTGAGCAGCATAAACGGCAGGGACATCAGCGCCACGACCCAGGCGTAGATGGTCAGCATGATGCCAACCTGCGCGGTTTCCATTGAGAAACTACGGGCAATATCAGACAGCAGTCCTACCGGGACAAACTCAGTGGTGTTGAAAATAAAGGCGGCGATGGCAAGGGTAACCACGCGCAGCCACGCGACCTTGCGGGAGACTGTGTTTGTTGTCATAGCACTTGTCTTGATGGTTTGCGGGAGGAAGAGAAGGCGATCTTAAAACCATCGTTGTGCAAAACACAATCGTTTTGTGACTGAGATCGCATAACGGAAGCTTGTGGCCGAAGATGCGTCATCCTCCGAAAGGGGGCTCGTATTTTGCCGCCAAAGGCGCTATTAATGTTGCTAAGTCGTTATAAAAACAAAAGATAGAGACTATGCAGGAAATTCCGTTTTACATGGTAGATGCCTTCAGCGACCGCACGTTTGGCGGCAATGCGGCGGCAGTTTGCCCGCTTGTGGAGTGGCTGCCGGATGCGACTTTGCTGAAGATGGCGCAGGAGCATAACCAGTCAGAAACCGCCTTCTTTGTGCGAACCGACGGCGGCTTCGAGCTACGCTGGTTCACCACTCAGGGGGAAATCAATCTCTGCGGTCACGCCACGCTTGCCAGCGCCCACGTTATTTTTGAATTTCTGGATTATCCCCATACGGAAATCCGTTTCTCTACCCGTTTTGTTGGCGAGCTGATCGTCACCCGCAGCGGCGACTGGCTGACGCTCAATTTCCCGGCGTGGAAAACGGAACCCGCGGATCCGCCTGCGCTTCTGCTGAAGGCGCTTGGCATTGAAAACTATGAAGAAGTACGTGTCGCTCGGGATTACCTGTTGGTGCTGAACAATCAGCAGCAGGTGGAGGCGCTCACGCCCGATATCCATGCCATGCTGCCGCTTGGCAAAATGGTCTGCGTGACGGCACCGGGCGATAAGCATGACTTCGTGAGTCGATTCTTCTGCCCGGGCGAAAGCGTGGCGGAAGATCCTGTTACCGGCTCGGCGCACAGTATGCTGATTCCCTACTGGGGGGAGAAACTGAGCAAAACGCAGATGATGGCCCGCCAGGTTTCCGCCAGAGGTGGTGAGCTGCGCTGCGAATGGAAGGGCGATCGTGTGCTGATTGGCGGGCAGGCGACCACTTATCTGATCGGCAGCGTTTTTCTGCGTGAAGGAGAGATGTGATGCAAACGCTCCCCGTCTGGCTGGTCGACGCCTTCAGCGAGAATAATTTTACCGGAAACCCTGCCGCCGTCTGCGCGCTTGAGCGCTGGCTGCCGGACGACCAGATGTTGCAAATGGCGCAGCAGCACAATCAATCCGAAACGGCTTTCTTTATTCCGGCGAAAGGCGGCTTCGAACTGCGCTGGTTCACCACGCTCGTGGAGGTCAATCTGTGCGGTCACGCTACGCTTGCCACCGCGCATGTCATCTTTAACCATCTCGATTACCCGGATGCGCGCATTCATTTTGATACCGCCTCTGGTCGTTTGACGGTCAGTCGCGATGGGGAATGGATGACGCTCGATTTCCCGGCAGGACAAACGGCAGAACTGACGCCACCGCCTGATATGCTGAAAGCGCTTGGGGTTACGCACTATCGCCACGCACGCAAGGGGCGCGCCTGGCTCATTGAGCTGGATAATCGTGAGCAGGTCGAGGCGCTTATGCCTGATTTCGCTGCCATGCTCCCGGATGAACACAAAGTTTGCGTGACGGCGAAGGGCGATGATAAGTACGATTTTGTCAGCCGCTTCTTCTCGCCGGGCGTGGCGGTGCCTGAAGATCCGGTCACGGGCTCGGCGCACACGATGCTGATTCCCTACTGGAGTGAAAAGCTCGGGAAAACGACCATGCTGGCGCGTCAGGTTTCGGCACGCGGCGGCGATGTGCGCTGTGAACTCCGGGGTGACCGCGTGCAGATGAGCGGCACGGCGGTCACCTGGATGCAGGGCAAGATCCTGCTGCGTTAAGCTTGTGTATCGGAAGGCTGCGCTTCATCCAGCAGGGTAATAAACGCCTCAAGCTGGCGGGTCATGCCACCGCGTCGCCAGACGAGCCAGGTGGTCAGCCAGCGCCATTTTTCGGCCAGCGGCCAGGCATCCACCTGATGATGTCCCGGCATGCTTTCCAGCATGCTGCGGGGGATCATCGCCAGCCCCGCGCCAGCAATCACGCACGCCAGCATGCCGTGATAGGACTCCATCTCATGAATGCGTCCGGGCGTCGCGCGGTCTGCGTGGAACCAGCTTTCAAAATGACGGCGGTAGGAGCAGTTAGCGCGAAAGGCGTAAATGCTGGTGCCGTTGACGTCGCTGGCCCGCGTGACCTGCGGGTGACCTTTTGGCGCGACGATCATCATCTCTTCCTGATAGACCGGTACGCCTTCAAGATTTGGATGCACCACAGGGCCGTCGACAAAAGCGGCGCTGAGCCTGCCTTCCGTCACGCCGTCAATCATTGTACCCGACGGGCCGGTTGCCAGATCGAACTGAATCTTCGGATAGCGCTGGTTATATAACGCCAGCGTCGGCGGAATACGCACCGCGGCGGTACTTTCCAGCGAGCCGAGCGAAAACAGTCCTTGAGGCTCATCTCCGGCAACCACCATCCTCGCTTCATCCACCAGGGCTAAAATCTGCTGGCTGTAGCGCAGAAAGCTGTGCCCGGCAGGGGAAAGACGCAGGCGCTGATTCTCACGAATGAACAGCTCAACCCCCAGATCGGCCTCCAGCTGACGAATACGGGTTGTCAGGTTTGAGGGCACGCGATGCACTTTCTGCGCGGCCTGGGTAATGCTGCCGGTCTGCGCGACGGCGTTGAACATCTCAAGCTGGGTCAAATCCATTGCGTTCTCATATTGTGAATAGGGTGGTTAATATTATTCATTATTCATAAATAGCAGAGTGGGGCAGTATCAGGCAACAGCCTCACTGAACAGAGAGAACAAAATGACATCACCTGCAACTCACGCTATCTCCCTCAACCCGGCAACGGGCGAGACTTTTTTCAGTCTGCCGTGGGCGACAAGCGAAGAAGTTAACCAGGCCGTAGCGCTGGCCGATTCTGGGTTCCGCCAGTGGAAACGCACTCCCGTGGCGGAACGTGCAGATGCATTGCGCAAGGTTGGCGCTGTGCTCCGCCAGCACGCCGAAGAGATGGCACTGCTCATCAGCCGTGAAATCGGCAAGCCGATTGCACAGGCTCGGGGTGAAGTGGCCAAGTCAGCCAATCTCTGCGACTGGTATGCAGAGCACGGCCCGGCGATGCTTGCCACCGAAGCGACTCAGGTCGAGCAGAACAAAGCAGTGATCGAATATCGTCCGCTTGGGCCGATTATGGCGGTGATGCCGTGGAACTTCCCGCTTTGGCAGGTAATGCGCGGCGCTGTGCCGATTCTGCTGGCCGGTAACAGCTACCTGCTGAAGCACGCCCCAAACGTGATGGGCAGTGCGAAGCTGATTGGTGAGATCTTCACGGAAGCGGGCATTCCTGCTGGCGTGTTCGGCTGGGTGAATGCCACCAATGACGGTGTATCGCAGATGATTAACGACCCGCGTGTTGCCGCCGTCACGCTGACCGGCAGCATGCGTGCCGGGAAGGCGATTGGCGCGCAGGCCGGTGCGGCGCTCAAAAAATGCGTGCTTGAACTGGGCGGATCCGATCCGTTTATCGTCCTTAACGATGCCGATATTGATGAGGCAGTTAAAGCGGCGGTAGTTGGCCGTTATCAGAATACCGGGCAGGTCTGCGCCGCCGCGAAACGTTTTATCGTCGAAGCCGGTATTGCTGATGCCTTCACTGAGAAGTTTGTGGCTGCGGCTGCGAAGCTCAAAATGGGCAATCCGGAAGACGAGCAAAACTATCTCGGTCCTATGGCCCGGTACGATCTGCGTGATGAACTGCACAACCAGGTGACGGCCACACTGGAAGAGGGCGCGACCCTGCTGCTCGGCGGCGAGAAGATAGCCGGGAAGGGCAACTACTACGCGGCGACGGTGTTAGGCAACGTCACGCCATCCATGACGGCCTTCCGTCAGGAGATGTTTGGCCCGGTTGCGGCAATTACCGTCGCCCGCGATGCTGAGCATGCTCTGGCGCTGGCGAACGACAGCGACTTCGGCCTGTCGGCAACCGTCTACACGGCGGATGAAAAGCTGGCGCAGCGCTTTGCTGACGAGCTGGAGTGCGGCGGCGTGTTCATCAACGGCTACAGCGCCTCGGATGCCCGCGTGGCGTTTGGCGGCGTGAAGAAAAGCGGTTTCGGCCGCGAACTGTCGCATTTTGGTCTGCACGAGTTCTGTAATGTGCAAACCGTGTGGAAGGATCGTCACTGATTCTCTGAATCCTTTGCCCGGCGGCGCAGGCTTGCCGGGCCTACAATATTGCAGGCCCGGTAAGCAGCGGCGCCGCCAGCCACATCCCACACCTTTCCTGTCATGGTTCTGTCATTTTCATTTCGTACACTCGTGTCTAACATGTTGTTATAGATGAAAATTATGAACTTAATACAAATTCCTCGTCGTTTTCTCCGTCGCTTTTTCCCGCAGCATTTTGGTTTACTTGCCGGCGTGTTTACCATCATTGGGCTGTTCTGCGCGCTGCAAATAGCCTCTTCGTTTTTGCTCTCCTGGTCGCTGCATAATGCACGCCTGAGCGAGCAGCATAATCAAAGAGCACATTTGCAGCAGGTCCACGTCGATCGGGCTCGCGTGTCTTTGCTCGCGGCAAGCGATCTGCTCAATCGCGCGGGCGTCTATTTCATGCAGGATAAAGAAACAGGCTCGGTGGGCAGCTCTGATGGCTTGCTGCAGGATGCACGCGCGAGTCTTAAGGTCTCGCAAAAAGCCTGGCAGGCGTGGCTGGCAATGAGCCCGCCGCGGGATGAAGCTTTGATCGACAGCTATAAGCAGTTTTATGGCGCTATTGAAGAGCAGCTTAACGGCCTGCAAAAGACGCAATCCATCGATGCCTTTTTTGCCGTGCCGGTGCAGGCTTTCCAGAGCGAGTTTAACGACAACTACGCCCGCTTTCAGGCCGCCAGTGAACGGCAAGCTTCAGAGGGGCGTGAATCCCTGATGGCAAGTCTTACGCATCTCCAGCAGCTGTTTATGCTGGCCCCGGCGGCTTTACTTGTGGTGGCTCTGCTGATGTGGCGTGGGATGTCGCGCTGGGTGATCGTGCCGCTGCGACGTTTAATCACGCATATTAAAAGCCTGGCTGATGGCGATCTCTCTCAGCCGTTGCCGCAAGTTTCGCAGGTAAACCGTGAGGTGGCGCAAATCAGCACTACGCTTGCCGATATGCAAAGCGGTCTGCAACGGCTCGTGGCCCAGGTCAGCGATGCCACCGGATCGATTACCGGTAATGTTTCGCGTCTGGCGCAGAGCAATGAGGCGCTCTCCCTGCAGGCAGAAAAGCAGACGCAGGAGCTTGACGACGTGACGCGTCATATTGCCTCACTGGAATCGCATGTGGAAGGGAACGCCGGCTATGCGGGGCTCGCCCGTGAGCGGGCGGAGGAGGCGAGTCAGATGGTGGCGGGCGGCGATCGCATGATGGTCACGGTGAACGCTTCCATGCAGGCAATCGTGGCGCGTTCCGCCGAAATGCGAGGGATCGTTGCGATGATCGACAGCGTGGCGTTTCAGACCAATATTCTGGCGCTCAATGCGGCGATTGAAGCGGCTCATGCGGGCAACCAGGGGCGCGGCTTCGCGGTAGTGGCCAGAGAAGTTGGGCTGCTGGCCCGACAGAGCAGCGAATCGACGCAGACTATTCAGGGTCTCATCAACCACTCCTTGCAGGGAATTGAAGAGGGCTCACAGGCGGTCGGGCGACTGGAAGATAACCTGCAGCAGGTGACGCAGCTGGTGAGCAATCTGAGTACGCTACTGACGGAGATTTCACAGGCCACGCTCAATCAGGGCGAAAATATTCATCAGGTAACGCGTCAGCTGCATTCCCTTAATCAGGTCGCCGGGAAAACGGGCGACCTGGTGACGGCCAGCGCGGCGTCATCCCGCCACCTTGAAACCAGCGCACAGCAGCTGATGCAGGCGGTAATGCGCTTTCGCCTGCCGGCCTGACGCTGCTATACTCGCAGGCCGAAAAAGGCCTGCGGGCAAGGAGCAACTGTGGCAATGGTCATCAATAACGACATGCTGGCATCGATTCTGGCAGAGGTAAAACCGCTGATAGGACAAGGCAAAGTGGCGGATTACATTCCGGCTCTCGCCTGCGTGGATGGCAATAAGCTCGGGATCGCCATCAGCACCGTTGACGGCCAGTATTTCTGTGCCGGAGATGCGCAGGAGCGTTTTTCCGTGCAGTCGATCTCAAAAGTCCTGAGCCTGGTGGTGGCGATGAATCACTACGAAGAAGAGGAGATTTGGCAGCGCGTTGGTAAAGATCCCTCCGGGCAGCCGTTTAACTCGCTGTTGCAGCTTGAGATTGAGCAGGGGATCCCGCGCAATCCGTTCATCAATGCCGGGGCGCTGGTCGTTTGCGACATGCTGCAAAGCCGCCTCAGCGCGCCGCGTCAGCGAATGCTGGAGATTGTCCGTGAGCTTTCTGGCGTGGACGACATCGCCTATGACGCCGTAGTGGCACGCTCTGAGTTCGATCATTCTGCTCGTAACGCCGCCATTGCCTGGCTCATGAAGTCGTTCGGCAACTTTCATAATGACGTCACGACCGTTTTACAAAACTACTTCCATTACTGCTCGCTGAAGATGAGCTGCGCTGAACTTGCGCGCACTTTCCTGTTCCTCGCCAACCAGGGCCACTTCCCGGAGCGCGATCGTCCTGTTATCACGCCATTACAGACCCGCCAGGTCAACGCCCTGATGGCGACCAGCGGCATGTATCAGAACGCCGGAGAGTTTGCCTGGCGCGTGGGGCTGCCGGCGAAATCCGGCGTGGGCGGCGGAATTGTGGCGATTGTGCCGCATGAAATGGCGATTGCGGTCTGGAGCCCTCAGCTCGATGCGGCAGGGAACTCCCTGGCGGGGATCGCGGTGCTCGAGAAGCTTTCCCAGCGTCTGGGGCGGTCGATTTACTGATGGTTTCTCTGGAAAGCTTATTCGGTCGACTTTCCCGTTCGCCGTTTCGTGCCCGCTTTCGTTTAGGCGAGAAAGAGCGGCAATACTGTTGGGATAAAGGCGCGGAAGTTATCGACCAGCACGCCGCCGATTTTGTCGCAAAGCGTCTTGCACCTGCCCATCCGCATAATGACGGCAAACAGACGCCCATGCGCGGTCATCCGGTATTTATCGCTCAGCATGCCACAGCCACCTGCTGTCGGGGCTGCCTCGCGAAATGGCATAACATTGACGCGGGCAGGGAACTCACTTCGCAGGAACAGCACTATATCGTCGGGGTCATCCACCACTGGCTGGTATTGCAAATGAATAACAAATAACTAACACGGAGAATTGTTAATACGCGCATTGTGATCAATAGTAGATACTATTACCGATCATTTACCTGTAATTCCCTGAATAATTGCCCCTCGCGATTATATGGAAAGATAATTAATGCGTTCGATTTCCGTCCCCCGGTTTACCGTATTCAGCGAAGCACACGCCCTGCGTAATGCCTTTTTCCTGTTTGTTATTACCACGCTGTTTTACGCCGTTGGGGCCATGCTTCGGCTTGTGCAGGAGCTGTCGCTATTCTGGCCGTTGAACGCAGTTATGGCGGCAATATTTGCCCGCTACGTTTGGCTGAACCGCTGGCATTATTACGCCATCTGCTATGGCGCGATGCTGCTCTTTGACGTGATGACCACGCAATGGGGGCTGGCGTCGCTGGTGATTAACGCCTCGAATATGGTGTTTATCGTTATGGTGGCGCAGCTGGTGATGCGCGATAAGCGGCAGGCGGGAACGGAGCCCGGGCCAATGAATGCGCTACGGCTGTTCTATTATTGCCTTATTTCAGCCGTCTTTTGTGCGCTGTTGGGGGCATTAGGATCCGAGGGGATCGATCGGCAATCCTTTATGCCGCTGTTTGCGGACTGGTTCAGCGAGCAATTTTCTACAGGCGTGCTGATTTTGCCTTGCGTAATGACCATGACGCTGCCGCATGAAATTCCTCGCATTCGCTGGAATCTGCTTCTTCCGGCGCTAACGCTGGTGCTTTCCGTGGTAGCGGCCATCGCCGTGGGCGGCGCGGGGAGCCTTGCTTTTCCACTCCCGGCGCTTATCTGGTGCGCCATTCGCTACCCGCTGCCGGTAACCTGTGCGCTGACGCTGGTGACGGGCGCAAGTGAAATCATCCTGGTGGCGAACTCGATTATCAACCTTGCGGTTTCCGGGCCCCTGCAAACCCCACAGCTGTTTTCCACGCGTCTGGGTATCGCCACGCTTGCGATTAGCCCGGTGATTGTCGCGACCAGCGTGGCGGCCATCAATAACCTGATTCGTCAGGTATCGCTACGTGCCGATTTCGATTTTCTGACCCGTGTTTATTCACGTTCAGGTCTTTATGAAGCGCTGAAAAACCAGTCGGGAAGCGCCGGACAGCACCTGACGGTGATGCTGCTGGATATCGACTTCTTCAAAAGCGTGAACGACAACTATGGCCATGAATGCGGCGATTACGTGCTGGCCGCGTTTGCCCGCCAGGTACATGATGCGGTCGGAGATGAGGGGCTGGTGGCTCGAATGGGGGGAGAAGAGTTTGTGATAGCGGCCAGAACCGACAATCCGCTGAACGGTTTTCATCTGGCAGAGAAAATTCGCCTGCGCATTGAGTCTTATGTCTTCCAGTGGCGACAGCAGCCGCTGCGCGTGACGGTCAGCATTGGTACCGGCAACGGAACGCAGGGAGACAGAGCGGTGATTGACGTCTTTAACGAACTGCTGGTGGAAGCCGATGAATACCTTTATCGCGCTAAAAAAGCAGGGCGAAACAAAACCTGTGCCCGACACCTCGCTGAAGAGGGTGTCCTGAATTCAGTCGCCTCCTGATGCAGGGTGACACTGTCACCTTCAGGCTTGATAATCGAGCCAAAACAGTCAACTATCTCAAGTGATAGCGTGTGGGCTCAGGTCAAAGAAAATACGATAACGCTGACCTCTCATCGGAAAAGTTGCATTCAATGAACGATTTTGACCAACAGAATACGAATGATAAGGTCCCCGGAATGCGGTTCGTTCGCCGTATGTATCTGATGCGCATTTTGGGTACATTTCTCTGTTTTTTCCCCATTCTTTCCACTCTCGATGAACTCGATCGTGCGCTCTGGCTGCGTGTGCTGCTGACCGTGAATGCTTTCGTCTGGCCGACGCTGGCTTATCTGCGCGCCCGCAATGCGCGCGTGCCGCTGGTGGCTGAACATCAGAATCTGCTTATCGAGGCCGGCGCGGGTGGGTTCTGGATAGCCATAATGGCGCTTAATCCTCTGCCTTCCGTAGTGATTGCCACGATCCTTCTCGCCGATCGCATGGCGGCGGGAGGCGTGGTGCTGATGCGTAAAGCCGCAGTGATAATGCTCAGCGTTTTCGCCGTTACCTGGCTCTGCACTGGAATGGACATTCGCCCTGACGTATCGCCGCGAACGATGTTTGCCACGCTGCCGCTGATCGCCATTTATCTGCTGGCGCTGTGCACATTAACGGACATTCTGGCGGCTAAGCTCAGACAAAAAAGCCAGGAGCTGGAGCGGATTGCGATGAAGGACCCACTGCTAGACATTGCCAACCGTCGTCTGCTGGAGAAACGTATCGCCTGGGAGCTGAGCCGCCTGCAAAATGCCTGCGGCGATTCGGCGCTGGTGTTTATCGATCTGGATAACTTTAAGGACGTAAACGATCGTTATGGTCATAAAGTGGGTGACGCGATGCTCCAGACGGTATCGCAGATTTTACACGTTGCCACCCGCAGCACCGACACGCCGGCCCGGCTTGGCGGCGATGAATTTGTGGTTTTGCTCCCTGATACCTCGCAGGAAGAGGCCGTCATGATTGCCCACCGCATTATGGAAGCGACCGCCGTCATTACCGTGCTGCCGGACAGCAAGCTACCGCTGACGTTGAGCATCGGTGTGGCCTGTGCGCGGCCGGATATGGAGGACGTCGACGCCTGGCTGAAAGCCGCCGATGACGCCCTTTATGAAGCAAAAAGACGTGGGAAGAATCAAATCTTCGCTCACTGATTTTCCGTTCCCGTAAAAACGATTCAATCCAGGCTAAGCTGTTAATACTTCTGCATGAGGAGAGATGATGAAGAGTCCAGATATCCCGGCAAATGAAGTCCAGCGCCTGACCTCTCTGCGGGAGTCTGGCATTCTCAATACGGGTGAACCGGCTCGTTTCGATCGCCTGACGCGCCTTGCCCGTCACCTTTTCAACGTGCCGATGGCGATAGTGAGCCTGGTGGATGCCGAATCGCTGGTGTTTAAGTCCTGTGACGGGCTGTGCTATGCCACATTGCCGCGTCAGCTCTCTTTTTGCGGCCACGTTATTCTCAGCGACAACCCGCTTATTGTGCCCGATGCAATGCAGGATTCGCGCTTCAGCGATAACCCGCTGGTGACCGGCGATCCGCATATCCGCTTTTACGCTGGCCATCCGCTGAGACTGCCTGACGGAGCCATGGTTGGGGCGTTCTGCTTACTCGGCCATGACGCACGTTCGTTTAGCGGCGAAGAACAGGCGCTGCTGCACGATCTGGCGGCGATTGTGGAAGATGAATTTAAGGCGATAAGCGAAGCCACCACCGATTCCCTGACCGGGTTATTCAACCGTCGTGGCTTCGAGCATCTGGCGAACTTCGCCATTGCCTCCGCGGAACGTCGCGCTGAACCGCTGACGCTCGGCTGGCTCGACCTCGACAAATTCAAACAGATTAACGATCGCTATGGTCATGCTGAAGGCGATTGTGCGCTGAGGGAAATGGCGAGGCTGCTGACTAAAGCGTTTCGTAATACCGATTTGCTGGTCCGCCATGGTGGCGACGAATTTGGGATTTTGTTTTCCGATACGGACGAAAGCGGGGCATGGATCGCGATGCAGCACCTGACTGAAGAAGCCAATGCGTTCAACCAGACGTCCGGCAAACCCTGGGAGCTGGCGTTTTCCTGGGGAGTGAGTGAAGTCAACCATGATGATGTTCGCGACGTATCAGGCCTGCTGCGCACGGCGGACAAACGCATGTACGCCATGAAGCAGCAGCATGAAGCCGACTTGCCGATGAATAAGTAATCCCTCTGGCTGAAACGTTGTGTTATCAAACTGTTAAGTAGATAGTGAGGGGTCTTCATAAGGA
Source organism: Scandinavium sp. UTDF21-P1B (assembly GCF_040750395.1). Classification (NCBI taxonomy): domain Bacteria; kingdom Pseudomonadati; phylum Pseudomonadota; class Gammaproteobacteria; order Enterobacterales; family Enterobacteriaceae; genus Scandinavium; species Scandinavium sp. UTDF21-P1B. The sequence continues at coordinate 60,842 of NZ_JBFLVD010000015.1, forward strand.
GCCCTCATGACCTCGTCCATTCGTCTGATTTCCCTTTCACAATCTGATATTTTACAGCGCCTTCCTGAACTGACCGGGATGCTTATCGATAGCGTTATCGGCGGGGCCTCCGTCAGCTTTATGCTGCCGTTCCATCCCGATAAAGCCGTGGCCTTCTGGCAGAAGGTTGCGCAAAGCGTTGCCGCCGGTGAACGCACGGTTCTTGCCGCTGAACAGGCTGATGGCACTTTGGTAGGGACGGTGCAGCTGATCACCGATCTGCCTGAAAATCAACCCCATCGGGCCGAAGTGGCAAAGCTGTTGGTCCACTCTCGCGGTCGTCGGCAGGGCATTGCCCGTAAGCTGATGGCTGAGCTGGAAGCTGAAGCAAAGCGGCAGGGGAAAACGGTGCTCGTGCTGGATACTTCAACCGGCAGCGGCGCGGAGCATTTCTATCAACAGTGCGGCTGGCAAAAGGCCGGGGAAATCCCACGCTATGCGCTGATGCCGGAAGGGGAACTCACCGCGACCTCGGTGTTTTACAAATTTGTTTAAACCGCGCAGAAAAGCTGCCGCCCTTTGATCAAAACAGGGTTTCCTGGTTTTAAAGTCTGCTAAGTTATTGGACCAATAACGAAAGCTGTATGACCAATAAATAAGGGAAACCCATGATGAAAACCGTTAACCGCCTCGACTTTCCCGGCGCTCAGTACCCTGAACGCATTATTCAGTTTGGCGAAGGCAACTTTTTACGCGCGTTTGTCGACTGGCAAATTGACCTTCTGAACGAACACACCGATCTCAACGCTGGTGTGACGGTGGTTCGTCCTATCGACAGCGACTTTCCGCCGTCGCTCAGCACCCAGGATGGCCTCTACACCACCATTATTCGCGGCCTGAACGAGCAGGGCGAAGCGGTCAGTGAGACAAGACTTATCCGTTCCGTTAACCGTGAAATCAGCGCTTACCGCGATTACGCCGAATTCCTCAGGCTGGCCCACAACCCGGACATCCGTTTCGTGTTCTCTAACACCACGGAAGCGGGCATTAGCTATCACGCGGGCGATAAGTTCGATGACGCGCCGGCCGTGAGCTATCCGGCAAAACTGACCCGGCTGCTGTTCGAGCGCTACAGCCACTTTAACGGTGCCGTAGATAAAGGCTGGATCATCATTCCGTGTGAACTGATTGATTACAACGGTGAGGCGCTGCGTGAGCTGGTACTGCGCTACGCACAGGAATGGGCGCTTCCGGCAGAATTTGTGGCATGGCTGAATACCGCTAATGCGTTTTGCTCCACGCTGGTCGACCGTATCGTGACGGGTTATCCGCGAGAAGAGGCTGCCCAGCTTGAAGCAGAACTGGGTTATAAAGATGCCTTCCTTGATACCGCTGAACATTTCTACTTATTCGTTATTCAGGGACCAAAAACGCTGGCCAGCGAACTGCGGCTTGATAAATTTCCGCTCAACGTGCTGATTGTTGATGACATCAAACCGTACAAAGAGCGCAAAGTGGCGATTCTGAACGGCGCTCACACGGCGCTGGTGCCGGTCGCTTATCAGGCCGGGCTGGATACCGTCGGTGAGGCGATGAACGATGCGCAAGTGTGCGCGTTTGTTGAAAAAGCGATTTGTCAGGAAATCATCCCGGTGCTGGATTTACCGCGAGATGAGCTGGCGTCGTTCGCCAGTGCGGTGACGGGGCGTTTCCGCAACCCGTACATTAAGCACCAGCTTCTGTCGATTGCGCTTAACGGCATGACCAAATTCCGCACCCGTATTTTGCCGCAGCTGCTGGCAGGGCAGGCTACAAACGGAAAACTCCCGCCACGCCTGACCTTTGCGCTTGCGGCGCTGATTGCGTTTTACCGGGCTGAACGTCACGGTGAGGGCTATCCCGTTCAGGATGACGCCTACTGGATCGAGCGCTATCAACAGCTCTGGATGCTACACCGTGATAAGCAAATCAGCACCGCATCGCTGGTTGAGTCGGTACTGGCGGTGAAAGAGCACTGGGAGGAGAATCTGACGCAGGTACCAGGGCTGGTGCAACAGGTCACCCACGATCTGGATGCAATCCTCACGCAGGGTATGCGGGAAGCCGTTAAGCTGCTTTGTTGATAACACACCCGGCCATCGTGCCGGGTTTAAAACAGAACTAATTAGTTACAACATACATTTTGTTTGCTTTACTATTACTCATCAAACTCCTCTGCAAATATTCGTCTGGAAGGGCGTCATGAACCGAATCGGCATTTTATTTGGCTCAGCCTGAAAAACGAATCTGATAGCGAGTATTACGCCCGCCGCCAGACAGTTTTTCGAGTAGCCCCTGTTACGGCAGAAAGTAAAAATTTATCTTGTTATTAAAATGTAGCGAAATGTCGATATAAACTTGAAAGAGTGATTTGGATCACGTTAAAGTAACGCGCTTCCTTTTTGCAGAACCTCACTCATGATCCTCAGACCTCAAGAACACTGGCTGTCACGCATCTTCGTCTGGCATGGCTCGGTGCTATCGAAAATTTTCTCACGCCTGCTGCTGAATTTCCTGCTTTCCGTGGCCGTTATTGCCATGCTGCCGTGGTATACCTCGCTTGGCGTGAAGCTGACCGTCGCACCGTTCAGTATTCTTGGTGTGGCAATTGCCATTTTTCTCGGCTTTCGCAATAACGCCTGCTACGCACGCTACGTCGAGGCCCGTTTGCTGTGGGGGCAACTGATGATCGCCTCGCGCTCATTGTTGCGTGAAGTGAAAAATACGCTGCCGGATAATACAGACTGCGGACCGTTTGTCAGGCTGCAGGTTTCTTTCGTGCATTCGCTACGTATGCAGCTCCGTCGTTTACCGCAGGAACAGACGCTGGCGAAATACCTGACGGACGAGCAGCTCGCGCAAGTTGTGGCGGTACAGTCACCCGCGAACCACATTCTTTTGTTGATGGGAAACTGGCTGGCGGAATACCGTCAGAAGGGCGCGCTGTCGGATATTCTTTTCCATAGCCTCAACAACCGCCTGAATGATATGTCAGTCGTGCTGGCGGGCTGTGAGCGTATTGCGAACACGCCCGTACCGTTCGCCTATTCGTTAATTCTGCACCGTACCGTGTATCTGTTCTGCATCATGCTGCCGTTTGCGCTGGTGAGTGACCTCCACTACATGACACCGTTTGTCTCGATGCTAATTTCTTACACCTTTATCGCGCTGGACGTTCTGGCAGAAGAACTTGAAGAACCGTTCGGCGTGGAAAATAATGATCTGCCGCTGGATGCCATCAGCAACACCATAGAAATCGATCTGCTGCAGATGAACAACGAAACCCATATTCCGGCGAAAATCCTTCCCGACAAATGCTATCAGCTGACTTAAGGACTTCCGATGGACGTTGTGATTCGCGAAATTCAGGCCGCAGATAAAGCTCAGTGGCGCACGCTGTGGAACGGCTATAACCAGTTTTATGCGTCAACCGTCAGCGAAGCGATCACCGAAAAAACCTGGCAGCGCATGCTGGATGAACGTTCATCCATTTATGGCCGGGTTGCGGTAGTGAACGGGGACGTGCAGGGCTTTGCCCATATTGTGCTGCATGAAGGAACGTGGGTCATCGCCCCCATTTGCTATCTTGAGGACCTGTTTGTTGCTCCTGAAACGCGCGGCCGCGGTCTTGCACGAAAGCTGATTCAGTCTTTGGTTGATGAAGGTAAAGCGGAGGGTTGGTCACGGCTGTACTGGCACACGCGGGAAAGTAACCCTGCCAGAAAGCTGTATGACCAGTTTACCGACGTTGAGGATTTTGTGCTTTATCGGATGAATCTATAGCCGTAGCCTTTAAGAAATCATTAAGATTTTCACTGTGTAATGGTCAACGGGCCATCAGGAGAATCATCATGGAAAAGAAAATAGAGACCGTCGTAAACATCATTATTTTTGTTTCCCTGTTTGCGACGGCCTGGGACCTCTCGTTAGTACGCGACTTTAGCTGGTAACCCGTCTTGCAATGATAAACAGGCGCGGGAACGCCAGCAGGATCTGACCGTTTTGTTGACGAGGATAGTGCTCTTCCAGCAGTTGCAGATAGCGCTTCAGAAACGCCTGCTGGCTGACGTTGTCCAGATCCTGCAAATAAGGCCGCAGTCCGGTTGCGCTCAGCCAGTCAATAATTGCCTGATGCGACGCCATCGGATGGAAATAGGTCGTTCGCCAGATATCCACCTCACAGCCGTTACTGCTCAGTAAATCGTAATACGTCTGCACGCTCTCAAGCGGAACCCTGCCGCGCGCCGGATGCCCCAGCTCGCTTGCCGTCTGCCGCATCGATGCGTGCGATGGCTCCTGCCAGTTATCCGGCATTTGCACCGCCAGAACACCTTCATCACCGAGCAAAGTGGTCAGGTGCGGGAACAGCGTTGAATGATCGCTCAGCCATTGCAGCGAGGCGTTGGCGTAAAGGACATCCAGAGGCTGCTCTGGCCGCCACTGATTGATATCGGCGTTGACGAACTGGCAGTCCGGGAGTGCCTTTTGCGCTTTTTCCAGCATCGCCGGAGAGTTATCCACGCCGGTTATCACTGCTTCTGGCCAGGCTGCACGCAGCAATTCCGTGCTGTTACCCGGGCCGCAGCCCAAATCCGCCACATATTTTGCCGCGGGTTTCGCAATGCGGGCGAGTAGCTCTGCCGCCGGGCGGGTACGTTCAGATGCAAACTGCAAATACAGAGAGGGATTCCAGTCGGCCATTTTCGTTCCTCGAGGCTTGTTGAGACGAAGCAAATCTTAGACCAGCGATGCTTTAAGATAGCCACAAAGTTTGCAGCACGCCGAAAGAATTCTGACCATTCAGGCGAAAAAACCTGAATCACCCTGTACGTCGACTGAGATCGGGCAAGGCGTGCTGCTTCGTCATTATCCGTTAATAAATGCGCAATAGAGTGGCTGTATTTGTTACCGGAGTGACCCGTTCATGAAAACCGTAAAACTGGCAGAAGCGTCTATCGACAGCAGCGTGCGTCTGCGTGAGTGCCGCATTGGCCAGCAGTGCGAAGTACTGGCGCACAGCGTAATGGAATATGCATCGTTGGGAGATTTTTCGTACGTCGGGGAATATTGCACGATTGCCGATGCGCAGATTGGTCGGTTTGTGGCGATCGCCAACCAGGTGCGTATTGGCGCGCCTAATCATCCGATGCAGCGAGCTTCACAGCACCGTATTACATACTGTCCGGAATACTATTCTCCGGATGCCACGCGCGACCATGATTTCTTCGCGGCACGCCGACAGGACACGGTCGTGATTGGCCACGACGTCTGGCTCGGTCATGGGGTCATTGTCCTGCCGGGCGTCACAGTGGGTGAGGGTGCCGTACTTGCGGCGGGAGCCGTAGTAACGAAAGACGTTGCGCCTTACAGCATTGTCGGAGGTGTCCCGGCTAAAGTGCTGCGCATGCGTTTTTCTGAAGAGATCGCTAAGGAGCTGCAGCGTATCGCCTGGTGGGACTGGCCGCTGGAGACAATTATCGGACGACTGAGTGATTTTCAGCAGGATGACGTTTCGCGGTTTTGTGAGAAATATCGCTGAGCGTCAAACAGAAGCGACGGTGAGCCGCAAAACGACTCACCGGTGTGCAGGCCTTAGCCTGGATAGATACCGCGATCTTTACGCGCCAGCAGAATACGCTCACAGGCCACGATATATGCGGCGGTACGCAGGGAGCAGGATTTTTCCGCCGCTTTTTCCCAAACGTGAACCATGGCATCGGTCATGATTTTGTCCATGCGCTCGTTGATCTCTTCTTCACTCCAGAAGAAGCTCGCCATGTCCTGAACCCATTCGAAGTAGCTGACGGTGACGCCGCCGGCGTTACAAACCACGTCCGGTACGACGATAATGCCGCGGCTGGCCAGTACGTCGTCGGCATCCGGGTAGGTCGGGCCGTTTGCGCCTTCGAGGATAAGCTTACATTTCAGTACTTCGGCACGGTGGCGGGTGATCTGACCCTCCAGCGCGGCCGGAATCAAGATATCCATATCCACATCCCAGAAAGCTTCGCTGGCGATGGTGTCCGCGCCCGGGAATCCGGCGATTTGTTTATGCTCAATCTGCCAGGCGGTGAGGGCGTTCATGTCAATACCCGTCGCGTTGAACAGCGTCGCGGTATGGTCCTGAATAGCCACCACGCGAGCACCGGATGCGGCGAACAGACGTGCGGCTTCGCTGCCGACGTTACCGAAACCTTGCACTGCCACGCGAGCGCCTTCTACCGGAATATTGGCACGACGCGCCACTTCACGACCGCTGATCCATACGCCACGGCCGGTGGCTTTTTCACGTCCCAGCGAGCCGCCGAGGTGAATCGGTTTGCCCGTTACAACGCCGGTAATGGTGGTGCCGTGGTTCATGGAATAGGTATCCATCATCCACGCCATAACCTTGCCGTTGGTGCCGACGTCCGGCGCAGGAATATCTTTTTGCGGCCCAATAATGATGCCGATTTCGCTGGTATAGCGGCGGGTCAGACGCTCCAGTTCACCTTCAGAGAGCTTGAACGGGTCGACGCGAATACCGCCCTTTGCGCCGCCGTAGGGCAGGTTCAGCGCCGCACATTTAATGGTCATCCAGGCAGAGAGCGCCATTACTTCGTTCAGATCCACATCCGGGTGGTAGCGAACACCGCCTTTGCCCGGGCCGCGGGAGAGGTTGTGCTGCACGCGATAACCTTCAAAGTGACGGATGGTGCCATCGTCCATCTGAACAGGAATATCCACAATCAGGGCGCGCTTCGGATGACGAAGCGTATCAACCCAGCGGGAAAGTTCGCCGAGGTGAGGGGCAACGCGCTCGATTTGTTGCAGGTAGGTATTCCAGGCAGATGTGTTGCTATCTGAAGCGTAAGATAACTTATCCATGATGAACCTTAGTTTTGTAAGTAATATGTTCTTAATTAGCCGTGGAGCATAGTGTTACTCACTATGTGAGTATAAATTTAACACTTTTTTAAAATTTAGCATCAGGCGAAACGCGGAAATGAGAGGGGGTGGAATTAATTTTTGACAGAGGAATTGAATAGTTATCCAGCCTGAAAAGGCGTTATAGCCCCTTTTCAGGCCCAAATTCATTCACTTTAAGTGCATAATAAGCGCTGGCGGCTATTTACCAGAAGTATGACGCACCTCAAAAAGTAAATATAATGATAATTAACTGTGTTGACTTTGTTTCACGATCGGCGAAGAGCCTGACGCCGCTTCAGCAGCAGCACGGTATCAAGAATCTTACCCGTTTCACCAGCAGGCCCGGTCGCCAGCCGTTCAATATTTCCGACAAAAACCGATTCCCATTCCCCGGCGTCAAGCTGCAGTTCCGCCAGTGCTTCTTCAGGTGTGGGGAAGGGCGTATGCCGATGGTCGGACCATGTTGCCGCCGAACCGTGAGAGGTGATGAGCAATGAACCCCCTTGTGCCACAAGGGCTGCGGCCTTTCTCAGCACCTGCGGACGGCCAAAGTCGACGGGAGATTCAAGAAACGAGGCGGTGACGAGATCATATTCTCCCTCTGGAAAAGTTTGTGAAAGATCGTGTTGTTCGAAGCGGATGCGTCCGGCGACCTCATTTCGACGAGCATTGTCGGCGGCATAGGCCAGCGCCTGTTGGGCAATATCGACCGCTTTTACCTGCCACCCTTGCTTTGCAAGCCAGACAGCATCATCGCCACGGGCGCAGCCTAATTCCAGCGCACGGCCTGCGGGGAGATGCTCAGTGAAACGCACCAGCACCGTTCCGGGTTTGCCGCTGGAATGCGGGGAAGCGCTGGCGTAGCGATCGTCCCAGAACCGGGCTGAGGTAAGTGATTGGGTCATGACGTTCTCCAGTTGCAGAGTGATTATTTCACGTGACTTATAAAATCACATGAGTTCTGACCTTGTCAATCTCACGTAGCATTGTAAGATACATGAAACGTTAACCGGAGGGACTGACCATGCGTCAGGACAACAAACTTTCACGCATGCTGCACGTTCTGCTGCACATGGCCAGAAACAACGAAGCGTACACTTCAGAACAGATCGCAATGATGCTCGGCAGCAACAGCGCGGTTGTCAGGCGCACCCTGGCAGGCCTGCGCGATGCGGGTTTTGTCGCGTCGGAAAAGGGGCATCATGGCGGCTGGCGAATTGCCCGCGATCTCAGCGAGATAACACTACTGGATATTTATCAGGGGGTCGGCATAAAGCAGCTTTTTGCCATCGGCCGTGGAGACGAACACCCGAACTGCGCCGTCGAAGCGGCGGTAAATGAAGAGTTGGGCAGCGTGCTGGCAGAGGCAGAACAGAAGCTACTGACGAAGTTCGGCGAAATTACCCTGGCGAACCTGGCTGAACGCTTTGATAAGCGTGCAGCATCAGAGTTCGCAGAGTGATTCAGGCGTAAGGCGTCCCAGCCAGAGCCGCTTTTTGTCCGGCGGCGCCTTTGTCTATCAGAGCCAGAAACGTGGCGGCGGCCTGTTCTGCATCTCGGCTTTCGCCGTACTCTGTATGGGCACGAGTCAGCGCCACGCTCCACGTTGCCAGCAGCAGGGCGGCGGCCAGCTGCGCGTCGGGGTCAGTTTCGTCCCGGCCTGCTCCGCGAGCCAGCTCTGCGGCAATGCCGTTCGCCACCTCATCTCGAATGGCCCTTGCTCTGGCTTTCAGGGTTTCGCTGGCGGTAATAATGGCAATAAACCCCTGGCTGTCTTCAGAGAACTGCAGGTAAGGGCGCTTTTCGGCGACCAGACGGTGTGCCAGCAGGCGCAGCGATTCCAGCGGCGATTCTGCCGGTTTTCGCTGATGCAGCGCTTCGGCAAGCGTCGTGCGGATCTCCTCGTCACGGTCGAAAAACATATCTTCTTTACGCGGGAAATGGTTAAACACCGTCATGCGTCCGACGTCGGCCGCGGAGGCGATCTGGTCGATGGTGACGTTATCGAACCCTTTTTCAGCGAACAGTTGCGTGGCGGCCCAGGAAATAGCCCGACGGGTTTCCAGGCGTTTTCTGGCGCGACGATCGGCGAGGTCACTCATCTTTTCTCCTTTTATTAAGCGACAGGGGCAGATTCCGCAGGTGGAGCCTTGCGGGTGCCAAGAATAATCAGCGGTACAGCCAGCGCATACACGCCGACCACGGAAAGCCAGATAGCGCCCGGCCAGCTCTGCTGAACCAGGTAGTAAATGGCTGAAAAACCGAGCGGGGCGACGATCGACGCCAGGCTGATAGCCGATCCTAACACGCCCTGGAATTGCCCCTGGCGATTTACGTCGACCTGACGAGTCGCGAGCGCCTGCAGCGCCGGTGTGCCAATCCCACCCAGCGCAAACAGCGGCATAATGGCAAACACAATCCAGCTTTGCTGCGTGAAGGCAAGAATGGTCAGCGCTACGCAGGAACAGGCAACACCAACGAGCACGGCACCGCGCTCCCCGAAAAGGCGGGCCGCAGGGCCGGGCAGAAAGGCCTGCACCAGCGCCTGACAGAGCCCAAAGGCACACAGCGACAGGCCAATCCACATGCCGTTCCACTGGAACGTGTCGGTTCCCCAAAGCGCCCAGCAAATGCCGTACACTTCGCCAATACCGCTCAGAATGAAAAACACGGCGACAAGAGGCAACAGCTTGCGCATCGAGAACGCCCAGCGCAGCGGTTTCAGCGGGTTGAATGCCGCCAGATGAAGGCTATGATGCGTCGGGGTGCGCGACTCCGGCAGAATGAACAGCGCCATCAGCAGATTCACGCCCGTCAGCACGGCGGCGACCAGAAACGGCAAGCGGATCCAGATATCCCCCAAAATTCCGCCCAGCACCGGACCGATAATAAAACCGACGCCAAACATGGCATTGAACAAACCAAAGCGGCGAGCGCGTTTGTCCGGGGGAGTAATATCTGTGATGTAGGCTGTGGCAACGGACATATTGGCGCTGGTGAGACCGGCGATGGCACGCCCGATAAACAAAATCCACAGCTGCGGCGAAAAGGCCAGAATCAGGTAGTTCACCGCGGCACCTGCCAGCGAAACCAGCAGGACTGGGCGGCGCCCGTGATTGTCGCTCAATGCACCGAGCACCGGCGCGAAAATAAACTGCATCACGGCGTAAAGCGCCGTCATAATGCCCATCCAGGGCGCAATGTTGCTGGCATGCACCACATCTTCCAGCAGGCGGGGAAGGATCGGAATGATGAGGCCAATGCCGACCGCATCAAGACAGATTGTTGTGAAGATAACAATCAAAGATTTATTCATAGGTGTCCCGAAAGAAGTAAGAAAGTATACTCAGAACAAAAATGTACTCAGTACAATTTAATTCTGTGCGATCGTTGACCGCTTGTCAACGCCAGTCTGAAAAGGGCAAACAATGGAACGCGATCATCCGTCGGCGGAAAACATCATCGCGCTGTACCACGAAGGGGCGGAAGCCTGGGACAGCGTGCGAAAGGGGAACTGTATCGAGCTGGCGTGGCTCGAACGCTACCGTGCCTTGCTGCCGGCAAAGGCACACATTCTGGATTTGGGCTGCGGCGGTGGCGATCCGATTGCCGGATATTTCGTGCAGCACGGCTATCACGTCTGTGGCGTCGACAGCTCAGCGCCGCTGCTTGCGCTCTGCCAGCAGCGTTTTCCCGATGCCGAGTGGCATCTGGCGGATATGCGGCGTATTGCATTGCGTAAAACGTTCGGCGGCATTCTCGCCTGGGACAGCTTTTTCCATCTGACGCGCCGCGATCAGCGCCACATGTTTTCCGTTTTTCACCATCACAGCGAACAGGAAACGGTGCTGATGTTTACTTCCGGACCCGACAACGGCGAAGCTATCGGCGAATTTATGGGGCAACCTCTTTATCATGCGAGTCTCGATCACGATGAGTACCGGCAGCTGCTGGCAGATAATGGCTTTCGCGTTTTGAGGCAGGTAACGGAGGATCCTGACTGCGGTGGGCGAACGGTTTGGCTGGCGCAAAGAGGGAAGTGAGGCTGCCCCGAATATTTCCAGGGCAGGCTCGTTAACGCCTGGGAGGTTTTATCATGTCAGGACAGGCCACTGCCGGGATCGAAAAGCACATCAGCACGGTTTTTTGCTTTTGTTGGTCAAAGGCATTGCTTATTCATTTGCGGGCTATGTATATTTCAAATGAATAAAAACCAGAGAAAACAATATGAGCAAGAGCAACCACCTCGCAGACCGTATCCAGCAGCTTCAGCCTTCCGCCATCCGTGAATTACTCAAACACAGCAAAATGCCGGGTGTCATTTCCCTGGCGGGCGGTATCCCCTCAGGCGAATTATTCGATAAAGAAGGGCTGGCAAGCGCCACTCAGCGCGTGCTTGATGAAAGCTTCGCCGACGCCTTCCAGTATGGCCTGACCGAAGGCAACGTTGGGCTTCGTGAGCAGCTGGTCGGGCTGTGCAAAGCGCATGGAATGACAACTTCGGTAGACCAGCTACTGATCACTTCCGGCTCGCAGCAGGCGCTGGATCTGCTTATTCGTGCGCTGGCAAATCCGGGTGATGTGTTCGTGGTTGAGCGCCCGACGTATCTGGCTACTTTGCAAATTTTAAGTCTGACAGACGCCACCGTTCAGTCGGTTGGCAGCGATGCCGACGGCATGATCGTCGATGAACTTGAAGCGCTGCTCAGCACCACGCGTATTAAAGCGGTGTATATCGTCCCCACCTTCGGTAACCCAAGCGGTACAACGTTAAGCGCCGAACGTCGTGAGAAACTGGTTAAACTGGCGGTAAAACACGACTTCGTGATTATTGAAGACGATCCGTACGGCGCCATCAGCTTTACCGAAGAGCGCCAGAAAACCCTGTTCCAGACCGCCGCTGAAATGGGCGATCGTGACAGCGTGGTGTACACCTCAACGTTCTCGAAAATTCTCGCACCGGGCCTGCGCGTGGGCTGGATTATTCTGCCGGAATGGATGAAGCAAAAAGTGGCGATCGTGAAGCAGGCCACCGACCTGCACGCGAACTCCTTCGCTCAGTCTCTGGTCGCGGCGTATCTCTCCACCAACCGACTCGAACCGCAGATCGCACTGATTCGCGAAGCCTACAAGCAGAAGTGCCAGGCGCTTTCCCGCTTCCTGAAGGCGGAGCTCGACGAGCACATCACCTTCAACCAGCCGCAGGGCGGGATGTTCCTGTGGGCGCAGTTCCGTTACGATTTTGACACCACGAAGTGGCTGCAGCAGACGCTGGAAAAAGGCGTTGTGTATGTACCGGGTGAATTTTTCTTCAGCGATCGTGCCGACAAGAAAACGCTGCGTTTCTCCTACGCAACCGCGACTGAAGAACAACTGTTTGAGGCAGTACAGCGTTTGAAATCGGCGCTGTAATCCCGATTGTCGTGTGGCCTGACTTTGTAGGTCGGGCCCGCGTCAGCGCCACCCGGCAAGATTTAGCCCATCTCACAGGCATTAACCCGCATCCAGTCGGCCAGTGAATCCAGCGTCGGACGCAGTGATTTTCCAAGCGTTGTTATCTGATATTCCACTCGCGGCGGGACCTCCGCATAAACCTGCCGATGAACCAGACCTCGCGCTTCAAACTGGCGCAGCTGTCTGGTGAGTTCTTTCTGAGTGATAGGCTCAACGGCACGCTGCAATTCGCTGAAGCGGACCGGTCTATCAATCATGATCAGACGATACAGGATTGGGATAGCCCACTTTCCGGCGATGAGGTTCACAAAACTCACCATCGGACATGCCTGTTCTGTACCAGGCATAAGAGAAATTTTTTTTGTCATTCAAACTCCCGCTATTCGGCAATGCATTCCACGATGCGCCTTAGTATCCAAAAGGTGCCTACTACCCAAAGGATACTATAGCGGAAATAATGCCTTCACCAATACAAAGTGAGAGAGGCAGCAATGGGCAGACTCAGCGGCAAATATGCATTAATCACTGGCGGCACCAGCGGAATCGGGCTGGAAACCGCGCGGCAGTTTCTGGCCGAGGGCGCAAAAGTGGCGATTACCGGTCGCAGTGAAAGGGCACTGGAGGAAATACGACAGCAGCTTGGCGATGTGCTTGTTTTTCAGAGCGATGCGGGGAATGTCTTTCAGCAGCAGGAACTGATTAAAACATTACAGGCGCAGTGGCCGAGGCTGGATATTCTTTTCGCCAACGCTGGAGACGTCACGCATCGCAGCCTGGAGGAGTGGGATGAGGCCGCCTATGAGCGACTGATGAATACGAACTTCAAAGGGCCACTTTTCCTCATTCAGTCGGCATTGCCTCTGCTGGCGAACCCGTCGTCGGTGATTGTTTGTGGCTCGGTCAGCGCCCGAATCGGGCTACCGCAGAGCAGCGTCTATGCGGCGAGTAAAGCGGCTATTCTGTCGCTGGCGCGTACGCTCTCGGCAGAGTTACATCCGCGTGGCATTCGCGTCAATGGCTTAAGCCCGGGCCCAACGGAAACGCCGGCGCTGGGGAAACTCGGCAACGGCGTGGAAGATGACAAACTACGCGAAGAAATCCGTTCACTGGTCCCGATTGGGCGGCTCGGCACCGTTACGGAAATGGCGAAGGCGGCCGTGTTTCTGGCATCTGATGAGTCGGCATATGTGGTCGGTACCGATTTACTGGTCGATGGTGGAGTAGGGAATTTGTAAGCCCATCGGCTATGCCCGCCAGTTATCACAAAAAAGTGATTATTTGGCGAGGATCCCGTAATCACTCTGCGGCTACAGTCAGGGCATCAACATCCCGTTGCCCTGACTGAGGCCTTTACCATGCTGGTTATTATCCTTGCTTATCTCGGCGGTCTGCTGACCATTGCCAGCCCGTGCATCCTGCCGGTGTTACTTTTTGTTTTCGCGCGTTCAGACCAGCCTTTTGTCCGTTCCGGGCTTCCGCTGCTGTTAGGCGTGGCGGCGATTTCACTCGGTCTTGATACTGGCGTGCTGGCGAGGCTGTCTACCGTGTCCACAGGCGGTATTGAGCAGACGTTGGTCGAAAAGCTGAAGCCACAGAGCACTCTTTCCCCGGCCGCGCCGCCGGTTTCGCTGGCAGCCGCCAGTTCCGATTCGCCGCAGTTGATTGATGCTGGCATGATGCCGCCACTGAGCGGAGCCGTGCAGTGGCTCAACTCACCGCCGCTGACGTCGGAATCGCTGCGGGGCAAAGTGGTATTGGTGGATTTCTGGACATACTCCTGCATCAACTGTCTGCGTACGCTGCCTTATGTTAAAGCCTGGGCTGAAAAGTATCGCGACCAGGGCCTGGTGGTGATTGGCGTGCATTCTCCTGAGTTTGCCTTTGAACGCGATATCAGCAACGTTACGAAAGAGGCCAAAAAGCTCGGCGTGACGTATCCGATTGCCATTGATAACAACTTCAGCATCTGGCAGGCGTTTAACAACCAGTACTGGCCTGCGCACTACTTTATCGACGCCAACGGGCATGTCCGCTATATGCATTTTGGTGAGGGGAACTATGCCGAATCGGAACGCGTCATTCAGGAACTGCTGCGCCAGGCTGGAGCAAAGAACGTTAACGATACAGAGTCATCGTCGCTGACGAACGAGACTTCGCCTTCTTTAGCACCTTCCTTCAGCGTTCCCAGCAGGTCTGCCTGCACCATACGCTCATCAAATTCCTTGCCTTTATCATCAAATGCTTTGTAGCAACCAACAAAACCAGTTAATTCAATCGGCTGTTTAATTTTAGTATATACAACCACCTTGAACGTTTTTTCGTATTTCGGATGCCCTTCAACTACCACCGTTCCCTCGGAGGAGGGGATGGCTTGTATGATCAATTTACTATGCAAATCTTCAGCCGCTACTGAAGAAAATGAGAGTAGAACAAGCGAAGAAATAAGAACTGTACATACCTTTTTCATTGAAAATATCCTTTTATGAGACACTGGTTATTTATTCCGCAACCAGATTACGTACTATAACCTAAATCAGAACTTAATGATTATTAAGTTCTGTAAGGCCCAACGTCGTCGAAAGTGGACAATCTTGAGCAGCTTCCTTCCGGATGAAATCGCCCGCAAACAGAAGGCAATGAAAGGCCTGCAGCCGCAAGGCGAAGCGACGAGCGCCCAGACCGGGGCCGTGATAGCCGCGGACGCCGGACGCACGGCAATCAACGTTTACTCATTTCCCCACTGATTCAGGAAGTTTGCAATATCGTCGATGCGGAAGTCAGCAATCCCGGCTTCGTGGGCAAGTTCGCCCTGGGTCTCTTCACTGATTTCTTCATTGTTGTTCAGGCGGGTGATCAGCGCCTGGAAATAATGGGCGAGCGCATCGCGCTCGGCGTCTTTCACCGGCGTGGCGGTCTCGTCTGAATATTCGTCAACGATGTCGTAAAACTTCAGCGGGATTGCATTGTTCATTTTCGCGTCCTTTTAAGGCGATTCAGCGGATGTGCGTGCTATTTTAGCATTGTTAGCAAGGCGGCAGCATCCCGTTGAATGAAAAGAGCAGGGCGGACCTTACTGCATCGAGGCGGGTAAAAACGCGACGGGACCCGTCAGCACATCCCGTAATACTAAGTGAGAGCCTGGGTCATGAAATGGCGATTGCGACCCGGCTCAGTTGAAATATCTGCTCAGAACCCAGGACTGATATAACGTATCAGCGCCGTTCTCTTATCAGGTGACATTATTTTCCTGACAGTTCCCGGCGAATAATGTCGGCGCCTGCGCTTAATGCATTAAGTTTTCCAGTTGCGACCTTTCGGGACAACGGCGTCATGCCACAATTGGTTGAAGGGTAGAGTTTATCAGCATCAACAAATTGCAGTGCTTTACGTAATGTATCCGCGACTTCCTCAGGGGTTTCGATATTATTCGTCGCCACGTCGATCGCTCCAACCATCACTTTTTTACCGCGAATAAGCTCGAGCAGGTCCATTGGCACTCGTGAGTTATGGCACTCCAGTGAAACAATATCGATATTGGACGTTTGCAGTTTAGGGAACGCTTCTTCGTATTGTCTCCACTCTGAGCCCAATGTTTGCTTCCAGTCGGTATTGGCTTTGATGCCATATCCGTAGCAGATATGCACAGCCGTTTCACATTTTAGCCCCTCAATGGCTCTTTCCAGTGCGGCAATACCCCAGTCATTGACTTCATCAAAGAAAACATTAAAGGCAGGCTCATCAAACTGAATAATATCAACGCCAGCTGCTTCTAATTCTTTTGCTTCCTGATTGAGGATTTTGGCAAATTCCCATGCCAGTTTCTCGCGGCTTTTATAGTGGGCATCATAAAGCGTATCAATCATCGTCATAGGCCCAGGGAGTGCCCACTTGATGGGTTTGTTGGTTAACTGACGTAAAAAACGAGCATCTTCAACGAATACCGGTTTTTGGCGTTCAACTGCACCAACGACCGTCGGCACGCTCGCCTCATAACGATTACGGATTTTAACGACTTCGCGTTTTTCAAAGTCGACACCGCTGAGGTGCTCGATAAAGGTCGTGACAAAGTGTTGACGCGTTTGCTCGCCGTCGCTGACGATATCAATCCCCGCGCGCAGTTGATCAAACAGGGCAAGGCTCAGCGCATCTTTTTTCCCGTCAATTAACTCTTCATTTTGCAGTTTCCAGGGGGACCAAAGTTTCTCCGGTTCCGCAAGCCAGGAAGGTTTCGGTAAGCTGCCAGCGGTGGACGTGGGAAGTAAGATTGTCATAATAAAGCGCCTTGTATTTCCGGTTAATTAAAGAGCGTAGTGAGTAGACCAGGACTCAAAAACATGCTTGTAAGGTTTAATAAAGTGCTCTTCAGTAAATTGTCCCTGAATAATTGCCAGCTGGCTGCGTTCTTCCCGATCGTAAACAATTTTTGTTAATGAATGATCCTGATGATTCAGGCTGGGTTGATAAACCAGGCCTGCCGCCGAATTAGCATTGTAAATTTCCGGGCGGTAGATCTTCTGGAAGGTCTCCATCGTACTGATAGTGCCGATCAACTCCAGTGAAGTGTAATCGTGAAGTAAATCACCGGTAAAATAGAATGCTAACGGCGCAACGCTGTTTTTAGGCATAAAATAGCGAACCTGCAGCCCCATTTTACTAAAGTATTGTTCAGTTAAAGATGCGCCTGTTTTTTGCTCATACTCGATGCCCAATATCGGATGTTCATTTCCTGTACGGTGATAAACCTCTTTGCTTGAAATACTCAGGCAAATTACCGGGGACTTTTTAAATCGCTGTTTGTACTCGTTTGAATGGATGAAATGTTTGAAGATATTGCCATGCAAATCACCAAAATCATCCGGGATGCTGAAGTCACGCAGGCCTTTATTGTGATCTAACAATAATACGCTGAAGTCATAATCACGGACATAGGAGGAGAAGTTATTACCGACAATGCCTTCAATACGTTCATTCGTTTTTTTATCAATGATGCAGGTTTGTAAAATTTCAATTGCCGGGAAACTTTCGCCAGTCTCGCCGAGATTCAGTTCAGCTGAAATAATATCAAGTTCGACGCTATAGCGATCGCTTTTAGGGTTATCCCAATAAGCTAAGCTGTTGAAACGATTGTCGATCATCACCAACGTGTTGCGCAGATTTTGCTGGCGGTTTTGTCCTCTGGCCAGATTCGCAAAATTGGTCGTAATACGCGTATTCTCAGAAGGGTTATAGTTCTCGTCGAAACGGCTGCTTTTAATCGTAAATGTGATATCTGTTTTCATGGTGACGCGGCATCCTGAGGATTAAACAGAAAATGGCGCTGGTTTTCTGCTTACCCGTACGTGATGGGAGCAGTAGCGCAATGTCATTTTCTTGTTATCAATTAATTAACATATGTCTTTTATGCCAGAGCCAGTGGCGGAGTGAAAGCGACTAAATTTCAATGCTGCATGAGCCAACTTCATCATGAGCAATGCGACGTAATGTGAGCGTACGGTTTGCCGCCGCAGAGATGGCGATGTAACCAAAGTACGCATGGTGTGTGACGAAAAGACGGCTCAGTATTTTATGAACGGAACAAGCAGTATGCTCGTCAGCACGTTCTGGCAAACGAAAGATGATGACAGGGCACGGGGGGATCCACATCGGGACGTCATCGTCTCCGGCCTCGGTGCTGAATCAGGACACGCCGGAAAAATCCGTGCCGCTCCAGTTCATGATGGACGGCGAGGTGGTGGCATGGCGGGTTAACCGCGATTACGCGGCTATCGAGTGTTACCAGGAACGCCCCCTGCACCAGTCCGGCACCTTTGTGCTGGTCAAATCGGTGTACAAACCCGACGAACAGGATGTATTGGTGAAAATGGAAGCCAGGCTGGTAAAACCAGCCTAGCGTCCAGTTTTGAGGCGTTAGAGAATAAAATTAAAGTCGAAATCACTCCGTGGCTAAAGGAATCGTTTGCCATTATGGAGAGTGAAAAAGCGTCGCTGGAGAGGGCGAAAATATCGGCCAAAGCGAAACTGGATGAAATAAATATCCGAGAGCGGGAAGCGAGTCGTGTCAGGAAACAACAAGCTGCTGAGGCACAGGCGAGGAATGCCGCCGCTCAGTACGCACAGTACGAGATAAGTAGAGAGCAGAAAATTGTAGCTTATGAACAGATGTCCCTGGAGAGGAAACTGCGTCAGCAGGAAAAAACCTCCCATTGGAAAGGGGCGGCATCCGTCGCGGCTGAATCCTGGGCCGCTGCAGCCCCAAAACAAAGCGGTGCTTCATCAGCCTCAGTCATAGCTCAACAGCCGACTGCCACTGGAGAACATCCGCAGGATAAGAACATGCAGGAACGTCTGGATGAACTCCGTTCATTTAGGAAAGATTATGAGTTGGAACAGAGGTGGAAGGCTCTTCATTCATTCGCTGGAAACCTTGATACAGAACATTTGCAGGAAAGGTTTAATCGACTTCGTGGCAGCGACGAAAGCAGGCAAACCCGAAGCAAAACACTCGCGCCGCCGCTCGAAAGGGACTGAGCCGTACAGGAAGGGCTGCGTTTGGGAACCGTACAATAGATAAGCAGGCCGCAGCGAAGCGGCCTGCTTACACAGAACGTTATAGTGCAAATCTCAAGTCTCAGTCATCGTCCGGTTCTGGCTCTTTTGCCAAAATAAATGTCGGTGCGCATAATGTATATTATGTTAAATGATATGGCACATGAGCAATAAGCTCATGCACTACATCCCGGTGACCAGAAATCATGCATTAAAATCCCAACCATATCGCCTCCTCCTCTGTAATAATGATAAGTATCAATGCGTTCTGATAAACCTTAAAGGGAAAGTATGTCTAAGTTTCCGCTGTTCATGTTGATCATGTTCTGGAGCCTGACGCTTCGGGCCGAGCCTCTGTTCACTCAACAGGAGCAGTCCTGGATAGCGGCTCACCCGCGCGTCTATTACACGGTCAAAGATCTGTGGCCCCAGGAAACGGTACGCAATGGTATCCACAACGGAATCAGCCGTGAAGTTCTGGATGCGGTTTCCCAGCGCACCGGCCTGACGTTTGTGTTTGTGCCGCCAGATAAAATGGCAGAAACGCCGGTGATGATGGTCAGTGCGGTTAACGATAACTTACTTACTGATGAAGAACGGAAAAAATGGCTATTCACGTTTCCGTGGGCCAATACTATGCCGATGATCGTCAGTAAAAAAGAGGCTGTTCAGAGGACACGGGAGCCGGTATCTCGCCAACGGTGCAAAAGCGTCTGATGCAGGCCTGGCAACAGGGTGAGCATCAGGCTGGCGGCAGCGGGCTTGGGCTCTATATCTGCCGATCGCTGGTAAAGCAGATGCAAGGCACGATGGAACTGGTGAGTGAACCAGGCAAAGGAACGCGCGTAGCAATCGTTTTACCTCTACAACACTGCACCACCCCGGACGATAGCGCAAAGCCGGACTCGATGACACTCCCTGATTTCGCCGGGCAATGTTCCATATTAGTGGTGGAAGATCACGCAGCCAACCGCCAGATGTTGACCGCTCAGCTGGCCCGTCTGGGGTGTCATTTTGAAACCGCCGAGGATGGAGAAAGCGCACTTTTGCTGCTTGAAGACGAAAACTACTACGACATTATCCTGCTGGACTGCGGCCTGCCGGGTATCGATGGCTATACCACTACCCGGAAGATCCGCATGCTTGAACAGCAACAAAACCGGGAGGCCATGATTGTGGTAGCGATTTCGGCGCAAAGCTCAGCTCAGCATCTCGCACGCTGCCTGGAAAGCGGCATGAATGATGTCCTCACCAAACCGATTCGACTGAACACACTGGCGGAAACCCTGCAAAAATGGTGCACGCCAGCGGGTAGCCAGACGGTACAGATGGCCACTCATTTGCCGATCGGGGAGGATGTCTGGCTGGCGCTTCAGGATGATACCCGGAAGTTTATCGCTTACACCGAGCAACAGGAGCTATCCTGGATGCTGCACCATATCCATCGTATTAAAGGCGTAGCGCAAATGTACCAGATTGATAACCTCGCGGAGTACGCCGCCTCCCTGGAAGAGAGCCTGCGGGCCGGGCTGCCACGCGAACACTGGCAGGCACAAACATGGGGGCTAATGCTCAATAAGCTGACAACTCTGTCCTAATAAGAGCTTTTGAGAGTGCTCTTGTGTGCTCTGCATGGCCATTTTCGTTCAATCCCATTCGCCCCAAGAGACTGGCTCGCATACCGCGACAGCCACTAGGATTGAAGAAAGGTCATGATGCCCTGGTATAAAACGATTCTGCTACTGATAAACTGCCTGCTCGTCTTCACCGTACAGGCAGCCCCGCTGTTCAGCGAAAAAGAACGCGCCTGGATTGCCGAAAATCCGGTGATTTTCTACGATATTATTGATGACTGGCCGCTCGATTATATCGATCAGGGCAGACATTTTGGCCTGAGCCGGGCGTACCTCGAGCAGATAGAAAAAATGACGGGGTTACGCTTTAAGCTTGCCGGTGAACAACAGTCACCCGCCTTTGTCACTAACATGCCGGCGGCCTTAATGACGGAGCCTGAGCGTACTAAATGGCATTGGGCCCAACGCTGGGTCACCGCCAATGCTCTGGTAGTGACAAGCCATGATTCTGATCATATCCGCACTCTCGACCACCTCAGAACAAAGCGTGTTGCCGTTCGCATGGGCAGCCCATATGAAAAGTGGCTAACCCACTATTATCCCGAAATCGAACTCTCTCCACAGCCGGATATGAGCAGTCTGCTACAGAGCGTACTCTCAGGGGAAGCGGACGCCGCCATTGGTGCGGATCTGGTATTACGCCCCCTACTGTACCGCCGTTACGCCCACAAACTGGTGGTGGCCGGTCAGTTACCTGAGATGGTTACCGGGTTACATATGGCCATCTCACCAGAGTGGGAGCCGCTGCGCAACATCCTTTCTAAAGCGCTAGCCAGTATGCCAGCCAGTCAAAGCGACCGGCTTTTCAGTCAGTGGGTGGGCGATTTAAAAACCGGAAAGCTCACCGCTGAATTAATTTTCGCCCTCTACCCAGTGGAGATCGGACTGATTATGTTATTGCTGTTAAGTCTAATTTGGGCCCTGCGTCGGGCGCTGGTTCATAAGCGGCGCGCCGTGCTCAGTGAAGAGCGGAAAAGCCAGTTTCTCGCCATGATGAGCCATGAGATCCGCACGCCAATGAATGCGCTGGTTGCCGCGCTTGAACTGCTTCGCCTGCCTGCCGCCGCCCAACAGCGAGAAGAGTATCTGGAGCTGGCGCTCTCATCCTCTAAGAATCTGCAGGGTTTGCTGAATGACATTCTCGACCACTGCAAACTGGCGCAAAATCAGCTAAAACTGGACAATCACTGCTTTCTGCGCGCCTGGGTCTCGCTCTCTTTCAGATCGCTGCGGCTAATCTGGCTGCTGGCCCGCCCGGTCCAGTGACCGATACTGCTTTCCAGCTGCAGGTTTTGATAACCGGACCAGGGCTGAAGCTCCCCGCCGGCCAGGTTCATTTGGTTACGCAGAATCATCCCAAGGCTACCCTCTTCCGGCAGCGCGATGGTTCTGGCTTTTCCTTTAGGCTCTTTTGCCGCCGTCGTGACAATATAAAGCGTGGCAGTGCTGAGGCTGTAGTACAGGCTTTGTAAGTCTCGCGGGCAGTCGCTTTCGCACTTACCTAAAGGAAAAGCATCACCCAGCGCTTTCGCCCACTGGCCACGGATGGCGGATGATATTGTACTGTTCTGAGTTTCGGTGAAATTCGCCAGTTGTACCGTTTTAGCGCGAGACAGTAAAATAGTGGCGTCCCCCAGGTACTGGCCATCCAGTTCTACTCTGGAAATGAGCGGCGCCCCGAAAATATGATCACTAAATCCTTCAGGCAAATTATCTGCCTGCATAAAAAGATCGTCCATGGGCATTGCAGCACACGACAGCGACGTCAGCACCATAGCCACAGCCAGAGCCAGCTGATTTTTACAAGGAAATGACATAGATTCATCCAGATTAAAAAAGGGCACAACGTGCCCTTAACTCTGCAAAAGGGTTAGATCTCGTAGTCAAACACCATATTGATCGTACCCTCGTAAGCACCCGCATCATAAGCTGATACTGTCCCTGGACTCACCACCAGAGGCAATGTCTGCTCCGTTGTTACCGCTGCAGCCAGAATTTCAGCCGGGGTGCCAGAACCCACAGGCAGGGTCACGGAGTTAATTTGGATATCCAGCGGAATAATCTTTAACGGATCAGTGGTGTGAACAAGCTGTGGTGCTGCACTCAGGTGAGCCGTGATCTTGCCGGCGGTGTTTTTCGCCTTCAGGTAGGTGCTCACGTTTTCCAGCGTTTCCGTATAGTTATTCCACGGCATGGTATGCGTGGTGCCAGAAAACGAAGGGTCGCTGAATACCACGTAATAACGCTCCACTGGAATGGTCGCTGCCAGGTCAAAAGTCAGCATTGACGGGTCAGCGGCCATTGCTGGCGTAACTGCGGTGGTCATGGTAGTTGCAAATACTGCTGCCATTACGGTTGTTTTAAAGTTCATCATCATTCCTTAACTTTACAGGACGGGGTTATCCGAAAGACTTCGGCGTTTTCTTTTTTCCTTCAAGCAACGTAAATTGCGTGACGGCGTTGATCTCTTTTTTCAGCTCATAGCGAGAGCCAGGTCGTACAATGGTATAAACGGGATCAGAGCACTTCTCCGATTTACACTGTTTAATATCTTCCAGGCTAACACTGCTATTGCCCTTGTTATGAACAATAATTTTATTACCCTGTGTTTCAAATACCGTTTTATACTGCGGGTTTTTAGGGTGCACAATAACCATCACACCATATCCCGTTAGCACACTGATACCGGCATTCACTTTCGCAGAATATTCGTCGAATTCTTTCTGCGACTGTCCAAATTCATTTTTATCTTTCGGCATGACCGGAATAAAACGTACGCGATAGTAGCGCTCACGGTCTCGATTGCCGGTAATAACCAGACGGCCAGACTGCATCCCTTTGGCCGGAATAATCATCCTTCCCGGGGTGAAAATAAGCCCGTCAATATTACTTTTCGCTGCATCCTGCGCATCGATGCGGGTTTCCTGTTTTTTACCATCAGGGCTGTAAGTCACTTCACGGACTTCTACTCGTACAAAGGCGGTGCTATCACCATTATTACGCACACGCTTGAGCTGCGTGCTTCTATCGCCATCGACTATTTCGTACATAGCGCCAACATTTAATACGGGAGCAGAATTCGCCGCCCAGGTAATACTCATTAAACAAATGAGAGCTGTTACTCTTAACATATTTTCCTCACACGCTGAAGTGCCTGTCTCAGACCTGACGTATGAAAAAGAGGCACGTAATTAACGAAAGCTAATATGCATCAAGACAAGAATGATCTCATACAAGACCACTCTCAAAAAATTCAGAGGGAAAAATAAAAATTCAACCACAACCAATAACATAACAATGAAATAACATTTTTTTATTATTTATTGATTTTTGCCAAGAGAGACCGGGGGGGACGTTGTGGATACCTTCCTTCCGCTATATCGGGGAGGTGTGGTGGGAACGGTTATCGAACCCGTGAGCTACGTTAATACAAATGGCAGCGTTGATTTTGTCGTCGGTGAACCGGCCAGCGCTCTGATGCTCGAACATTTAGGCTCAACCTGGCGAGGTGCCGCGACGCTGATTTTTGACTCTGAATTACCGTTTATTCCGGGAGCCTGAAAATGACAATACCGCTTTCCGTTAACGCCCCTGTAGGGCAAAGCGAATTGCTTGAGCGCCTCCTCCATCCGACCCCGCTCATCAAAGATTTCCACTACTGGCTCGATAGCCAGAGTGGTAAACGCGTGATATGCAGCGTCGAACTGGATGCGCTGTGCACAAAAATAAATACTCTCGAAGCAACCGGGCTGGAGCTGGTACTCAGCCTGCGGCTGCTGCAGGAGATAATCAGAATGGATTTACTGGAAATTACGCCCGTGATGCTCAGTATTACCGATGAGTGGCTCGCCTACCCCGACCTGCCGGAATTATTGGACAGAATTATCAACTTCAAACAGCTCACAAACCCCATACTCCTGCACATCATTCCTGAACAAAAGGCGTCTCTGGGCCGACATCTGAAAACCAATATCAAGAACCTGAAATCCCGGGGATGTAGCATTGTTATCGATGGATGCAGTCTCGACAGAACAGATAACCACATTATCAGGGGATGCGACGGCATAATGTATGAGATGGACGAACTTATCGCTAAACCAGAGAATCAGGAACAACTTCAAATTTATCGGAACGGGGGCAAGTTTATTCAGATTGCCGGCGTCAAGCCGGAGATCTTGCCGCTGGCAAGGCAACTGGCCGGAGATGATTTTTATTACTCATACCAGTAAGACGTCTCGCCGCTAAGACCTGACCACAGAGCTGACGACGCCTGATGATCCTCATCGGGCGTTTTTTTATTTAATCCATCGCAGAAACAAAAAAACCGCTTTAACACAGAGGCTGCACATTCTTTTGGCAAAGCTTAACCTCGGCGATATTACTCCAGGCGTGATATGCGTGACTTTGCTTCATCAAGATGGCTGCGTAACGCCACAAGACAAGGGGCAAAATTTGCAGACAGGCGGTTACTGTCACGGGCTAACGCCAAAAAGCTCTCGGCTAATTCGAGCGCTTCTCGCCAGATCTCCCCACTAATCACCTCAAGCAGCGTCGCTGGCCGAAGCGTATTCACAATTTCACCACCCGATTTAGGGGCAAAACCCATCGGCAGAATGTCATAGGCTGGCGCAAGCTGGTATGGACGACCATGACCGCTGATGAACGATAAATTACCGTGGTGCATGTCGGTATTGCCGATCAGCCCCCCAAATGCCCAAAGCCGCGCCGTGCCAACGGCGGCATCAGGATGAACACAACCCTGCTTAACCAGCTCATTAACCAGAATGGGCCATGGGTCCCTCGCCCGCCCGACAAATTCCGCCTCCAGCGCCCGCAAAGAAAAGAGACCAATGCGGCCCAGTTGGCCAGCACGGTCGAACCGGGGGATCTCGAGGAAACGCTGTCCTTCAAAATCAAATACTTCTGTTTCTACACCGAGTACTTTTAAGGCAAGATGCTCGGCCAGTAGCAGATCGCGCCAGCGCTCGCTCACGGGGTTATCGTCCAGAGCCGTGAATTTCACCAGCACATGGCCACGTTCTGTATAAGTACAAAATTTTGGTTGCTCACCGCCGGCAGATGAACCCGGCACCTCGCCAGAGCTGACAGCCCGCGCCAGCATAGGATAAGTTGTCGCGCGGTCAACGGGGCTGGGAGATGGCATATCCACGAACTGATTTCTTGCCTGTTCTCCTATCAACAGATTTCCTACGGCGTCGTGTCCATGAGACAACAAAGCTCTGATCACATCCGAATCGGTCCAGTTTTCAGGATTAGAAGATAAGCCAAGCCCGGCTGAATAGGTTGATGCATAAGCTCTTCCAAGATATCCCTGCGGTCGCATATCAAATAGCCACCATGGCAGGCCGTCGCTATGGAGGCATATTTTGTCATCCTGCTCCATGACAAATCCGTCCGGATAAACCGGAATGAGTTTGCCCAGCGGTTTTATCTGGCCTGTTTCGGATATGCGATAAACAGGGGCAGAACTGAACCCACGAAAAGCATCGCGTAACGCATATTGAATAGATGGACCTGAGCCGATCCGAACAATATCATCACCGAGTGTTCTTAGGGTACGAGACAACGTCGGCTGACTAATGCCAATTATATCAATAAGTTTCCTTGCAGGCATGGGCCCCTGGCGCAGTAACTGGCAGATCGTATCGGATCGATTTATCATGATGCGAATCGCTTTATGAATAGATGTGTGAATAGATAAATTAACAGTTAATTGCTGAGATGTCATCCGCGCAGGACGTTTCTCCGCCCAGTCAGGCAGAGAATCGGTGAACGGATCTCATTTCTTTTGGGAGCGTTGGGACAGGCGTCTGAAGGGGACTGCGAAGTCTTTGTTGTCGGTCTCAGCGCTCTGAGGGCTTTTTGCTCTGCCAGTTTGCCCACGGATTATCAGCCGGGGCTTTTTCTGCGTGCTGCACATCCTGCAGCGAATCGATATAGAGCGCTTCAACTTCTTTGCGGGCCCAGGGCGTGCGGCGAAGGAATTTCAGGCTTGATTTGATGCTCGGGTCGCTTTTAAAGCAGTTTATGTTGACATGCTTTGCCAGCTCTGCCCAACCGTAACGCTCAACCAGCGTCGTGAGTAACGCTTCAAGTGTGATGCCATGTAACGGATCTTTCGAAGGCTGGGCGGTCATTGTCGGTCCTGGTCGCTTATGAATTTGCGCACACCTTACTGACTCAGCAAGCGATGCGCAATACGCAGTGGCTCTGCCCCGCCCTTTACGTCATTTTCAGAGGCTGGCGGTTGATGTAACGACAGCCAAAATAACGGCAGGCTCCTTGCGGAACGCTGCCGTGTTGATTATGACTTAGCGCGTCG
Organism: Scandinavium sp. UTDF21-P1B; assembly: GCF_040750395.1. Lineage (NCBI taxonomy): Bacteria > Pseudomonadati > Pseudomonadota > Gammaproteobacteria > Enterobacterales > Enterobacteriaceae > Scandinavium > Scandinavium sp. UTDF21-P1B. Next base: position 87,746 of record NZ_JBFLVD010000015.1, read on the forward strand.
GGCGATGATCTCGTCCGCCACGTTGCGTGGCGCTTCTGCGTAGTGATGGAACTCCATGCTGTAAGTTGCCCGCCCCTGCGACATCGAACGCAGCGTTGTGGAATAACCAAACATTTCGGCCAATGGCACGTCAGCACGGATGATCTGACTGCCAAAGCGCTCCTCCATGCCCTGCACCATACCGCGACGGGAAGAGAGATCGCCCATAATGTTCCCGGCGTACTCCTCCGGCGTTTCCACTTCGACGTGCATTACCGGTTCAAGAATTATCGGATCTGCCCGTCGCGCGCCCTCTTTAAAGCCAAAGATAGCCGCCATGCGAAACGCCATTTCCGACGAGTCGACGTCATGATAAGAACCAAACGTCAGCGTCGCCTTCACGTCCACGACAGGATAGCCCGCCAGCACACCGGTGTTCATGGCTTCGCGCAGCCCTTTTTCCACCGAAGGAATATACTCGCGCGGCACCACGCCGCCCTTGGTGGCATCCTCAAATTTGAAGCCGCTTCCCGGCTCCAGCGGCTCGAGAGAGAGCACAACATGACCGTACTGCCCTTTCCCGCCGGACTGACGCACAAACTTGCCTTCGATCTCATTCACCGCTTTGCGGATCGTCTCGCGGTACGTCACCTGTGGTCGGCCAATGTTGGCCTCCACGCCAAACTCACGCTTCATGCGGTCGACGATAATGTCGAGGTGCAGCTCACCCATACCGGAAATGATCGTCTGGCCAGACTCGTCATCCGTATGCAGGCGGAACGACGGATCTTCCGACGCCAGGCGCTGCAACGCGATACCCATTTTCTCCTGGTCCGCCTTGGTTTTCGGCTCGATGGCGAGTGAAATTACCGGCTCCGGAAACTCCATGCGCTCAAGCGTAATCACCTTGTCCGGATCGCTCAACGTATCCCCGGTGGTAACGTCCTTCAGCCCCACGCAGGCGGCGATATCCCCGGCGCGCAGCTCGTCGACCTCATGCCTGTCGTTGGCATGCATCTGCACGATGCGTCCGATTCGCTCCTTTTTGCCTTTAACCGGGTTATACACGGCGTCACCTTTGCGCAGTACGCCAGAATAGACGCGAATAAAGGTCAGCTGGCCTACGTATGGATCGGTCATCAGCTTGAACGCCAGCGCCGAGAATGGTTCATCATCACTCGGATGACGCTCCGCCGGTTGGCCTTTTTCGTCCACGCCGTCGATAGCCGGCACGTCAAGCGGTGACGGCATAAATTCAACCACCGCATCGAGCATGCGCTGTACGCCCTTGTTTTTAAAAGCGCTGCCGCAAAGCATCGGTTGGATTTCCCCGGAAACCGTGCGGATCCGCAGCCCGGCGACAATTTCACTTTCGCTGAGATCGCCCGTTTCCAGATATTTATCCATCAACGCATCGCTGGCTTCTGCCGCTGCGGAGACCATTTTCTCACGCCACTCCTGCGCGGTTGTCAGCAACGTTTCCGGCACAGGCCCGTAGCTGAACGTCATGCCCTGAGTGGCATCGTTCCAGTGGATCTCGCGCATCTTAATGAGATCAATCACACCGGAGAAATGCTCTTCCGCGCCGACGGGAATCACAATCGGCACCGGATTGGCCTTCAGGCGGTCCTTCATCATCTGCACCACGCGGAAGAAATCCGCTCCCTGGCGGTCCATCTTGTTGACGAACGCCAGTCGTGGAACGTGATATTTATTGGCCTGTCGCCAGACGGTTTCCGACTGCGGCTGCACGCCGCCGACGGCGTCATAAACCATCACCGCGCCGTCGAGCACGCGCATAGAACGCTCCACCTCAATGGTGAAATCTACGTGGCCCGGGGTGTCGATAATGTTAATCCGGTGCGGTTCAAAATTACTGTCCATACCCGGCCAGAAAGTGCTGACCGCGGCGGAAGTGATCGTAATGCCGCGCTCCTGCTCCTGCGCCATCCAGTCAGTTGTTGCCGCGCCATCGTGTACTTCACCCAATTTGTGGCTCATTCCGGTGTAAAACAGAATGCGCTCGGTGGTGGTTGTTTTACCGGCATCGATATGCGCGGAGATACCGATGTTGCGATAACGTTCGAGAGGGATGGGTCGGGGCATGATGCGTCCTTAGTCTGTTGACTGTCAGTGAGCGACGGGTATTCGCCGCCCTGCTTTTAACGCCGTCAATAATAGTACAACTGTACGAGTATATTAGAACTATATTGCCTATCACAGGTATCGATGAAACGGCGGGAACGCGCGTGGCTTTCATTCAGGGCTTTCGGTATATTACCGCCCACCAGCGCCCGCTATGCAGACACAGGAACAGTATGATCGCCAACCATCCGGAACGTGAACAGATTCGCCTCGAAAATGTGCTCTTTGCGCTCGGGAATGCACTGCGTCTGGAGATAGTGAAAACCCTGGCCGACGGCAGCGAACTGAGCTGCGGCGCCCTGCGCCAGGACGTGGCGAAATCGACCATGACTCACCACTGGCGCGTGTTGCGCGACAGCGGCGTTATCTGGCAGCGTCCTCAGGGGCGGGAAAATCTGATTTCACTGCGCCGGGAAGATTTAGACGCCCGTTTCCCCGGTCTGCTGGACACGCTGTTAGAAGCCGCTCTTCGTAACAACTGGCAGGCATAACGGTATAAGTCCCCTATCATCCAGGCCACGAAGGCCCACAAGAGCCCTCTGAATATCCAACGATGATAGCGGTACTGGTGGCGTTCCCGCGCATGGCCTGCTCAATTCGATTATCAACATCCCTTTCCATTGATTTTCCCTAAGTTTTCCGCGTGACCGTCCGATACTGTTTGTAGCCTAAGCGATTTTGCGCATTACCGTTTTCGATTGTCAGCACAAAACGCCAGGTCTCACTATGTTTAATACTGATAAAGACAAACCGTAACGATGGATACTGACTTTGGACAAAAACCAACGCGCCAGGATGCTGCGTGAGAGCTGGCCTCTGCTCTTTGCGCAGGAACCGCTCAAGCCGATGAAAACGGGCATTATGCAGGACCTGATTGCCGATGCCGAAAAGCGACAAATTGATTTTTCGGGGCTGGACATTGGTAAAGCCCTGAAGCGCTATACGCGCACCATTCCTTATCAGCTGGCGCTGGCAAACAGCTCTCTGCGTTACGGGATTGATGGCCAGCCCGACGGCGTGGTGACCGAAGAGCAGCGTAAGATGGCGTTAACCTGGCTAAATAATAATCCGCACTATCCGCAGGATGCAGAAAAATTGCTGCCAGAGAAAGAGCCGCGCTGAGAACCGCACGAAGATCTGTTGCTCTGACTGGAGAAGAGGACGAAAATGACGTTCTTCGTTAACGCCTGATACCTGTAGGGACACCATCATCAGCTCACGTCGACTCCCGTTAGCCGCCCGATTCACCCGCGCTGGCCTTCTGATAGCCACCGCGCTGGTGCTCGCCAGCTGTGGCTCAAAACAACCCAAATCGCTGGTAACGCCGCTACCGCCGATTGCCAAACATCCGTTGCCAGATTCGTCTTCATCAGACCACCAGCCAGTGCGTGGCGTCTGGCTGACGACGGTATCCCGCCTCGACTGGCCGCCGATCCCGTCAGTGAACGTCAGCGATCCGGCCACCCGTGTCCGCATGCAAAAGCAGGCGCTGACCGATAAGCTGGATAACCTGCAGCGCCTCGGCATCAATACCGTGTTTTTCCAGGTGAAGCCGGACGGCACCGCGCTCTGGCCGTCAAAAATTCTGCCGTGGTCGGATATGCTGACCGGCACAATTGGCCAGGACCCCGGCTACGATCCGCTGATGTTTATGCTCGATGAGGCACACAAGCGTGGGATGAAAGTCCATGCGTGGTTTAACCCATATCGCGTGTCGACGAACATTAAATCTACTACTACCGCCGCGCTCAACGGTACGAGTTCCCTCCATCCGGCAAGCGTATTCGTAACGCATCGCGACTGGATCCGCACTTCTGGCGATCGCTATGTTATTGATCCAGGTATCCCGGAAGCCCGCGACTGGATAACCAGTATCGTGGCCGAAGTCGTGGCGCGTTACCCGGTCGATGGCGTGCAGTTCGATGACTATTTCTATACTGAATCGCCCGGTTCGATGCTCAACGATACTCAGACCTTCCGCGCCTACGGTCAGGGCTTTGCGTCGAAAGCCGACTGGCGGCGAAAAAATACGGAAGAGCTGATTGCGCAGGTCTACCGTACGATTAAACAGCTCAATCCAAACGTGCAGTTTGGCGTCAGCCCGGCAGGCGTGTGGCGTAACCGTTCGCACGATCCGGCGGGCTCCGACACCCGGGGAGCAGCGGCCTATGATGAATCGTTCGCAGACACGCGCTTATGGGTGCAAAAGGGATTGCTGGACTACATCGCGCCGCAGGTTTACTGGCCGTTTGCCCGCGATGCCGCCCGCTATGACGTGCTGGCAAAATGGTGGGCTAACGTCGTCAAACCAACGCACACCCGGCTTTATATTGGGGTGGCGCTGTATAAAGTCGGCGAGCCGTCAAGAAATGAGCCAGACTGGAGCGTTCAGGGCGGCGTGCCGGAGCTGAAAAAACAGCTCGATCTCAACGATACGCTGCCGGAAATCAGCGGCACGATTCTGTTCCGTGAAAACAATCTGAATCAGCCGCAGGCCCAACAGGCAGTGAACTATCTGAAGAGCCGCTGGGGAAGCTGATTAAGTGTACGGGGGCGTTCCGCGGGCGCGGGCCTACATGTCCGTAGGCCTGATAAGCGGAGCGCCATCAGGCAATTAAGTCGTCATACACGCTACGCAGGCGAGTACGAAGATAAAGCACGGCCTTATGCTTACGGGACAATAGCGCCTGCACGCTGTCACCGCTCTCTTCTGCCAGCGCTTTATAACTCAGCCCTTCAAGTTCGGTGCGCTCAAACACTTCTCGCTGCGCGTCAGGCAGCTCCGCCAGCGCATCGTTGAGCTCTTCCCAGAGCAGCGACTTCAGGTAATCCTCTTCCGGGGTCTGCGCCACGCCAAACAGCGTTTCGGCCAGCTCATCCTCCGGATAATCCCCTTCTTCATCTGCCGTAAAGAAGGATGACAGCGGCAATTCCTTTTTTTTGCGCGACCTGTCCGTCAGCTCATTGCGGGCGGCGCGAAACAGCCAGGCGGCGATGTTCTCCACCGGCTGTTCGACCTTTATCAGTTGCCAGGTGATCTCCTGCAAAACGTCGTCGGCATCTTCACGCCCCGCCGTTCGTCCACGGATAAATGCCGTGAGCCGCGAACGACAGGCGTTGAGCGCCGAGATAAGCAGTGAATCCCCTGTCACGTCAGATTTCATCCGCGTGGCTCGCTGTCGGGTGTGTCCGTTGTCGAAGCATCCGGCGCCGGACGAGGATCCATGCGTTCATCACGACGGCCGCGCCAGCCGCAATGGTCATGGTGATGATGACCGCGACGACCAAATCCCTCACGACGGTGCTGCATAAACGCTTCACGCTGCTCCGGCGTCATCTGCATCCAGCGCTCGTGCATACGGCGGCGCATGCCGAACATGCCCGGACGGAAGCCGAGACCGCCAAACAGAATTCGGCACAGAACCAGCAGCCCTAACGCCTGCCAGAAACCGATGGCTTTCACGCCAACAAGCGCGGGCAGCAGCGCATTCCACAGGGACATCACCAGCAGCCCCAGGACCGCCACAATCACCGCGCCAATGACCAGCGGTTTTGCCATCCGGTGGCTGCCAAAGCCGTGCCCACGACGGTGTTCATGCATATCAAAATCTCTCATGGTTTTTTCCTCATTACGTTGCGTACTGAGGTAGACGAATGAGATTGCGAAATATTGCTGAAAAAACGAAAAAAAGAAGATAGCTGGTCACCGACACTGGAGAAAACGTTGTGCTGATATCCCAGGCATCTGGTCTGCTACCTGAATATTGCCAGCCCGTTGGCGGAAGGATCGTCTTAATTCAGCGAACGTACCGGGGAAAAGTAGCACTGCAAATAGCGCGTAAACTTCCCAACAAAGCTTCCGGCAAAAATACTGCCCGCAATCACCGCCGCGGCGCTAACCGCAGGTTGCTGCATCGTCTGTGGTGAAACCGCTGTCAGCACCCCGAAAACATATTTAATGGCAAAGGCAATCATCATCAGCGGCAGCGCCGAATAGTCGGCCTGGCGGTTAATGGCCCGCGGCAGCGTCGCCCGGCTCACGCGTTCAGGCCGAATCAGCCAGAAGCCCAGCACCACGCCAGCCAACAGCCCGACGACCCAAAGCGCCACAATACCCGGCGTCAGATGCCGGTAAACCACCAGATCGTAGAGATCCCAGACGATAAATATCAGAGGAATGAGAGCCAGCCTTTCCAGCGTAACCGTCGCGGGCTGGCGCGCTTTTATGCCGCGCAGCAGTAAAAACACAAACAGCACGTACACCCAGACGGGCGTATCAGCCAACATATGCGCAATAAAATCGACCATTCGCAGTACCTGCCGGTGCATAAGCGGAGCCGTTGCTCCGCAATGAAAAAGCTTGGCACAACGGCATTCACAATGCGAATCAGCCCGTTCAGCGCTGCGATGCAGCGCAAAATATGGTTAAGAAGGATATTCCCCCTGACAGACAGCCAGTACCGTTTGCCTTAGCCAGCGATGCGCCGGATCCTTTTCCATACGTGGATGCCACATCTGCGAAACGGTAATGGTGCGGGTTTTAAAAGGTAGCTCAAAGAGATGCAGCGGCATCGCCGTCCGGCGTAAAAATGAAGCCGGAACCAGCGCAATCAGATCGGAGGCCTGCGCCACCGCAAGCGCGGAGGGAAACCCCGGCACCACGCTGACAATCTTCCGCCGTAGCCCCAGTTCGGCGAGCGCGTCATCCACGGGGCCCTGCGGCTGGCCGCGGCGTGAAGCCACCACATGTCCCCAGGCTATATAGTCATCGATACTCACCTTCTCTTTCGCCGCAAGCGGATGATCTTCCCGAACCACACCAATAAACCTGTCGCGAAACAGTGCCTGTAGCCTGATCTCCGGCCCCATGTTACTCAGCACGCCTATTTCCAAATCCACCAGGCCTTCACGCAGATGGCGGGCCGTTTTTTCCGGCTTCGGCGCAAAACGCAGGCAGACCTCTGGCGCCGCAGCCACCAGGGCGGCAATCAGCGGTGGGCCAAAGGATTCAATAAATCCGTCATTCGCGCGGACGGTAAAGATTCTTTGCAGCTCTGCCAGATTGAGAACGTCGGCAGAGGGTTGCAGAACCGCCCGGGCTTCCAGCACGGCGTTTTTTGCTCTGTCGCGCGTGGCCTGCGCGTAAGGCGTCAGCACCATATTTCGCCCCGCTCGCACCAGCAAAGCGTCACCTGTAACCTCACGCAAGCGCCCCAGCGTGCGGCTCATTGCCGAGGTACTCAAATTCAGCCGCCGCGCGGCCCCGGCGACGCTGGCTTCCGTCAGCAGCGCATCGAGCGCTATCAGCAAGTTAAAATCCGGATCGGTCATCATATTCTCCTTTCGCAGAGATAAGGCGTCTGATGCAACTATACTGTATCAATGCTGTGCCTTCCGCCTTCTTTCTGACAGGCCTATCCTTTGCCCATTCTGACAATTTCTGATGAGGCACTGAGATGACACTTTTTTCTGAACAACCGGGTGATGACGGCCTGCCTGGGCGTGCACGGGCGTTTGCGATGGCCGCGGTAATGACCTCAACGCTGATGGCAGTATTTGACGGCTCGATGGTGAATATCGCTCTGCCGCAGATGGCACACGCTTTACAGGTTACCACCTCCGTTGCCGTCTGGTTTGCCAATGGCTATCTGCTCTCTGCTGCTATGACGCTGGCGATTTTCGCGGCGCTGGCCACGCGCTTTGGCTTTCGCGCAGTCTTTCTTTTTGGCCTGACGCTTTTTACCCTGGCGTCGCTGGGCTGCGCGGTGGCTTCGTCTGCTGAGATACTGATTGCGATGCGCATCCTGCAGGGCATTGGCGGGGCTGCAACCTTGAGTATTGCTCCGGCAATACTGCGATCCGTCTTTCCGGGCAGGCTGCTTGGGAGGATCCTCGGCCTGAACGCACTGTTAATTGCCTCCAGCACCGCTATCGCCCCCGTCCTCGGTGGAACGTTGCTGGACGCGCTCAGCTGGCCATGGCTCTTTGCGGTGAACGTAATTCCAGGCTCGGTGGCCATTGCGCTGGCGTTGAAGGCGATTCCGCATCAGCCTGGCCTGAAACTACAGAAGTTTGATGCGGCAGGCGCCGTGCTTTCCGCCACGCTTTTAGGTTCCCTGATTATGGCGGCGAACAGCTTTGCAGAGCCTCATGCCACCACGCATGCCCTGAATACCGCCGTGTACGGCTGGAGTTTACTGGCGCTGGTCAGCGGGCTGGTATTTGTCTGGCGCATCCAGCGAGCTGCGGCACCTTTGCTGCCACCGGCCATCTTCACCTCTACGCGCTTTTCCCTTGCTGCACTGACGTCGCTGGCGTCGTTTATCAGCCAGGGGATTACGTTTGTCGCCCTGCCATTTCTGTTCCAGAGCGTTTATGGCTACAGCGCCTTTACCTCAGCGCTGCTGTTCACGCCATGGCCGGTGGGCATTGTACTGGTGGCGCCTCATGCGGGAAGGCTGGCGGACAAATACTCACCGTCGGTGATTTCTACTCTCGGACTGGGGGTTTTTGTTATCGGACTGGCGCTGCTGGCCATGTTGCCTGCACACGCTGCTTCCTGGGATATTGGCCTGCGCAGCCTGATTTGCGGCATGGGATTTGGCTGTTTCCAGAGCCCGAATAACAGGGAGATGTTGTCCAGCGTGGCGCGGGAATTCAGCAGCTATGCTTCCGGTGTGCTGGCGATCGTCAGAACGTTCGGCCAGTGTCTGGGGGCCGCGATTGTCGGGGTCATGCTGGCGGCGATGGTGTCCTCAAATCCTGTCACACAGGAGGCGCTGGCCGTGAGGATGAGTTTGTGGGCGGCGGTTATCGCATCAGGTGCGGCGATTGCGTTCAGCGTGAGTCGATTGCGCTATTTGCATCACGGTGTTGTCTGAGGGTTGCCTGATGGCGCTGCGCTTATCAGGCCTACAGGACCGTAGGCCCGGTAAGGCGTAGCTGCCACCGGGCAATAAATGCAGGTGACAACGTCACACATACCCCTTTAGCTTCGCTAACAAAAAGGCCGTGACTGATGTGGCATCGCTGATTTTACCTTCTGCTATCAGCGCTTCAAACTCTGCCACCGCCATCCTGCGGCAGGTCAGCCCGACCTCTTCCGCATCCAGGTTTTGCGTAGTGGCAACAAAATCCGTTGCCAGCCAGACGTGATAGCCCTGACTGGAATAACCCTGCGCCAGCTTCTGGTAACCGATTTGCGTCATGCTGTTTGCCAGTAATCCGGTTTCTTCCGCCAGCTCTCCGCGGGCGACGGCAATCGGGTCGGCGTCAGGGCTCAGCTCCCACGACCCCTGCGGCAGCTCAAGCGTCCGCTTGCCTAATGGATAGCGGTACTGCTCCACCACCCAGATATCGCCTTCTGACACCGGCACGATCACCGCGAAATCTGGCTTCTCGATAACGGAATAGACGCCGTGAGAACCATCGGCGCGTTCAATACGATCCTCTTTCAACCGCATCCACTGATTGCTGTAAATCTCCTGCGAACTCAGGGTCTTAATTTCACTCATAGCCACTCATTTTTACCGTTGTACGCAATGGCACCCCGGATGGGTTGTGGAAGTTATGCTGCCCTCGGGGCATGCGCTTGCATGAACCTGCTTGCATCAGTAGGCCGGGTAAGCGTGAGCGCCACCCGGCAATCGGCCAAATCAGTTCAGCGTATAATCCAGCGTAATTTCGGCCTTCAGCACCTGAGACACCGGGCAGCCCGCTTTTGCTTTCTGGATGATGCCATCGAAGGTGCCTGGATCGATATCCGGCACGGCAATTTTGCTTTGCAGCGCTACTTTAGTAATGGAGAATCCGGCGTCGGATTTATCAAGCGAAACGGTCGCTTCGGTGTCGATGGAGGTGGCGGTAAATCCGGCTTCGCTCAGCATCAGCGACAGCGCCATAGAGAAGCAGGACGCGTGCGCTGCGGCAATCAGCTCCTCCGGGTTGGTCCCTTTGGCGCCTTCAAAACGGGTGTTAAAGCCATAAGGCTGCTGGTTAAGCACCCCGCTCTCGGTGGAAACGGTACCTTTGCCGCGTTTCAGATCGCCTTCCCAATGGGCCTGACCTTTCTTATGGATAGTCATCTTTCACTCCTTTTTTTCCGTGGGCTGATAAGTATAGAACATGGGCCTGACTCAGGCCTGAAGTGATGCCATATCAATCACAAAGCGGTACTTCACATCGCTTTTTTGCATTCGCTCGTAAGCGTGATTGATATCCTGAATATTGATCACTTCGACGTCGGCGGCGATCCCCTTTTCGGCGCAGAAATTGAGCATTTCCTGGGTTTCAGCAATACCGCCAATCGCCGATCCGGCAATGGAGCGACGGTTGATCAACATCGGGATGGTATTGAACTCCGGCGTATCGCCGAGCAGGCCAACGAACACCAGGGTGCCGTCCAGAGAAAGCGTTGGCAGATACGGGTTGATGTCGTGTTCGTACGGCACGGTGTCGATAATCAGGTCGAACTGGTTATGTACCGCCGCCATCTGCTGTTCGTCGGATGACAGCACCACGTTATGCGCACCCAGGCGTCGGGCATCGGCTTCTTTACCCGGCGATCGCGTAAACAGCGTAACCTCCGCGCCCAGCGCATGCGCCAGCTTCAGGCCCATATGCCCCAGGCCGCCGAGACCGATCACCGCCACTTTGCTGTGCGGCCCAATCTTCCAGTGACGCAGCGGAGACCAGGTGGTGATTCCGGCGCACAGCAACGGTGCCGCGCCCTGTAAATCAAGCCCCTCCGGCACGTGCAGCACGAAATCCTGGCTTGCAAGAATGAACTGTGAATAGCCACCGTAGGTAGGCTGATGGTCATGTCGGTCGTGGCCGTTGTAAGTCTGGGTATTCCCCTCTTCGCAATACTGCTCCAGCCCCTCTTTACACGGCGAGCAAACGCGACAGGAATCCACCATGCAACCGATAGCAGCCAGGTCACCGGGCTTGAATTTAGTGACATTGTCACCTATAGACGTTACCCGTCCAACAATTTCATGTCCTGGAACCAGCGGATAGGTACTGAACCCCCAATCGTTGCGGGCCTGGTGCAGATCGGAGTGACACACGCCGCAGTACAGCACTTCAATCGTTACGTCGTCCGATCGTGGCGTGCGGCGTTCAAATGAAAAAGGAGCCAGCGGCGTAGTGGGATTTTGTGCGGCATAACCTAAAACTTTCATGGACAACCCTCACGATAAACAAAACGAAAAACCTCAGGGCGAAGCCTCAAGCATAGTTCAATGACATGGCGGTGTGATGACGGTCGCACAAAGGGTTAAAGCTCGGAGAGTTCCTGAAAGCGCCATCTTGTGTTGCTATTTCATTCAGAATGGTCAAGTATCAATCACGCAGGCAGACAGAGTAATTGCCCGCGCTATGGGGTAAATTTCGCCCGGATCCACCGGGAATGACCTTGAAACCATTCACAGGATTAAGGAGTCAGAATGAAATCGAACCGTCAGGCACGTCATATCCTCGGCTTGAACTACAAGCTCTCCAACCAGAAAAAAGTCCTTATCGAAGGCGATTCAGAAACCCAGCAGAATCACATTCATGCGACAGGCCGTAAGCGTCGCACCGAGTAACCCCGCGCCGTAAGGCTGCCGTTTCGGCAAAGAGGTTTCGATAAAGACCTACACCATCTTTAACAAAAGATGGTGTTTTTTTTACTTTCTCAACCGCCGCTTTTTCCCTTTTTATTAACACTTGCTTTATACTTTGCCCCGCCGAAGACCCAGCCAGCCCTGCACGCTCTGCCTGGTCGGGCCGTGATGACAAAGGATCAGTGAGATGTTACCCAACCCTAAAAATAACCGTTCTCTTTATATCCCCTATGCAGGCCCCGTTTTACTTGAGTTCCCGCTCCTCAATAAAGGCAGTGCGTTCAGCCTCGAAGAACGTCGCAATTTCAATCTGTTAGGATTATTGCCCGCGGTAGTCGAAACCATCGAGGAGCAGGCCGAACGTGCCTGGATTCAGTATCAGGGTTTCAAAACCGAAATCGACAAACACATCTACCTGCGCAATATCCAGGACACCAACGAAACGCTCTTCTACCGTCTGGTCGAAAATCACCTTGAAGAGATGATGCCGGTTATCTATACCCCGACCGTTGGCGCCGCCTGTGAACGCTTCTCGGAAATTTACCGTCGCTCCCGCGGTGTGTTTATCTCCTATGAGAACCGCCACAATATGGACGACATTCTGCAAAATGTGCCGAATCACAACATCAAAGTGATTGTCGTCACCGACGGCGAGCGCATTTTAGGCCTTGGTGACCAGGGCATTGGCGGGATGGGTATTCCTATCGGTAAGCTCTCGCTCTACACCGCCTGCGGTGGGATCAGCCCGGCATATACCCTGCCGGTGGTGCTGGATGTAGGCACCAACAACCAGCAGTTGTTGAACGATCCGCTGTATATGGGCTGGCGTAATCCGCGTATTACTGACGACGAGTATTATCAGTTTGTCGACGATTTCATCCAGGCGGTGAAACACCGCTGGCCGAACGTGCTGCTGCAGTTTGAAGACTTCGCGCAGAAAAATGCCATGCCGCTGCTGAACCGCTACCGCAATGAGATTTGTTCGTTTAACGACGACATTCAGGGCACCGCAGCGGTCACCGTCGGAACGCTGATTGCCGCCAGCCGCGCAGCGGGCAGCCAGCTCAGCGAACAGAAAATTGTCTTCCTCGGTGCAGGCTCTGCCGGGTGTGGCATCGCTGAGCAGATTATCGCGCAGACCCAGCGCGAAGGTTTGAGTGAAGAACAGGCGAGATCCCGCGTGTTTATGGTCGACCGTTTCGGTCTGCTGACCGATCAGATGCCAAACCTGCTGCCGTTCCAGACTAAGCTAGTGCAAAAACGCGACAACCTGAGCGGCTGGGACAGCGGTGAAGATGTGTTGTCGTTGCTGGACGTGGTGCGTAACGTGAAACCGGACATTCTGATTGGCGTCTCCGGCCAGACCGGCCTCTTCACCGAAGAGATCATCCGCGAAATGCACAAGCATTGCCCGCGCCCGATCGTTATGCCGCTCTCTAACCCAACGTCCCGCGTGGAGGCCACGCCGCAGGACATCATCTCCTGGACCGAAGGCTGTGCGCTGGTTGCCACCGGCAGCCCGTTCGCGCCAGTCGTATGGAAAGAGAAAACCTACCCGATTGCGCAGTGCAATAACTCGTACATCTTCCCGGGTATTGGCCTTGGCGTGATCGCTTCCGGCGCCACGCGCATTACCGACGAAATGCTGATGTCAGCCAGTGAAACGCTGGCCAAACACTCTCCGCTGGTCAATAACGGCGAAGGTCTTGTGTTGCCGGAGCTGAAAGACATTCACACCGTCTCGCGCGCTATCGCTTTTGCCGTGGGTAAAATGGCACAGCAGCAAGGCGTGGCGATTAAAACCTCAGCGGAAGCCCTGCAACAGGCCATCGACGACAACTTCTGGCAGCCGGAATACCGCAGCTACCGCCGCACGTCTATCTGATGCAGTTGCCAGATGGCGCTGCGCTTGTCAGACCTACGGATTTTCGTAGGCCCGGCAAGCGTAGCGCCGTCGGGAGATCTTAGCTACACTCTGCTCACCTGTTAACCTGCTGAATATAAAAGGAGGATCCCCATGCCGTACTGTGAAATGTTTGATATTTCACATACCTTTGGCGATCGCACCTGCTCAAGCGTTATCCGTACCGTGCTGCGATAACTTCGGCTTGAGCGAAGACACCAAAGTCTGAATCCCTTCCTCGGGCTTACCGGGTTATCGTCGGCGTTATTTGACGAGGCGTTTTTACGCCAGTAACACTTGAGTAAGTTCTATGAGCACACTACTGAATGCACAGGCTTTGTGCAGCGACACGGCCTTCGGCCCCCTGTTTATCAACCTCACCTTCACCCTGAAAAAAGGCGACCGCGTCGGGCTTATCGGCTACAACGGCTGTGGGAAAAGTACCCTGCTGAAGCTGCTTGACGGCTCGCTGTCCCCCGCGTCGGGCTCCGTTTCGGTGGCGAACCACTGCCTTCTGGCTCGCGTTGAGCAGCATTTACCGGACTCGCTTCACCCGCTTTCCATACTTGATGCTGTTCTGGATAAACTGCCCGTTGCAGAACGTGAAATTCAGCGCTGGCGAGCTGAGGCCCTGCTGGCAGAAATGGGTTTCGGCCCGGCAGAGAGGGCGTTAACCGCAGCAACGCTGAGCGGAGGACAGCATACCCGCCTGTTGCTCGCCCGCGCGTTGATGACCTCACCCGATCTCCTCCTGCTGGATGAGCCTGGCAACCATCTCGATTTGCCCACCCTGCTGTGGCTGGAGCGTTACCTGAACAGCTGGAACGGCAGCTTTATTGTCGTTTCGCACGACCAGCAGCTGCTGGACAACGTGACGAACACCAGCTGGATCCTGCGCGATCGCAAGCTGCACAGCTTTGCCCTTCCCTGTAGCGCAGCCCGTCAGGCGCTGGCAGAACAGGACGCCAGCGATGCGTTGCGCTTTAAGGCAGAACAAAAAGAGATAGACCGGGTGACGACCAGCGCCAAAAGGCTCGCTGTCTGGGGAAGCGTTTACGACAACGAAGCGCTCTCCCGCAAGGCTAAACAGATGGAAAAGCAGGTGGAACGGCTGAAAGAGAACCAGACCGACGTCACCGCGGGTAGCCAGTGGCGATTGCAGCTTCAGGGCGATACGCTGCGGGCCGACAGGCTGCTGGAGCTGGATAATCTTCCTGTTCCGCCAGCCTTCGGACTACCGCCTCTGTTTCGCACGCCGGTCGCTCGCCTGAAAAGCGGCGATCGGGTGGCGGTGATCGGCCGCAACGGCTGCGGGAAGTCATCCCTGCTGCGTCTGATCTGGCAGCACTATCAGGCAGGCATGCAGGCGGAAGATCTTAAAATTCACCCGCGCGTGGCGCTGGGCTATTACGACCAGACGCTGCATCAGCTGGCAGATGACGCAACGCTGTTTGAGGCACTGGAGCCGTTCGCGCCCGCTGCTGAAGAACGCAAAATGGCGCTGATTGGTGCAGGGTTTGCGTTTGCCCGCCACGGTCAGCGTGTGGCGTCACTGAGCGGTGGTGAACGATCGCGACTGCTGTTTATCGGCCTGACGCTGGCGCGCTACAGCCTGCTGATGCTGGATGAGCCGACCAACCATCTGGATATGGAAGGCAAAGAGACGCTGGCGGAAACCCTGCACTCTTTTGCCGGAGGTGTCCTGCTGGTCAGCCACGATCGTCATCTGCTGAAAGCAAGCTGCAACCGCTTCTGGTTAATCGAAAACGGCGCACTGGAAGAGTGGCACGATGCGGATGCCGCGTGGGAGCGATTGCGGGAACCGCTTCCCGATAGCCTGGTGGCGACCGATGTCGCACAGGATAATCTCGCGAACCACGCTGCGGACGATCTGCTGGAAAAACTCATCGAGCTGGAAACCCTGCTCGCAGACGATCTGGCCAGAAAACCTAAGCACCAGAAGCCCCAGCTTCAGGCGCAGTGGCAGCATGAAATCAGGTTACTTAACGCCCGGATTGAGTCTTTGTAGTTTTCGATACCGCCCGGCATTGCCGGGCGGCACTTCGTTTGCCCGGCCTACCGTTCGCATAGGCTGGTTGAGGCTTTCCAGTTTGCTGCTGAAGGCAAAGTGGTGCCCAAAGAGACAATGCGCCCGCTCCGCGACATCAACGCTACCTTCAAAGAGATGGAACAGGGGTAGCTCCGCGGACGTATGGACATCGACCTGCACCATTAATTGCGATTCAAATGACTAACGGCGCCATTGGGCGCCGTTTTTGTATTGGATTAAGCTTTGCTCCGCCTGTCGTTAACCCACTGTTTGACTTCAATGCTGAAGGTATCCGGCGCTTTACGGAACATTTTACGCGCCAGATCGAGCACGGTATGGCGCGCAAGCTCCTCTTCCATTCGCTGCTGAGCGCTGTCCATCACCGAACGTACGCCACATGGGCCATCGCAAACCCAGGCGGGCGGCTTTTCATCAAACAGCGCCAGCCGCTGGCGGATCTCTTTGCACTCAAACATCGACTTCTGTCCGTCAATGGCGTGGACAATGTCCAGCACGCTGATGAGCTCGCTGGCCCGCGCCAGCCGGAAACCACCGCCCTTTCCTTCCGTGCTCACCACCAGCCCCGCACGTGAGAGACGCGTAAAAATCTTTGCAAGATAGTCATACGGAACATTCTGCAGCTCTGCCAGTTCGCGCACGCTCATATCACGCGCGTCGCCGTTCGCATCAACCATGCTTATCAGGCTATGAATACCGTATTCCACGCCAGAACTGTAAAACGCCATTTTATGCTCCTGTGCTGTTTCTGCGGCAGATGATAACTCAGATACTCAGAAAGATCTTGTCGGAGTTAACTCCGACAAGTATAGTGGTAGTTATCGGGGCCGGGTGGCCCAAATATGCAAAAAGGAATCACCATGAAACAACGTATTCTTATCATCGGCAGCGGTTTTGCGGGCATGTGGGCCGCAGTCAGCGCGGCACGTGTGGCACATTTGCAGGGCAGCACTGACCTTGAAATCGCGGTGCTGGCTCCACAACCGGAACTGCGTGTCAGACCGCGTTTTTATGAAGCCAACGTCTCGACCTTAACCGCTGATTTACAGCCGCTGTTCGACGAACTGGATATTTGTTTTATCGCCGGACACGCAGAGCGTGTGGATGCCGCTGTAAACGGCGTCTGGTACAAAACGCCGGAATCCGAGTCGACGTTCATGCCCTACGATAAGCTGGTTATTGCAAGCGGCAGCCGCCTACACCACTTTGGCATTAAAGGCATTGCCGAATACGGCTTTGATATCGATCAGCTGGACACCGCTCAGCGTCTGGAAGATCACCTGAATGCGCTGGCGAGCCAGCCCGAAAGTGCCGCCCGTAATACCGTTGTGGTATGCGGAGGGGGCTTCACCGGGATTGAGCTCGCCACCGAGCTCCCTTCCCGCCTGAAATCGCTTCTGGGTAACGATACGAATACTAAAATAGTCGTAGTTGAGCGAGGTTCACAGATTGGTGGCCGCTACAGCGAAGCGCTGCGCAATATCATTCGTGATGCCTCCGACGAGCTCGGCATTGAATGGCGCCTGAACGCGGCCGTTGAAGTGGTCGACGCTCAGGGCGTGACTTTACAGGATGGCAGCCGCATTGATGCCGCCACCGTCGTCTGGACTGCGGGCGTTCAGGCCAGCGCGTTTGGCGAGAACCTCACCGCCAACCGCGATAGCCTGGGCCGTTTTGTGGTCACCGAAGAACTCCAGATTCCGGGCTATAACAATATTTATGCCACCGGCGATATGGCACACGCTAAAACCGACAGCCTCGGCAATACTGCGTTGATGACCTGTCAGCACGCCATTCAGCTGGGCAAATTCGCCGGGCACAACGCCGCCGCCAGCCTGCTTGGTATTGAAGGCCTTCCCTATCGCCAGGAAGTTTACGTGACCTGTCTCGATCTGGGCGCCTGGGGCGCGGTCTATACCGAAGGCTGGGATCAGGAAGTGAAAATGGTGCGGGAAGAAGCGAAAAAGCTGAAAATCGCTATCACCAATGAACTGATTTATCCGCCAAAAGCCGATCGTGATGTAGCCTTTGCTGCCGCAGACCCACTGGCGAAATTCGTCTAGTTTTGGCTTTTGTCCTCTGTAAAGGCCTGGTGTTATACCAGGCCTTTTTCTTTTGCAGCGAGGCTCGTAGAATCCTCCCGTTCCGCTTGTTGCCACGCCCCCGCCGAACAAAAATCCCTCCCGCCCCTTGTTACATGACGAAAAAATAATCGTTGCGTGAAACGCAACACTCATATACCGTTCCTCATGAAGGAACACGAGAGGAACCGATGATCGTGAGCTTTCGGCATAAAGGATTACGTAATTTGTTCTATTACGATGAAACTGCAGGTGTTCATCCCTGGCACGTTAAGCGCTTGAAAGAACAGCTAACGCTACTGCAGGCAGCCACCACCCCCAGAGCGATGGACATACCAGGTTATCGCCTGCATGAGCTGAAAGGCGGCCGTGAAGGCGTGTGGTCAGTAAAAGTTTCAGGTAACTGGCGTCTGACGTTTGAGTTTATTAACGGTGACGCTTACCTGTTAGATTATGAGGACTATCACTGATGAAAATGGCAAACCCCGTAAGCCCTGGAGAAATCATTCAGAATGCGCTGGTCGAGCTGAACGTCAGCCTGCGCGAATTTGCGCGAGCGATGGATATTGCACCATCCACGGCCAGCCGTCTGCTGACGGGGAAAGCGGCATTAACGCCAGAAATGGCTATCAGGCTTGAAGCGGTGATCGGCAGTACTGCGCAGACCTGGCTTAATGTGCAGCAGAACTGGAGCCTGGCTGAGGCGAAAAAACGCGTGGATGTATCGGGATTAAAGCCGCTCAAAGCGCACAAAGCATAAAAAAATGGCGCCGGTTAAGGCGCCATGCTTTTTCAGTTTTTAGTCGGTGGTTTTCTGCTGCGCTTCGCGCTGTTCCACCTCAGCGTACCAGCGAGGATGGTGTTTCCGCGCCCAGCGACGACTGACCTTACCTTCGATCATGCCCTTTATCGAACCTTTTACCCAGAACGCCATGTACATGTGAATCAAAATGGCGTGGATCAGGACAATGGCCGATGCAGCATGAATCAGCAGGCTGTAGCGAATCACCTGAATCGGGAAATAGTCAGCGAAATACGGCCGCCAGATAATAACGCCCGTCACCAGCAGCACAAAAATCATGCTCATGATGGTCCAGAACATCATCTTCTGTCCGGCGTTGTACTTGCCCACTTTCGCCACTTTATGCTCGTTGCCCTTCAGCACCTCAACAATCCCCTTCAGCCAGGGAATATCCTGCTTATCCGGGATGTTGTGCCGCACAAAGCGGAAGAACATAAACATCAGCACCACGAAAATCAGCACGCCGAAGAAGGGATGCAGAATGCGCCCCATCTGCGGCGTACCAAAGGTTTCGGTAAGCCATTTCAGCGTCGGGAAGAAAAACGAAATCCCGGACAGCGACACCAGAAAGAAGCACACCACCACCGTCCAGTGACAGGCCCGGTCGATAAACTTTGTGCGCACAATCATTTTCGATTTACTCATGGTCGCTCTCCTCGTCGTCGTCCACCTCTTTGTTCGGGCCAATGCCGATGTAGTGATACATCAGCCCGGCAAAGGTGGCGATAAATCCGGCGGCAGAAAGCGGCTTGAGAACGCCCTTCCAGAGATTAACCGACGTGTCGATTTTCGGATCCTTCGGCAGCTTGTGGTACAGCTCCGGCTGGTCGGCATGATGCAGTACATACATCACATGGGTGCCGCCCACGCCTTGCGGGTTGTATACCCCCGCGTGAGGATAACCACGTGCTTTCAGTTTTCCGACGCGCTCTTCCGCAACCGCCAGCATCTCTTTTTTGGTGCCAAAATGGATGGCTCCCGTCGGACAGGTTTTCACGCACGCAGGCTCCTGGCCGACGCTGACGCGGTCGACGCAGAGCGTACATTTATAAACCCGGTTGTCCTCTTTATTGAGACGCGGCACGTTGAACGGACAGCCCGCAATGCAATAGCCGCAGCCGATGCAGTTGTCCTGCTGAAAATCAACAATCCCGTTGGCGTACTGCACGATCGCGCCCGCCGAAGGACAGGCCTTCAGGCAGCCAGGATCTTCGCAGTGCATGCAGCCATCCTTACGGATGAGCCACTCCAGCTTGCCGTTCTGTTCGGTTTCGCTAAAGCGCATCACCGTCCAGGATTTGGCGCTCAGATCGGCCGGATTATCGTAAACGCCCACGCAGTGACCCACTTCATCGCGGATATCGTTCCACTCCGAGCAGGCCACCTGGCAGGCCTTGCAGCCCACGCAGGAGGAGACATCGATAAGCTTCGCCACTTCTTCTTTATAATCCCGCGCCCGGGGCGCAGGCGTAATATCGTTAGTGGCCGAGCGCTTGATGATGTCCTGTGTTTCCATTGACATAGCTTCGCTCCTTACGCTTTCTCGATGTTAACCAGAAACGCTTTGTATTCCGGCGTCTGAGAGTTGGCATCGCCGACGTTTGGCGTCAGGGTATTGGCGATATAGCCCTTCTGCGCCACGCCCTCAAAGCCCCAGTGCAGCGGAATACCGACGGTTTCCACCTGCTGACCGTTGACGTTCAGCGTATGCAGACGACGGGTCACCACGGCTACCGCGCGAATAAAGCCACGCTTGCTGCTCACTTTCACCTTGTCGCCGTTGGCAATGCCTTTGCTTTTCGCCAGCCCTTCGCTGATTTCAACAAACTGCTCCGGCTGCGCGATAGCATTCAGGCGCGCGTGCTTAGTCCATGTGTGGAAATGCTCGGTCAGGCGATAGGTGGTACCGACATACGGGAACTTGTCCTTTTTGCCGAGGCGCGCGATATCGTCTTCATAAATACGCACCACCGGGCTCGATACGACCTTCGGATGCAGCGGGTTAGTGCCAAGCGGCGTTTCCATCGGCTCGTAGTGTTCCGGGAACGGCCCTTCGGCGAGCTTATCGAGCGCAAACAGGCGACCCAGCCCTTCCGGCTGCATAATAAACGGCCCGGTGGCGCTGCCTGGTGCGGCGGTGTTGTAGTCAGGAATATCATTTCCCGCCCACTTTTTGCCGTCCCACTGGATAAGCATCCGTTTCGGATCCCAGGGCTTACCGTTGATATCCGCCGAAGCACGGTTGTAGAGCACGCGGCGGTTCAGCGGCCACGCCCACGACCAGCCGAGCGTATTGCCCAGTCCGGACGGATCGGCGTTGTCGCGGTTCGCCATCTGGTTGCCTTTTTCGGTCCAGCTGCCGGTGTAGATCCAGCAGGAAGACGCCGTTGAACCGTCATCACGCAGCAGCGCAAAGCTGTTCAGCAGTTCGCCTTTCTTCGCCAGCTGTACGCCGTTGGCGTCAAAGAGATCCTTCAGCGCATAGCCGTTGTTCTCTTTTGCCACTTCGTCGGAAGCTGGACTGTCCGGCAGCTTGTAGCCCCAGTTCATGCTAAGCAGTGGTTCCACGCCTTTGCCACCTTCTGCCGCGTACATTTCGCGCAGGCGATGGTAAATGCCGGCAAGAATTTCGCCGTCATTCAGCGCTTCTCCCGGTGGTTCCGCACCCTTCCAGTGCCACTGCAGCCAGCGACCGGAGTTGGCAATTGAGCCGTCCTCTTCCGCAAAGCAGGTGGACGGCAGACGGAACACTTCGGTCTGGATATCTGCCGGGGTGACGTCGTTCATCTCGCCGTGGTTCTGCCAGAAGGTTGAGGTTTCCGTCACCAGAGGATCGATGACCACCATGTACTTCAGCTTGCTGAGGCTCTGCACGACCTTGTTTTTATCCGGGAACGACGCCACCGGGTTGAAGCCCTGGCAGAAATAGCCGTTCACTTCGCCTTTGTCCATCAGGTTGAAATACTTGATGACGTCATAGGCCTGGTCCCATTTCGGCAGCCAGTCGAAGCCCCAGCTGTTCTCCTTCTGCGCCTTGTCGCCGTAGAAGGCTTTCATCAGGCTGACGAAGAATTTCGGGTAGTTGCCCCAGTAGTTCACCTGATCGGCCAGCGTCGCTTTTGGCGTATTGGCCTGCAGATAGGTTTGCAGATCGGTTTGCTTTTCAGACGGCAGCGTCAGGTAACCCGGCAGGCTGGTCGACAGCAGACCAAGGTCGGTCAGGCCCTGAATATTGGAGTGACCGCGCAGCGCATTCACCCCACCACCGGCCATGCCCATATTACCGAGCAGCAGCTGGATCATTGCCATGGTACGGATGTTTTGCGAGCCTACCGTATGCTGAGTCCAGCCCAGCGCATAGAGGAAGGTGGTCGTGCGATCGGCCGCGCTCGTTGAAGCCAATACTTCACAGATCTTCAGGAAGTCGGCTTTTGGCGTGCCGCAGATGTTTTCCACTACGTCAGGCGTATAGCGGGAAACATGCTGTTTCAGCAAATTCCACACGCAGCGCGGATCGCTCAGCGTTTCGTCACGCTTCGCAAAGCCGTTTCCGTCGAACTGATAGTTCCAGGACGATTTGTCGTACTGGCGCTTCGCTTCGTCATAGCCGCTGAACAGGCCCTCTTCAAAGCCAAAATCTTCGCGCACCAGCAGGCTGGCATTGGTGTAGTGCTTCACGTACTCCGCGTTGATTTTGTTGTTTTCAATCAGGTACAGCAGCACGCCGGAGAGGAACGTAATGTCCGTGCCGGAGCGAATAGGCGCATAGATATCGGCCACCGACGCCGTACGCGTAAAGCGCGGGTCGACGACGATAAGCGTCGCATCGTTATTGTTTTTGGCTTCCATCGCCCAGCGGAAACCGACGGGATGGGCCTCAGCGGCATTGCCGCCCATTACCATCACTACGTTGGCATTTTTGATATCCACCCAGTGGTTGGTCATCGCACCGCGACCAAATGTTGGAGCAAGACTTGCTACCGTTGGTCCGTGTCAGACGCGCGCCTGGTTGTCTACCGCCAGCATCCCGAGGGAGCGGACAAATTTTTGTGTCAGAGTGCCGGTTTCATTGCTGGCCGCCGAGGCGCACAGCATCCCGGTAGAAAGCCAGCGGTTGACGGTGGTGCCTTCGG
Organism: Scandinavium sp. UTDF21-P1B; assembly: GCF_040750395.1. Taxonomy (NCBI): domain Bacteria; kingdom Pseudomonadati; phylum Pseudomonadota; class Gammaproteobacteria; order Enterobacterales; family Enterobacteriaceae; genus Scandinavium; species Scandinavium sp. UTDF21-P1B. The sequence goes on from NZ_JBFLVD010000015.1 coordinate 110,462, forward strand.
CATTTTTCTCAATAAAGTTGGCATCACGGTCGGCTTTCATCAGCTTCGCAATGCGCTCAAAGGCTTCATGCCATGAGATACGCTGCCATTTGTCGGAGCCTGGCGCGCGGTATTCCGGGTAACGCAGACGGTTTTCGCTGTGAATGTAGTCCAGCAATCCCGCGCCTTTCGGACAGAGCGCCCCACGGCTGACCGGATGATCCGGATCCCCTTCGATGTGGTAAATCGACTCGCGCACGTTCTTCGCGCCGTCCCCCTGGCTGTACATCAACAGCCCACATCCCACGGAGCAGTATGTGCAGGTATTACGAACCTCTTTGGCACGCAGCAGCTTAAAGTTGCGTGCCTGGGCCAGTGCTAATTTGGGGGCAAACCCCAGCACCGCCGCCGTCGTTCCTGCCATCCCGCCCGCGCAGATTTTAAAAAACTTTCTGCGACTGACGTCCATGATTCCCTCATTATTAATCAGGATAAAACGGGGCGGAATTTAGCACCCACAGCAGGTCACCTTTTGAGTCAAATCAAACTCTTCGGTGTGCCGCCACCTAATAGTCATTGCCGGTAGTTTTTCGTAACCCTTAGGGGTTATTGTTACAAAGTGATATAACCGTAAGCTTCGCTTTTCAGCTTTTGATAAAGAATTTGATGACTAAAAACAGAGCAACGTCCATTGGCCTGTTGGCTATTCTTCTGTGGAGCACGATGGTGGGGTTGATCCGCGGCGTGAGTGAAGGGCTCGGCCCGGTGGGCGGCGCGGCAGCAATTTACACCCTGAGCGGAATTCTGCTGCTGTTCACCGTTGGCTTTCCCAAAATTAAAACGTTCTCTCCGCGCTACCTGCTTGCCGGATGCCTGCTGTTTGTCAGCTATGAAATTTGCCTTGCGCTCTCACTCGGGCTTGCCGCCACGCGTCAGCAGGCGATAGAAGTGGGCATGGTCAATTATTTATGGCCAAGTCTGACGATTCTGTGCGCCATTTTGTTTAACGGTCAGAAAGCCCGCTGGTGGGTGATCCCCGGGTTGCTCATTTCTCTGCTTGGGGTCAGTTGGGTATTAGGCGGCGATCAAGGACTGAACCTGGGAGAAATTAAGCAAAATATTGCCTCAAGCCCGCTCAGCTATATTCTGGCGTTTTGCGGCGCATTTATCTGGGCGGCCTATTGCACCGTGACGGCGAAATATGCCAAAGGGAAAAACGGGATTACGTTGTTCGTTTTACTCACCGGCCTGAGCCTGTGGCTCCACTATTTTTCCAGCCCTCAGCCCGCCATGATATTCAGCTGGCCGGTGATAATTAAACTTATTTTCTGCGCCCTGTCGCTCGGTTTCGCTTACGCGGCATGGAATATCGGCATTCTGCACGGCAGCGTCAGCCTGCTGGCCGTAGGGTCGTACTTCACGCCAGTGCTCTCTTCCGCGCTGGCTTCCTTCCTGCTGAGCGCCCCGCTGTCCTGGGCCTTCTGGCAGGGAGCCTGCATGGTGTGTGTCGGCTCCCTTCTGTGCTGGTACGCGACGAGAAACTAGTTACGCCGTCCGATGGGCTTTCGCAAGACCAAACCAGATCCCGACCGTCAGAATCAGCATCATGCCGCCCGCGCTGAACAGCGCTACGCTGTGTGAGGTAATGAAAGCGGATTTAGCGGCATGCACCACCGAATCCGCAAGCGTCGGGGTCAAAGTTTGTGCCAGCTGCATCGCCTCACCGATGGACGAGCCCGCCCGGCTGGCCGCCTCCGTCGTCAATCCTTCCGGCAGAAGAATGGATGACGTGTAGCTGCGGGTCAGAATTAAGCCAAACAGCGCAATGCCCAGGCCTGCGCCAAGTTCATAGGCCATGGTTTCAATTGCCCCGGCAGCAGCGGCTTTTTCCTTCGGCGCGGCGGCCATAATCGCTGCCGTTGAAGCCAGTAAGGCGCTGGCGGCACTGAAGCCTAACAGCGTCATCAGACCCCACGCCTGCCACTGCTGGGTGGTGAAATCGGTCATCGATAATCCGAGGAAGCTGAAGGCGCTGAGCGCCATTCCGCCCGTGGCGACCTGGCGCAATCCCAGACGAGAAACCAGCATCCCGGCAATCGGGCCGCTGAATCCGCTCGCCAGCATCAGCGGCAGCATAAACAGCCCGGCTTCAAACGGCGTTTTACCGTGTACAAACTGCAGCTCCTGCGCCATCAGCAGCTCAAAGCCAACAAGCGTGATCATCGCGGTGACGGCCATCATCACGCCGCTGAGAATAATGCGGTGCGTGAACAGACGCATGTCGATCATCGGCGTGCGGGCATTGAGCTGAATGCGCACAAAAGCGGTCAGCAGCGCCGCGCCGAACAGTAACACAAGGCCGATAATCCACACTGCCATCACGCCCTTCATCGCCGTTTTGGCACTCCACACCAGTAGCAGAATCGCCACAATCAGCATCAGCGCATGGCTGAAGTTCAGCGGCTGTTCGCGACGACCTGGCTGTGGCGGCACTACGCGGGCGCTAAGTGCCAGCACCAGCAGCACAATAGGCACGTTAATGAGGAACACTGCGCCCCACCAGAAGTGCTCGAGCACGACCCCGCCGATAAGCGGACCAAACGCCGCACCGCCGGAACCGACCGCCGCCCACAGGCCGAGCGCCATATTGCGGTGCTTCGCTTCGCTGAACGTATTACGAATGCCCGCAAGCGTTGCCGGAACGATCATCGCCGCACCGATCGCCAGCATGGCGCGGGCGGCAATCAGCCATTCCGCCGTCGGTGCAAAGGCTGCACACAAAGATGCCACGCCAAACAGACCGCTACCGGTCAGCAACAGGCGTTTAAAACCGATCCGATCGCCGAGCGCGCCCATCGGCAGCACCATCCCCGCCATCACCAGCGAGTAAATATCAATGACCCACAGCAGCTCGTTGCCGCTCGCACCGAGCGACACGCTCAGCGTTGGCGCAGCGACGTGCAATACCGTGGCATCAATGGCGACCGGGATATACACCAGCACGATAGCCACTAACGTTAACCATTGACGAAACATAACTTTTCCCTCTTCAGAACAATCCTGGACACCCGTCCAGATTGCGATCCTGCCTGAGAGTTGAACGCTCGTCCAGCTTTTTGTTATCATCGGTGCACTGCCACCAGGGACTGCAACTATGACCTATCTGAACCGGGAAGATCGTCGCGAAACCATCATGCGGGCCGCCATTGACGTGGCGCTGGAAGAAGGGTTCAGCGCCATGACCGTGCGTAATATCGCCAGCCGCGCGGGTATTGCCGCAGGCCAGGTTCACCACCACTTCACCTCATCAGGCGAGCTGAAATCCCAGGCGTTTGTCCGCGTGATCCGCGAAATGATGGCCCTGCCGCTGGTGCCGGAAAACGCCAGCTGGCGCGAACGCCTGTTTTCTGTGCTCGGCAGCGAAGACCGACGCCTTGAGCCCTACATTCGTCTGTGGCGTCAGGCTCAGCTGCTCGCCGACAGCGATCCGGAGATTAAAAGCGCTTATCTGTTGACCATGTCGATGTGGCACGGGGAAGTCGTCAGGCTGATCGTGGCCGGGCAGCAGGCCGGAGAGTTTACGTTCAGCGGCAACGCCGAAGATATTGCGTGGCGGCTGATTTCGCTGGTCTGCGGGCTGGACGGCATCTACGTTCTCGGCATGGCGGAAGTCGACGACGCCGCCTTCAGCCGTCATCTGCTTCGCGCCATTGCCCTGGAACTCCATTAACATTTACAATTAGTAACACTTAAGCGCGGCGATATCCGGAGCCTGTTCGCGGGGCTCCGCTTTTTTATCTATTCTTCTTTCACATAACCCTAAAAAAGTCCTTATCTTTTAGCGGAACGTTTTGTTCCGTCGGTCTTCTGTTGCTTATTTTCACCACGTACTGTACTGGCGCGAACGAGGGCAATATGTCACAACAAGATGAGAAGAATAATCATTACCTTTTAAATAACTGGAAGCCGGAGAATCCGCAGTTCTGGGAAAATAAAGGCAAGGGCATTGCGAGGCGAAATCTGTGGATTTCCGTGGCCTGCCTGCTGCTGGCCTTCTGCGTCTGGATGTTGTTTAGCGCCGTGACGGTCAATCTGAATAAAGTCGGATTTAATTTCACCACCGACCAGCTGTTTTTATTAACCGCCCTGCCTTCTCTTTCCGGCGCAATATTACGCGTGCCCTACTCCTTTATGGTGCCTATATTTGGCGGCCGCTACTGGACGGTATTAAGCACCGTCATTCTGATTATTCCCTGCGTCTGGCTCGGCATTGTCATTCAAAACACCGCTACCCCGTACTGGGTATTTATTATCATCGCACTGCTGTGCGGATTTGCCGGGGCCAATTTCGCCTCAAGCATGGGGAATATCAGTTTCTTCTTCCCGAAAGCCAGACAAGGTAGCGCGCTCGGCGTTAACGGCGGACTTGGTAATCTCGGCGTCAGCGTAATGCAGCTGGTCGCGCCGCTGGTGATTTTCATACCGATGTACACCTTTCTCGGCGTACAGGGCGTGGCTCAGGCCGATGGCTCAACGATGTGGTTGACCAACGCCGCGTGGATTTGGGCTCCGCTGCTGCTGATTGCAACCATCGCCGCCTGGTTTGGTATGAACGATATCGCCAGCTCCAAAGCCTCGGTTGCGGAGCAGCTTCCGGTGCTCGGACGGCTGCATACCTGGATCCTGGCTCTGCTGTATCTGGCAACGTTTGGCTCGTTTATCGGCTTTTCAGCAGGTTTTGCGATGCTGGCGAAAACCCAGTTCCCGGATGTGAATATCCTCAAGCTGGCATTTTTCGGGCCGTTCCTCGGCGCGCTGGCGCGTTCTGTCGGTGGGTTTATTTCCGACAAATTTGGCGGCGTGCGCGTGACGCTGATTAACTTCATCTTCATGGCCATTTTCAGCGCCCTGATCTTCTTCACCCTCCCCGGCGGCAGTTCGCCCGGTAACTTCACCACCTTCTACCTGGTCTTTATGGGTCTGTTCCTGACGGCGGGCCTGGGAAGCGGCTCGACCTTCCAGATGATTGCGGTGATTTTCCGCCGCATCACCGTCGATCGGGTCAAAGCCCAGGGCGGGAGCGAGGAGCAGGCCCAGCAGGAAGCGGTGACCGATACCGCCGCCGCACTCGGCTTCATTTCAGCCATCGGCGCCGTTGGGGGGTTCTTCATTCCGAAAGCCTTCGGCACCTCGCTTGCCATGACAGGCTCGCCTGTCGGGGCGATGAAAATCTTCCTCGTGTTCTACATCGTTTGCGTGGCGGTGACCTGGCTGGTCTACGGCCGCCGTAAAGCGGCGAAATCCTGATTTTCTGCCCGATAGCGCAAGCTTACCGGGCCTACAAGACCGCACAAATTACCTGTAGGCCGGGCAAACAACGTGCCGCCCGGCATCTGCAATATGGAGCAATGTCATGAGTAAATTACTGGACAGATTTCGCTACTTTAAGCAAAAAGGCGACAGCTTCGCTAACGGCCACGGTCAGGTCTACAACACCAACCGCGACTGGGAAGACAGCTACCGCCAGCGCTGGCAGTTCGACAAAATCGTGCGCTCCACCCATGGCGTAAACTGCACCGGATCGTGCAGCTGGAAAATTTACGTCAAAAACGGTCTGGTAACCTGGGAAACTCAGCAGACCGACTATCCGCGCACTCGCCCCGACCTGCCGAACCATGAGCCTCGCGGCTGTCCGCGTGGGGCGAGCTACTCGTGGTATCTCTACAGCGCCAACCGTCTGAAGTATCCGCTGATCCGCAAGAGCCTGATATCACTGTGGCGTGAAGCGCTGGAGCAGCACACCGATCCGGTCAGCGCCTGGAACGCCATCATGCACGACCCGGCAAAATGCCAGAAGTACAAACAGGCGCGCGGACACGGCGGCTTTGTACGTTCAAACTGGAAAGAGCTGAACCAGCTTATCGCCGCGGCGAACGTCTGGACCATTAAACACTACGGACCGGATCGTGTGGCTGGTTTTTCACCGATTCCGGCTATGTCGATGGTCTCTTACGCTGCAGGCACCCGCTATCTTTCGCTGCTCGGCGGCACCTGCCTCAGCTTTTACGACTGGTACTGTGATTTACCGCCCGCTTCGCCGATGACCTGGGGTGAGCAAACCGACGTGCCGGAATCTGCCGACTGGTATAACTCGTCTTACATCATCGCCTGGGGGTCGAACGTGCCGCAAACGCGCACCCCGGATGCGCATTTCTTCACCGAAGTCCGCTACAAAGGCACGAAAACCATCGCCATTACGCCGGATTTCTCGGAGGTGGCGAAACTCAGCGATCAGTGGCTGGCGCCGAAACAAGGCACCGACAGCGCGCTGGCAATGGCAATGGGCCACGTCATGCTGCGCGAGTTCCATCTCGATAATCCAAGTGACTACTTCATCAACTATTGCCGCCGCTATACCGACATGCCGATGCTGGTTCAGCTTGAAGCGCGGGAAGACGGCAGCTATGTGCCGGGCCGCATGCTGCGCGCCTCCGATCTCGTCGACAGCCTCGGCGAAAGCAATAACCCACAGTGGAAAACCGTGGCTATCAACACCGCAGGCGATCTGGTGGTGCCGAACGGCGCAATTGGTTTCCGCTGGGGCGAGCAAGGGAAATGGAACCTCGAGTCACTGGCGGCAGGCACCGAAACTGAGCTGCAGCTGAGCCTGCTCGGAAATCACGATGGCGTCGTTGGCGTCGCCTTCCCCTACTTTGGCGGCAATGAAAACCCGCATTTTCGCAGCGTGAAACAGGAGCCGATTCTGGTGCGTCAGCTGCCGGTGAAACAGCTGACCTTTGCCGATGGCACCTCGGGCCCGGTGGTCAGCGTCTACGACCTGATCCTCGCCAACTATGGTCTGGATCGCGGCTTAGATGATCCGCTGGCGGCCAAAGATTATGGCGAAATTAAGGCCTACACGCCCGCCTGGGCCGAACAAATCACCGGCGTACCGCAGTATCACATTGCCCAGATTGCCCGCGAGTTCGCCGATACGGCACACAAAACGCATGGACGCTCGATGATTATTCTCGGCGCCGGGGTGAACCACTGGTATCACATGGACATGAACTACCGTGGGATGATCAACATGCTGATCTTCTGCGGCTGCGTCGGCCAGAGCGGCGGCGGCTGGGCGCACTACGTTGGTCAGGAAAAATTACGCCCACAAACCGGCTGGCTGCCGCTGGCCTTCGCGCTGGACTGGAACCGCCCGCCGCGCCAGATGAACAGTACCTCGTACTTCTACAACCACTCCAGCCAGTGGCGTTACGAAAAACTCACTGCCCAGGAGCTGCTCTCACCGCTGGCGGACGCCAGCAAATTCACCGGCCATCTGATCGACTTCAACGTCCGTGCCGAACGCATGGGCTGGCTGCCGTCTGCACCGCAGCTCAACCTGAATCCACTGTCGATTAAGGAGATGGCGGAAGCAGCAGGCGTCACGCCTGCCGAGTACACCGCTCAGGCGCTGAAGTCCGGCGATATCCGTATGGCTTGCGAACAGCCGGACAACGGCAAAAACCATCCGCGTAATCTGTTCGTCTGGCGATCGAACCTGCTGGGATCGTCGGGTAAAGGCCATGAATATCTGCTGAAGTATCTGCTCGGTACCGAAAGCGGTATTCAGGGGGACGCACTCGGCGAAAGCGACGACGTGAAGCCAGAAGAAGTTGAATGGCAGGCGGCAGCCATTGAAGGCAAACTGGATCTGCTGGTGACGCTCGATTTCCGCATGTCCAGCACCTGCCTCTTTTCCGATATCGTTCTGCCAACAGCGACCTGGTACGAAAAAGACGACATGAATACTTCGGATATGCATCCGTTTATTCACCCGCTGTCTGCCGCCGTCGACCCGGCCTGGGAGGCCAAAAGCGACTGGGAGATCTACAAAGGCATCGCGAAGGCCTTCTCGGAAGTGTGCGTCGGGCACCTCGGCACCGAAACCGACGTGGTGCTGCAACCGCTGATGCACGATTCCCCGGCGGAACTTTCGCAGCCGTTTGAAGTGGCCGACTGGCGCAAAGGCGAATGCGACTACGTGCCGGGCAAAACCGGGCCGTCAATTGCCGTCGTGGAGCGCGATTACCCGGCAACCTACGAACGTTTCACTTCGCTCGGTCCGTTGATGGACAAGCTCGGCAACGGCGGCAAAGGCATTTCGTGGAAGACGGAGAGCGAGATCGATTTCCTCGGCAAGCTCAATTACGTCAAGCTCGATGGGCCGGCGAAAGGCCGCCCGCGTATTGAAACGGCAATTGACGCCTCTGAAGTTATCCTCGCCCTCGCCCCGGAAACCAACGGCCAGGTGGCGGTGAAAGCCTGGGAGGCGCTCGGCAAAATCACCGGCCGCGAGCATACGCACCTGGCGCTGAACAAGGAAGACGAGAAAATCCGCTTCCGCGATATCGTTGCCCAGCCGCGTAAAATCATCTCCAGCCCGACCTGGTCCGGCCTTGAGAGCGAGCATGTTTCCTACAACGCAGGTTACACCAACGTTCACGAGCTGATCCCCTGGCGCACCCTTTCCGGCCGCCAGCAGCTTTATCAGGACCACCTGTGGATGCGTGCGTTTGGCGAAAGCCTGGTGGCCTATCGTCCACCGATCGACACCCGCAGCGTCAGTCAGATGAAAGAGATCCCCCCGAACGGCTTTCCGGAGAAGGCGCTGAACTTCCTGACGCCGCATCAAAAGTGGGGCATTCACTCCACCTACAGCGAAAACCTGCTGATGCTGACGCTGTCGCGCGGCGGGCCGATCGTCTGGCTCAGCGAGACGGACGCCAAAGAGCTTGGCATTGCCGACAACGACTGGATCGAAGCCTTCAACGCCAACGGCGCGCTCACTGCACGCGCGGTAGTCAGCCAGCGCATTCCACCAGGCATGACCATGATGTACCACGCCCAGGAACGCATCATGAATATTCCGGGTTCCGAAGTGACCGGGCGGCGCGGCGGTATTCACAACTCCGTCACCCGCATCTGCCCGAAACCGACGCACATGATTGGCGGCTACGCCCAGCTGGCATGGAGCTTTAACTACTACGGCACCGTCGGCTCCAACCGCGACGAATTCATCATGATCCGCAAAATGAAAAACGTGAACTGGCTGGATGACGAAGGCAACGATCAGGTCCAGGAGGCAAAAAAATGAAAATTCGCTCTCAGGTTGGCATGGTACTCAATCTCGACAAATGCATCGGCTGTCACACCTGCTCGGTGACCTGTAAAAACGTCTGGACCGGACGCGAAGGCATGGAGTACGCGTGGTTCAACAACGTGGAAACCAAACCCGGCATTGGCTATCCAAAAAACTGGGAAGATCAGGGTCAATGGGAAGGCGGCTGGATCAGAGGCATCAGCGGCAAGCTCACCCCGCACCTCGGCGGGCGCATCGGCCTGATGGCCAAGATCTTCGCCAACCCTGTTCTGCCTTCTATCGACGACTACTACGAACCCTTCACCTACGACTATCAGGATTTACAGCGCGCGCCGGAAGGCAAACATCTGCCCACCGCCCGCCCGCGTTCGCTTATCAGCGGCGAGCGAATGAACAAAATCGAATGGGGGCCGAACTGGGAGGAGCTGCTCGGCGGCGAATTTGAAAAACGCGCCCGGGACCAGAACTTCGAAAACATTCAGAAGGAGATGTACGGCCAGTTCGAAAACACCTTCATGATGTACCTGCCGCGCCTGTGTGAGCACTGCCTGAACCCAAGCTGCGTCGCCACCTGCCCGAGCGGCGCGATTTACAAGCGTGAAGAAGATGGCATCGTGCTTATCGATCAGGACAAATGCCGCGGCTGGCGCATGTGCATCAGCGGCTGCCCGTACAAAAAAATCTACTTCAACTGGAAGAGCGGGAAATCCGAGAAATGCATTTTCTGCTATCCGCGTATCGAGTCCGGCCAGCCGACCGTCTGCTCGGAAACCTGCGTGGGGCGTATCCGCTATCTCGGCGTGCTGCTGTATGACGCTGACCGGATCGAAGAAGCCGCCAGCACCGAGCACGTGACCGATCTGTATGAGCGCCAGTGCGACGTGTTCCTCAACCCGCACGACCCGAACGTGATTGAAGAAGCACTCAAACAGGGTATCCCGCAGAACGTGATCGAAGCCGCGCAGCAGTCGCCGGTGTACAAGATGGCGATGGACTGGAAGCTCGCGCTGCCGCTGCACCCGGAATACCGCACGCTGCCGATGGTCTGGTACGTGCCGCCGCTGTCGCCAATACAGTCCTACGCTGATGCAGGTGGCCTGCCGATGTCCGACGGCGTCCTGCCTTCTGTCGAAAGCCTGCGCATTCCCGTGCAGTATCTGGCGAATATGCTGGCGGCGGGCGATACCGCGCCGGTACTGCGCGCCCTGAAGCGCATGATGGCAATGCGCCACTACAAACGCTCGCAAACCGTCGAAGGCGTCACCGACACCCGAGCCATTGAAGAAGTGGGTCTGACCGTTGAGCAGGTGGAGGATATGTACCGCTATCTCGCCATCGCCAACTATGAAGACCGCTTTGTGATCCCGACCAGCCACCGCGAAATGGCCGCCGATGCCTTCCCGGAGAAAAACGGCTGCGGCTTCACCTTCGGCGACGGCTGTCACGGCTCTGATACCAAATTCAACCTGTTTAACAGCAAACGCATCGACGCCATTGATGTCTCCGGCGTGCGCCACCACGGGGAGGGAGAATAATGCCGATCCTCAAACTCATCGCTCTGATGCTGGAATACCCGGACGCGTCGCTATGGGAAAGCCGCGACGAAGCTCAGGCGCTGGTCGCTCAGGAGATGCCCGCGCTCGCGCCCTGGGTGAACAGCTATCTGAGCGCTCCGCTGCTCGACAGGCAGGAAGCCTGGTGCGATCTGTTTGAACGCGGCAGTTCTATGTCGCTGCTGCTGTTTGAACATGTACACGGTGAATCCCGCGATCGCGGTCAGGCAATGGTGGATTTAATGGCGCAGTACGAACAGGCGGGCTTGCAGCTCGACTGCCGAGAACTGCCCGATCATCTGCCGCTGTACCTGGAATTTCTCAGCACGCAAACTCCGGAAGAAGCCAGAGAAGGACTGCAAAACGTCGCACCGATTCTGGCGCTGCTTGGCGGCAGGCTTAAGGAGAGACAGTCGGAGTACTATCAGCTGTTCGACGCCCTGCTCAGAATCGCCAACAGCCCGCTGAGAAGTGACAGCGTCACGCCACAGGTCAAAACCGAAGTGCGTGACGACACCCGCCAGGCGCTGGATGCGGTGTGGGAGGAGGAACAGGTGAAGTTTATCGAGGATAACGCCACAGCCTGCGACAGTTCCCCGCTGCAAAGCTATCAGAAACGTTTTAGTCAGGACGTCGCGCCGCAGTACGTGGACGTCCGCGCCGGAGGCCCGAAATGAGCCAGTACCTGAACGTCTTCTTCTACGATATTTATCCGTATATCTGCGGTTCGGTGTTCATCATAGGCAGCTGGCTGCGCTATGACTACGGCCAGTATACCTGGCGGGCAGGTTCCAGCCAGATGCTCAACAAACGTGGGATGGTGATTTGGTCAAACCTGTTCCATATCGGCATCCTTGGGGTCTTCTTCGGCCATGCCTTCGGGATGCTGACGCCACACTGGATGTACGAATCCTTCCTGCCAGTTTCAGTGAAGCAGCAAATGGCGATGATTCTCGGCGGCGTGTGCGGCGTGATGACGCTGGTTGGCGGCGCAGGATTGCTTATCCGTCGTCTGTTTAACCCGCGCGTTCGCGCGACGTCGACGACCGCAGATATCCTGATCCTGTCGATTCTGCTGATTCAGTGCATACTCGGCCTGTCGACCATTCCGTTCTCCGCCCAGCACCCGGACGGCAGCGAAATGATGAAACTGGTTGGTTGGGCGCAGGCGGTGGTGACATTCCACGGCGGTGCATCGACCCATCTTGACGGCGTCGCCTTTATCTTCCGCGTCCACCTGGCGCTCGGCATGACCATCTTCCTGCTGTTTCCCTTCACCCGCCTGGTCCACGTCTGGAGCGCGCCGGTGGAGTATTTCACCCGCAGGTATCAGGTAGTGAGATCGCGTCGCTGATTTCCCCTCTCCCCGGCCCTCTCCCAAGGAAGAGGGAGAAAGGCAAACGGCACCAAACCATTCCCTCTCCCTTTGGGAGAGGGTTAGGGAGAGGGAAACCCCGTAATCAAAATTACTTCCCCGCCTCCGGATGCGTATCAAACGCCGCCATCACCGCCGCTAAATCCGCCAGCGAAAAGCCGTTTTTCGGATCGTCAACGCCCTGCCCGAACTTGTCCTGAAGCAACAAATACAGGCTCTCCACATCGGGTAAATTAAGTTGTTCAACGGCATGGCCGTTTTCCTGATGGGTAAAGTGGAAATTCGTCAGCGTCAGCTTGCCGCCGTCCGGCAAATGACGACACATCAGCAGGTGATGGCGGAAGTGCGACTGCGGCCAGTGCGCCGACCAGAAGTTGCCGGCGACGTAATCGGAAAAGTATTGCTGCACCAAATCGAAGATGTACATCGACTGCCAGCGGTCGTGATGGCGGAACTGTAGCGTCCAGTCGTTGCCCTCATTCAGCAGACGATACACGCCGTGCGGCGTGGTTTGTTCTTTGTCGGCCTGTAAACGAATCGGTGCCGTCAGCGTCTGTCCACCGAAGCCCACGTCCGCAATCCAGCGCTCTCCGGCCAGTTCAACAACCAGCAGACGGTGCGTACGCGGGGGAAGCTGCGGCGGGTTAGCCAGAATCACTCGTCCCAGCACGCTGCGCACGTTAAAGCCAATTTCCCGTAGTACCCGCTCAAACAGACCGTTTTGCTCAAAGCAGTAGCCGCCACGCCGGGCCCCGATGAGCTTATCTTCCAGCGACTGATCGTCGAGCTGAATTTCACGCGGCAGAAGGACATCCAGATTTTCAAACGGGATGGTGCAGTTATGCCGCAGATGCAGCGCACGAAGCGTTTCAATATCGACCGCAACAGCATCGGACCAGTTAAGACGATTAAAATAAGCGGTTAAAAATGGGCTCATACGGCCTCCGTGCTTGAGATATAGTGTTTTTATAACGTATTTTTTTCACCCCATACGCGTTTTTGTGCGGTGACTTTTTCCGTTTGTGCGCGATACCTGTTTTCCGCATCCGGAACGCGCTTAAATGCAGCAAATAACCAGGAGAATTATTGCTATGAGCCGTTTTCGCCCCGTAGAACTGAGGCATGCCAGCCGTCTGCTCAATCACGGCCCGACCGTACTGATCACCAGCTATGACGAGAGCATTGACCGTCGCAATATCATGGCGGCGGCCTGGTCGATGCCGGTGGAGTTTGAACCGCCGCGCATTGCGATTGTGGTGGATAAAAGCGCCTGGTCGCGCGAGCTTATCGAGCGTAGCGGGACGTTCGGTATCGTCATTCCGGGGGTGGATGCCGCGAACTGGACCTATGCCGTGGGTAGCGTCAGCGGACGCGATGAGGACAAGTTCAACTGCTACGGTATTCCGGTGGTACGCGGACCCGAACTCGGCCTGCCCGTGGTGGAGGAAAAATGTCTGGCGTGGATGGAGTGTAAGCTGCTGCCCGCGACCGCCGCGCAGGAAAAATACGACACCCTGTTTGGCGAAGTGGTTGCCGCCGCGGCCGATGAGCAGGCTTTTGTCGCCGGACGCTGGCAGTTCAACGGCGATCGCCGCAACACTCTGCATCATCTCGGCGCGGGCACCTTTGTGACCAGTGGACGGATGATCAAAGCAGCGGAATAAAAAACCGCAGGTCATAAGCCTGCGGCTTTCAGATTGCCATTACGCCGCCGACCTCTTCGTTCTCGCTTGCCTGTTCTTCAGCTTATGTGCGGCAAGCGCTGCCACATCGGATAGGTGAAAAACAGCAAATGACAGAGGTTCAGCCCGACATGGAACAGCACCGCCACCCACAGTCTTCCGCTCAGCATCCAGGCTAATCCATAAATCAGCCCCGCCAGCGTCGCGAAGATGACCAGCAAACTCCCGCCAGCGTAATGCATTCCGCCAAACAGTAGCGAAGCGATAAGTAATGCCAGCACGGGATGCATTACAGAGGACAAACGCTGCTGAAGGTATCCCCGGAAAAGCGCCTCTTCCGCGAGCGACACAAAGAATATATTGGCCAGCACAAACTGGAACAGCCACTGTGGCTGGTGTAGCTCTACCTTCAGACCGCCCAGCGCCACCGCGACCATCAGCAATACCGGCACGGCAACGACTAACGCCATCCAGTGCCAGGGTTTGGTCCGTGGCCGGGTATCGGTGGTGAAAAGCGACTTCAGACAGATGAGCAATACAAACGGCACCAGCGCTTTATCGAAGTTGTAATACATCGAGAAGGGAGCGCTTTCCGGTCCCGCCCTGACGCCTTCCAGCACGCGGAGATTATGGAAACCGGGAATCAAATGCAGCATCAGCCCAACTGACGCCAGCACGAGCAGGATCTCAAGTAGCGTACGCGGCACCTTGCCGCTGAATTTGCAATATGCCCCGGCGATGATGGCTAACCCAGCCATAAACGTGAGGGCCCGCCAGTCAAGAACCTGGGTATATGCCCCAACCGCGGCGGTCACCATTAGCAGAATTACAGATATTTTTTTATTGAATTGAAGGACAAGAAGAGAGAGTGCCAGTAAATACCACATGTCGTTCCCTGAGATGATATAAAAAACCGGTAAACCGAGGTTTCATGAAGATAAATTTGCCCGGCGGCACGTTGTTAGCCGGACCTGTAAAACGCTGAATGTAGGCCGGGTAAGGCTTTGCCGCCACCCGGCACAACAGTTACATACTATAACCTGGCTTCTTGATAAGCGTCTCCATCTGCGGCGCAATTTCCGTATCCCAGACCTGCGTCTTCCAGGCATCCTGCTGGACCTGATTCAGCGCAACGCTGATCGCGCCGTCCTTACTGCCCAGATGGCGGGTAATGGCGGCGGCGATGTCGGCCGCCAGGGCGGTTTTTTGCTCGTCGTTCAGGTCACGGGGAAAGCATTTGATATCTACGTGCGGCATGGCGATCTCCTGTTATGTGTCGCTTAAAACTATCACCTTCTCAGCCACTTAATTAGCGTTTTGTGCAGTTAAAATACCGTTGTCGCCCAATACCTTTTGCAGCGCCGGAAGCTGTGCTACCCGATCGGCAATTGCGCTTAGCCGTGGCGTATGTTCAGCAAACCATACCGCACGCGGTCCCCAGGTGCGCATCACAACAACATAGGCATCGATTAACGTGACATTGTCACCTAACGCATACGGCCCCACCAGCTGCCGATCCAGCCATTGATAAAGCGTTTTACGAAACGCAATACAGCTGTTTTGCAGCTGTTCTGGCGCATCCGGGGCAAAGCGCTGTGGGTAATCGGCATAGGTAAACGTGGGATAGACGTTGGCAACAATCCAGATCAGCAGCCGTTGAAAGAGCGCCCGCTGCGGTGAGCCGGGCAGCGGAGCAAGATCGGGCCTCTCATCCAGGATCATCAGAGCAATGGCTGCGGATTCGGTCATGATGGTGCCATCACCCAGGCGAAGCGTAGGTACCTGGCACAGCGGGTTTATCTGTTCCAGCACGTCATGCTGCGGCCCCGGGGAATCAAAGCCGTCAACATCGACAAAATGATATGGCATCTCAGCCATCGTCAGCATCACTTCGCTGATAGCCGAGCCCCAGCCCGGCACGCCATAAAGCGTTAACATACGCAGTTCCTCCTTCAGGGCAGAAACAAGAGTATGGACCCGAATCCTTAATAGGTGATCCCGGGTGGGTTCACTTCGGACTGTCCTACGCCCTCACCGTCTTCACCCCAGCGGGCCAGAATGCGCTGCACTTCTCCGCGCGCTATACCGCCATTCAGCGCAGTTTGCAGGGCATACACCAGCCCGTTGCCTTTTTTGGTTGTCGTGGCCACAAAGGCTTTTTTCGGGCCAAGGCCGACAACTTTTGTTTTGCCCGTCAACGCCGCTTTATAGGCAGAAACAGACTGCGGCCCGAAGAACACATCGGCGCGACCCGACTGAATATAGAGATTGCCCGAGGCGTCATCGGTCAGATAGATCGGCAGCGCCGGCTTGCGTCCCGCCTGCTCATTTATGGCATTCCAGCCGAGTAAAATCCGTTCCTGATTGGTGCCGGAGCCGACTATCACTCTCTTCCCGGCGAGATCCGCAGGCCCGTTGACCGCCGTGATTGGGCTATCCGATTTCACCGAAAAGGCCAAGGAATCGACGCGATAGGTGGCGAAATCGAACTTCTCTTTACGCTGTTCCGTCACGGCAATATTGACCAGCGCCACGTCATAGCGTCCTGAAGAAATGCCCAGCGGCCAGTCTTCCCAGGCGGTGGGCACCAGCTTCAGCTTCAGCCCCAGGCTTGCCGCCAGCAGCCTGGCGATATCCGGATCGCTGCCGATACGCGTCCGGTTATCGCTTGCCAGCAACGCCAGCGGCGGTGAATTCAACGCCGAAATCGCCACCGTCAGCGTGCCCGGTTCAACAAACGCGTAATTCGTCGGGATCTTCGCAATGGCCTGCTCATCCCGCGTGACCGGCAGCGGCTGCTCATTTGCCCTGAGATCTATCTGCCCTTGCGCCAGACCAGCGCCTGCAACGAGCCATCCACCTAACAGCGTCCATTTGATCATGCCAGCACCTTTGATAAGAATTGCCGCGTACGCGGATGCTGCGGGCGGTTAAGTACCGCATCGCTTTCGCCCTGCTCAATGATTTTTCCATCGACCATAAACACCACCTGGTCGGCCACTTCACGGGCGAAGCCAATCTCATGCGTCACCACCACAAGCGTCGTGCCGGAACGGGCGAGCTTTTTGATGACGTCCAGCACTTCTCCCACCAGTTCCGGATCAAGCGCTGATGTTGGCTCATCGAAAAGCATCACGCGTGGCCTCAGCGCCAGCGCGCGGGCAATGGCAATGCGCTGCTGCTGGCCGCCGGAAAGGTGTCGCGACCAGGCATCGGCCTTATTCCGTAACCCCACCACATCCAGCAACTCATAGGCTCGCTCCGTCGCCTGTTTTTTGCTGAGCTGCCGGTGCGCCAGCGGCGCTTCAATCAGGTTCTCCAGCACCGTCATATGCGGAAACAGGTTAAAGTTCTGGAACACGTAGCCCACGTTTACCCGCTGGCGCAGGATCTCTTTTTCCTTCAGTTCATAGAGCCTGTTGCCCTGACGACGATAGCCGATATAGTCGCCATCAATCTGGATAAACCCCTCATCGACGCGTTCCAGATGGTTGATGGTACGCAGCAGCGTCGATTTCCCTGAGCCGGACGGACCTAAAATCACCGTCACTGTGCCGGGCTGAATCTCCAGCGACACGTTATCCAGCGCCTTATGGCGACCAAAATATTTACTGACGCCGGTAATCGAAATATGACCTTCAGGAGAGTTGGGCATGAACAGGCTCCGGGCTTGAAGTGGGCTGGGCGGCAGGCGTGACCGCCCGACCGCGTGCGGCATTGACGGCCGAGCGGCGCTCGCTGCGGGCAAGTGAGCGTTCAACCAGATACTGAATCACGGAGAGAACGCTGGTAATCACCAGATACCAAACCGCCCCGACCATCAGCAGCGGGATCACCTCCTGAGTGCGGTTGTAGATCATCTGGATGGTGTAAAACAGCTCCGGCATCGCCAGCACATAAACCATCGCGGTTCCCTTGGCGAGGCTGATGATTTCGTTAAAACCGGACGGCAGAATGGTTCGTAGCGCCTGCGGCAGGATGATGCGCAGCGTGCGGCGCCAGGCGGGCAGACCCAGCGCGGATGCGGCCTCATACTGGCCGTGATCGACCCCCAGAAATCCGCCGCGAATGATTTCGGCAGTATAGGCACTCTGCACCAGCGTCAGACCCACTACCGCCGTGGAAAACTGTCCGAGCACGTTAATTGTCTGATAGCTCGCCCAGTTAATGCCGGTAAAGGGGATGCCGATGGACAGCGTGTCGTAGAGGTACGAAAAGTTGTACAGCACAATCAGCACGACGATCAGCGGCAGCGAGCGGAAGAGCCAGATATAGGCCCACGCCAGGCCGCTCAACAGCCACGAAGACGAGAGTCGGGCAAGCGCCAGTACGCCGCCAAAAATCACGCTCAGCAGCGTGCCGAGCAGGGTTAACAGCAGCGTCTGCCCCAGCCCCTCCAGAATCACCGGGTCAAAGAACCAGCGGGCAAACACGCCCCATTCCCAGCGTGGGTTAAATGCGACCGACTGAACAACAATCGCCAGAATGAGCAGCGCCACCGCAGCACCCACTATGCGCATCGGGTAGCGTGCGGGCACGACTTGAATGGTTTCGTGATTTTTCATCGTCACTCCTCAGGCGCTTTTGCTGAGCGCGGGAACAGCCAGCGCTTTGGTAAACCGCAGGCGTCCGTCAAACGGCGGACGGCTGTACTCTTCCGGATCCCGGCTCAGATCGAACTGCGGCTGGTAGCCCTGGCTGAGATACAAACGAACCGCCTCCGGCTGACGGAACCCGGTTGTCAGATACATCTGGCCGTAGCCAGCAAGCCAGGCCCGGCGTTCAAGTTCAGCAACCACGCGCCCGGCAAGCCCCTGCTGACGCAGAGTTTTATCGGTCCAGATACGTTTGATTTCCGCCGTCTGCGCGTTCAGCGGTTTATACGCCCCGGTCGCGATGATGACGCCGTCGCGCTCCAGCACGATAAACAGCCCCTGCGGCGCGAGATACCATTCGGTCTGCTCCACTTCGGCATCACGCGAGAAATAGTCGCCGTAGCGCGCGGCATACTCGGCAAACAACCCGCTCAGAATGGGCTGTAACTCTGCATCTTCAGGCGAAACATCACGGAAACGTTCACTCATTGCGGGCTCCTTAATCGCCAAGACCGGCCGGGTTCACTTCAGATTGCGGAATACGTTCCACGCCCTCACCCCAGCGGTTGAGCACTTTGTCGTAATCGCCGTTCTTGATCGCGCCGTTTAGCGCCGTCTGCACAGGTTCTGCCAGACCGCTGCCTTTTTTCAGCGTCACCGCGATGTGTGCCGCCTTCGGCCAGCCGCCGTCCACGCTGCCGACCAGCTTCGTTTTGCCGTTCAGCGCGGCTTTCCATGCTCCGATAACGTTAGGGCCAAAATACGCATCAGCCCGCCCGGACTGCAACGCCAGGGTCTGGGCAGCGTCATCTTTGGTGTAGATCGGGGTAAACGGCTTCAGGCCTTTCTTGATGTTCTCAGCGTTCCACGCCAGCAGAATGGCCTCCTGGTTGGTACCGGATCCGACAATAATGTTCAGCCCGGCGATGTCAGGCGCCGTTTCGATTTTGCTGATGTTGCTCGTTGATTTGACGTAGAACCCTAGGGAATCCTTGCGGTAGGTGGCGAAATCAAACTTTTCTTTACGCTCTTTGGTGACGGTGATGTTGCTGACCGCCGCATCGTATTTGCCGGAGGCCACGCCAAGCGGCCAGTCCTCCCATGATGTCACCACCACGTTCAGCTGTAGCCCAAGACTGTCAGCCACCAGGCGCGCGATATCCACTTCGCTACCGAGCAGGGTTTTGTTGTCATCGGAGAACACCGTCAGCGGCGGCTGATTCAGCCCCGCCACCGCCACGGTGAATTTTCCCGGCACCGCCGGGGTAAATCCATTCGGCAGCTGCGCAATGGCCGTTGGGTTTTTAGCCGTATTGATTGGCGTCTTATTGGCCTCGACGCTAACCCCGGTCCCGTTGATGGTCACATCATTGGCCTGCACCAGCCCGGAAAAAGCCAGCGCAAGCGCCAGCAGCAGCGATGATTTTTGCATGGTGAAGTCCTTTATTATTTTGTAGTGGGTTTAACGAACTGATTCGCGGGTTGTGCAAGCCCCAGGCTTTCGCGCAGCGTGTGACCGGGATAGTCATGACGGAATAACCCTCGCGCCTGAAGCTCGGGCACGACCTGGTCTACAAAGCGCGGGAAGGTGTCCGGCGTACCGCCCTGAATGATAAAACCGTCGGCGGCGTGGCTTTCAAACCACGCCTGCAATCCATCGGCTACTTCCTGCGCCGTGCCGGAAAAGCGTGGGCGTGGGCTGGCCGCTTCGAGCGCCGCCTGGCGCAGCGTTAAGCCACGCGCCTTTGCGTTACGTTTGATTTCATCGGTCGTGCTGCGAAAGCTGTTTTGCCCCAGATCGCCAAGCTCAGGGAAAGGCGCATCCAGTGGATACTGGCTGAAATCGTGGTGCTCGAAGTAGCGGCCCAGGTAGTTCAGCGCGTCTTCCACCGACACCAGCGCGGCAGTGGTCTGGTACTGACGTTCCACATCGTCGGCATCGTCCCCGACGATCACGCTCACGCCCTGGAAAATATGCAGCTCATCAGCACGGCGCCCGTGCACTTCCAGCTGGCTTTTTACATCCCGATAAAAGGCCTGCGCTTCTTCAAGACTTTCGTGATGGGTAAAAATGGCATCGGCGTGGGTGGCGGCTAGTTTTTTTCCGTCATCCGATGCACCGGCCTGAAATATAATTGGCCTGCCCTGCGGCGTGCGGCCGATATTCAGCGGCCCGGCAACCTGGAAAAAATCACCATGATGATCGAGAGTGTGTAATTTTTTCGCATCGAAGAATTGTCCGCTGGTTTTATTACGCACGAAGGCATCCTCTTCCCAGGAATCCCACAGCCCTTTTACCACCTGCAAATATTCATCTGCGATGCGATAGCGTAAAGCGTGATCGGGATGCTGCGCGCGGGAAAAATTCTTCGCGGATCCTTCCAGCGGCGACGTTACCACGTTCCAGCCAGCACGCCCGTTGCTCAGGTGGTCGAGGCTGGCAAACTGACGGGCGGTAATAAACGGCTCGCTATAGGAGGTGGACAGCGTGCCAACCAGGCCCAAATGCTGCGTCACGCTCGCCAGCGCAGATAATACGGTTAGCGGCTCGAAGCGGTTTAAAAAATGCGGAATAGACTTTTCGTTAATATATAAACCGTCGGCAACAAAAATAAAGTCGAGCTTCCCTTCTTCAGCTTTTAATGCCGTCTGCCTGACGAATTCAAAATTAATACTGGCATCTGCCTGCGCCGCCGGATGTCGCCAGGCGGACATATTTCCTGAAGCGCCATGTAATATAGTGCCAAGACGCAGTTGTCGAACTGAAGACATAATAACCCCTTACCCTGCCGGTAAATAAAAAGAACTAAACGTTAAGTAAGGCTTTTTCGGCCAGCCGGGCAAAATAGTGCGCCGCAGGTGCGATGAGCCTTTCGTCCGGGTCAAAGGCCGGATGGTGCAGGCCAGATTCACTGGCGCTACCGATGCTGACAAAAGCACCGGGGATCTGCTGCAGGTAGACGGCAAAATCTTCGCCGCCCATATGCAGATCCGCCGTCGCGGTCTGGTATCCCGCTTCATCTGCTACCGCCAGGGCAAACTCCGCCCATTCAGGGGTGTTCACCAGCGCCGTCGGGCCAGCGTACCAGATGACGTCAATCTGGGCGTTAAACGCGCTGGCAAACCCCGCCGCAATCTCACTGACGCGGGCCTTCACCCGCTGTTGAACATCGGTGCTATGGGTGCGAAGCGTGCCTTCCAGCTCAACGTTTTCCGGCAGCACGTTCCAGGTATTGCCGCCCTGAATGCGGGTCACGCTCAGCACCACCGAATCAAGCGTATTGACCTCGCGGCTGGCTACGCTTTGCAGGATGCCCACCAGCTGGCTGGCAAGCAGGATCGCATCCTTACCTTCATGAGGGCGGGCTGCGTGGGCGCCCTTTCCATGCACCCGCAGTACGAAGCGATCGACGTTGGCGTAGAACGCTCCGCCGCGGGTGGCAAAGGCGCCCACCGGCAGCCCAGGTTCATTGTGCATACCAAAAATGGCGGAAACCCCTTCCAGCGCACCGGCGCGGATCAGCGTCTTCGCCCCGCCAAAACTCTCTTCGGCTGGCTGAAAAAGAATACGTACTCGCCCCGGCAGTTCAGCTTCTTTGGCCTTCAAAAGCAGCGCTGCGCCGAGCATAACGCTGGTATGAACATCATGTCCGCAGGCGTGCATCACGCCTGGATTTTGCGAACGAAACGCCACGTTAGCCGTTTCTTCTATTGGCAGCGCGTCAATGTCGGCACGCAGCGCAATCACCTTTTCGCCCTTGCCAATCTCGATGACTACGCCGGTTTTCAGGGCATACGGCAGAATGGAAAGCCCGGCGCTTTGCAGCCAGTCGCGAATACGCGCGGTGGTCGCCACTTCCTGTAAAGACAGCTCCGGGAACTGGTGCAGCTCGCGCCGCCAGGCAATCAGCTGTTGTTCGAAACTCATAAGAGCACCTCCGCACGGTTCAGCGCCTGTGCCAGTAAGCGAACGGACGCTAATCGGGCTGCACCTTCAGCAATGGGCGTGTCGATGATGAACTCATCGACCCCATACTCCTGGTGCAGCGCATCGAGCTGCGCGCGAACCTGTGAGGCGGTCCCGGCAATCAGCGATGATTCCCGACGCACGATCTCAACCGCCGGGCTACCGGCCTGATGGGCAAAGGCTTCGGCCTGCGGCTTGCTGGCAACGGTCACCCGCTGCCCGTTCGCCAGACGCACGCCCCAGACTTCAACCTGTGCGGTCAGGGCGGCGGCCTGCGCAGCATCCGGCGCAACAATCACCTGAACGGCGACCATCGCATCACGCAGGCTCCGCGCCCGCCAGCGCGATACCACATCCCGCAGCAGTTGCTTATCCCCGTTAAGGTGTGCGGCAAACACGAAATTCCAGTCGAGCTGTGCCGCCAGCTCTGCGCTCTCGAGGCTTGCTCCGAGCAAAAAACCGTCCGGGCGCTGGGGTGGAACCGGCGTCGCCAGTACCGTATCGCTGCTTTCCGCGCGCGTCAGGGACAGCCAGTTATCCAGCTGTGCCAGCTGATCGGCAAAAGTCCCCTTCTCCTCAGCATGTACTCCCTTTTGCAGCGCACGCGTAGAGTGAGGCAAGCCGCCAGGCGCTTTGCCAACGCCTAAATCAACGCGACCCGGAGCCAGTGACGCCAGCAGGTTGAAGTTTTCCGCTACCTTATATGGGCTGTAGTGCTGCAACATGACCCCGCCAGAGCCAATCCGGATACGTTTTGTCTGCCCCAGCAGCCAGCCAATTACCACTTCCGGTGACGGGCTTGCGAGCTGTGAGGTATTGTGATGTTCAGCAATCCACAGGCGATGATAACCCCAGGCCTCTGCCTGCTGTGCCAGCGTTAAGGTCCGCGCCAGCGCCTGCGTGGCAGTTTCACCTTCTGCCAGGGGGCTTTTATCCAGAAGACTGATTCGATAAGACATAGTGCAGACTCGTCATGAGAAACATGTCTGCATTATTAGAAGGGGTTGGCCGCGCTGAGAAACAATTTATTTACATTTGCTCTGCTGAAAATTAACTATCGATCGTCGCGCTAAGCCTAATTTTCGCAATAAAGTCTTCCGTTTCCGCCCGCGTGCGCAGCCGGACAAAAGTGAGTCCGGCAAACTGCGGATCCTGCATATCGGCCAGATACCAC
Organism: Scandinavium sp. UTDF21-P1B; assembly: GCF_040750395.1. Classification (NCBI taxonomy): domain Bacteria; kingdom Pseudomonadati; phylum Pseudomonadota; class Gammaproteobacteria; order Enterobacterales; family Enterobacteriaceae; genus Scandinavium; species Scandinavium sp. UTDF21-P1B. The sequence continues at coordinate 133,947 of NZ_JBFLVD010000015.1, forward strand.
AGGCGGTTTTTATGCCAGGTTTTGGGGGCCCAGTGAATGATGGAATCCTGGCTGAAGAAAGAGAGCCGGAAGCTTTCCTGGTTGCCGGTACCTGGCCACAGCGCCTGCCGCGTGCGGTTGTAATTGCCATCAAGCACCCAGCTTTCCGTAGCGCTCAACGCCACATCCAGTCGTGCGAACAGCTCTTCGTCCGGCGTGCCCTGGCCAGTTTTTACGCCAGTAAAGCCTGTCCATTTCGATATAAGGCGCATTCAGTCGAGCGACCAGACGGCGAGCCAGAGTCGTTTTCCCGACGCCACTGGTGCCAACCACGTTAATTCTCATCATTCCCTCCCGTCATCCAGACAGATTACTCTGGCTGGCCTTTGTCTTTACGCCAGACGGAATGGCGGGAGGGAAGTGAAGGCTAACGTCCGGCGTACTCCTCATCCGTGACTTTTTCAAGCCAGGTGACGGGCGAACCGTTTTCCGCCTCGGCGATGGCAATGTGGGTCATCGCCGTTTGCGAGCTCGCACCGTGCCAGTGCTTCACCCCGGGCGGGATCCACGCAATGTCACCCTGATTCAGCGGCTGCGCCTCCTGGCCCTCTTCCTGTAGCCAGCCGCGCCCCTGCGTCACTATCAGCGTTTGTCCCAGCGGATGGGTGTGCCACGCGGTGCGCGCACCAGGCTCAAAGGTGACGGTTGCCCCACCCACTTTTGCAGGCTCTGTCGCCTGAAACGGCGCATCAATTCTGACGGTTCCGGTAAACCATGCTTCGGGCCCTTTGGCCGACGGCTGAGAGCCGCTACGGATAATTTTCATATCTCCTCCTGTTGATGTATTCAGCGTAGCGCGTAATAGCCGCGAGGAGGTGCGTAATGCTTTTTCTCCGCTGGCTGAAACGCTGCGTTTACGTTAACCAACTAAAATATCTGCCGATTATTTATGCTTCCCATTTCCGGTTATGCAGCAGATCTGACCACACAAAATGTTGCGACATCGCCCCACGGATTCGGCGTGTAACTTTTGCGTCGCTTCTCATTTGCAGGTAGGATGCTGCGCCATGTTGTGCCTTATCTCTACGTCAGAATGCTGAGAAAAGCAGAACAGTGTGCTGCCACGCAATCGTTTACCGCGGCGGCATTTTTTGGGCCCCGGATTAGGGGTAAAGACAGGTAATCGGGATACAACCATGAACACAAAACACGACAGCGCGGCGGAGCATCACGCAGCGAAACGCCGCTGGCTGAACTCGCATGAGGCGGGTTACAACAAAGCGATGAGCAACCGTCATGTGCAGATGATCGCTATTGGCGGGGCTATCGGGACAGGTCTGTTTTTAGGCGCCGGTGCGCGCCTGCAGATGGCGGGCCCTTCACTCGCCATCGTTTACCTGGTATGCGGCATCTTCTCTTTCTTTATTCTGCGCGCGCTTGGCGAACTGGTTCTTCATCGGCCATCCAGCGGCAGCTTCGTTTCCTACGCCCGTGAATTCCTCGGCGAAAAAGCCGCCTACGTGGCGGGCTGGATGTACTTCGTTAACTGGGCGATGACCGGAATTGTCGACATCACCGCCGTTGCGCTGTACATGCACTACTGGGGCGCGTTTGGCGACGTGCCACAGTGGGTCTTTGCCCTCGGCGCGCTGGCGATTGTCGGCACCATGAACATGATCGGCGTGAAGTGGTTTGCCGAAATGGAATTCTGGTTTGCGCTGCTTAAAGTGCTGGCAATCGTTATATTCCTCGTGGTGGGCACCGTGTTCCTCGGCAGCGGTAAACCGCTGGACGGCGGAATAACCGGCTTCCACTTAATTACCGATAACGGCGGATTCTTCCCGCACGGCCTGCTGCCTGCGCTGGTGCTGGTTCAGGGCGTGGTCTTCGCCTTCGCTTCCATCGAACTGGTCGGGACCGCAGCGGGTGAATGTAAAGATCCGCAAACCATGGTGCCAAAAGCCATCAACAGCGTTATCTGGCGTATCGGTCTGTTCTACGTGGGGTCCGTGGTGCTGTTAGTCCTGCTGCTGCCGTGGAATGCGTACCAGCCAGGGCAAAGCCCGTTCGTTACCTTCTTCACGAAGCTTGGCGTGCCTTACGTCGGCAGCATCATGAACATCGTGGTGCTGACCGCCGCGCTCTCCAGCCTGAACTCCGGCCTTTACAGCACCGGTCGCATTCTGCGCTCGATGTCGATGGGCGGTTCTGCGCCGAAATTCATGTCGAAAATGAGCCGTCAGCACGTGCCGTATGCGGGCATTCTGGCGACGCTTGCGGTATACGTGGTGGGTGTGTTCCTGAACTATCTGGTGCCTTCTCAGGTCTTTGAGATCGTGCTGAACGTGGCGTCTATCGGCATTATCGCCTCCTGGGCGTTTATCGTCGTGTGCCAGATGCGCCTGCGTAAGTTCATCAAGGAAGGGAAATGTGCCGACGTGAGCTTCAGGCTGCCGGGTGCGCCATTCACCTCGTGGCTGACTCTGCTGTTCCTGCTGGCCGTGCTGGTGCTGATGGCGTTCGACTACCCGAACGGCACTTATACCATCGCTTCCATTCCGCTACTGGCCGTACTGCTGATTGCTGGCTGGTTTGGCGTACGCAAACGCGTACATGAGATCCACAGCACTGCGCCTGTGCATCCTGATGATGAAAAACAGGATGCGCCGCTGGTTGAGAAGACGTCACACTGATTGAGTGCCCGGCGGCACTGCGTTTTCCGGGCCGACAGAATGCACTAATCTGCAGGCCTGATAAGCAAAGTGCTATCAGACACTCAAAAAAAGCCGCTCTTCTGAGCGGCTTTTTTATGCCTGAAATATGTGATTACAGCGTAATGCGAATCACGTCATCCGGCTGGGTGGCTTCTTTCTCGCGGGTTGATTCCTGCTTCACGCTGACGTAGAGCGTTTTGCCATCGGCAGAAAGCGCCAGGCTGTTCGGACGCGGCGGGGTGTCAAAGGTCTTCACCACTTTATCGGTTTTGGTATCCACCACGCTCACTTTCCCTTCCATGCGATGAGTCACATACGCTTCATTGCGCGTTGGGTTAAAGACCACCGCCAGCGATGCCGGCATGGCAATGGTATTCAGCACTTTGCCGTCGCGGTAGTCAACAACCAGCAGCTCCGGCTGTTTGAAATCAGTGATGTACGCGCGATGATTTGTCTTATCCAGCGCGATATTCAGGAACGCATGCTCTTTACCATCGTTCACCAGCTTCTGGCGACTGAGAATGCTGTTGCTTTGGGTGTCGATGGTCACCAGTTCACCCTCGGCGCTCACGGTATACAGACGCTGCGCGTCGTTATCCAGTGCCAGTGCCAGTGCCGTGCTGCGATTGCCGGTGCCGCTGATGGTCGCTTTCAGCTTCAGCGCTGCACCATCAATGACCCACACCACGCTCTCCTTGCCGACGCCGGTGACATAAACGGTGTTCGTTTTGTCGTTTACGGCCAGCTCACGCGGCTGAAGCGGCTTCACCGTTTCGCTACGCTTGCGCGAATCCAGCACCACTCGCCCTTTCAGATCGCCCGTTTTGCCATCAATCGCGGTAACCGTGCCGTTGATTGTGTTGCCAAACCACAGGGTTTGAGTCTGATTATCTACTGTTGCCCCGAACGGTTTCAGATCGCTGTAGATGGTCTGGGTCGCCTCCAGCGTCACCGGATCAAGACGGTACATCACCCCACCTTTATCGGTTTTACGGCTCTGCGAGGTAGCCACCCACAGCGCATTTTCCTGCTGGCTCAGCGCCATTTCGTAAACCCCTTTACCCACAGCTTTGCGCAGCATCTCATCTGCGGCATGGGCGCTGAACGATCCGGCAAGGAGTAAAGAAGACAACAGCAGAGAACGGCGAAAACGCGGCATGGATATTGAACGTAAGGACATGACGACTCCCTTTGAAATCAAAATGATGTACTGCCCGACATGCTTCCTGCTCGCGGCGTCGTGGCACCGCGCTATTTGTTGAGAATAATAATCATTAATTATCAAAAAGGGGAGCGTTAATTCTGCCGCTTCGCCAGTTTTGTGCCATTGTTAAATCAGCATTTAACGTAACGTGCCGTTAAGATTTTCAAATAATTTACAAAGGCATTAACATATTCACAGTTGTTCCATTTGCTTCATTATCAAGAGAATTGCATGAAAATCATTACTGTCCGCAGGGCTGCGCTGTCGGCAATGCTGCTGCCGCTCCTGCCTGCGCCCGCCGCCGCCGACGAGCAAACCATGGTCGTGTCCGCCAGCCCACAGGGCGTGTCAGAGCTGGATACGCCCGCGGCCGTCAGCGTCGTTAACGGTGAGGATATGCGCCACGCCGCTCCGCAGGTCAATCTTTCCGAGTCGCTCAGCAGCGTGCCCGGCCTGCAAATCCAGAACCGCCAGAATTTCGCCCAGGATTTGCAGCTGTCGATTCGCGGCTTTGGTTCCCGGTCGACCTTCGGCGTGCGCGGCATTCGTTTGTACGTCGACGGCATTCCGGCGACCATGCCGGACGGCCAGGGTCAGACTTCTAACATCGACATCACCAGCGTCGATAGCGTGGAAGTGCTGCGCGGCCCGTTCTCTGCCCTGTACGGCAACTCCTCCGGCGGCGTTATGAACGTCACCACGCAAACCGGCCAGCAGCCCACCACCCTTGAGGCGAACAGCTATTACGGCAGCTACGGGACCTGGCGCTACGGTCTGAAGGCCAGCGGTGCCGTTGGCGATGGTAGCCAGGCGGGCGACGTTGATTACACCGTCTCGACTACCCGCTTCGACACGCACGGCTATCGCGACCACAGCGGCGCGCGGAAGAATCTGGCGAACGCCAAACTTGGCGTGCGGATTAACGACGTCAGCAAGCTGACCCTGCTGTTTAACAGCGTGGATATTAAGGCCAACGATGCCGGTGGCCTGAGCTACAGCGAGTGGCGCGCCGACCCGCAGCAGTCGCCGCGAGGCGATCAGTACAACACGCGCAAAACCACCAAACAAACACAGGCAGGCCTGCACTATGAGCGTCAGCTAAGCGCGCAGGATGACCTGAGCGTGATGATGTATGCCGGGGAGCGCCAGACCACGCAGTATCAGTCAATCCCTATGGGACCGCAGCTGAACCCTTCCCATTCCGGCGGCGTTATCGATCTCGACCGCCACTACCAGGGCATCGACACCCGCTGGACTCACCGGGGGGAGTTACTGGTACCGGTGACCTTCACTACCGGGCTGGACTACGAAAACATGAGCGAGAAGCGCAAAGGCTATGAAAACTTTGTGCTCGACAACGGCGTGCCGGACTACGGCCAGCAGGGAGCGATGCGGCGTAACGAACGCAACCTGATGTGGAATCTCGACCCGTATCTGCAAACCCAGTGGCAGCTGACGCCGAAACTGACGCTGGATGCAGGCGTCCGCTACAGCTCGGTGTGGTTCGACTCCAACGATTTCTACGTCACGCCGGGTAACGGTAACGACAGCGGCAATGCGAGCTATCACAAATGGCTCCCGGCAGGCTCGCTGAAGTATGCCGTGACCGACGCATGGAACGTTTATGTTTCGGCGGGCCGTGGCTTTGAAACCCCGACCATTAACGAGCTTTCCTATCGCCCGGACAACCAGAGCGGCCTCAACTTTGGTCTGCAGCCGTCCACCAACGAAACGGTGGAAGTGGGCAGCAAAACGCGAATCGGCAACGGCCTGCTGACGGCGGCGCTGTTCCAGACCAACACCGACAACGAAATCGTCGTCGACAGCAGCAGCGGAGGACGCACCAGCTACAAAAATGCCGGGAAAACTCGCCGTCAGGGCGCGGAGCTGTCTCTCGATCAGCAGTTTGGCGAAAGCTGGAAGCTGAAAGCGGCCTGGACCTGGCTCGATGCCACCTACCGCAGCAACGTCTGTGATGACGCCAGCTGCAACGGCAACCGCATTCCGGGCATCGCCCGCAACATGGGCTATGCCTCTTTTGGCTATGAGCCGGAGCTTGGCTGGTATGCGGGCAGCGATATCCGCTATTTGAGCGACATCATGGCCAACGATGAAAACACCGCCAGAGCGCCATCGTGGACGGTCGTCGGGCTGAACACCGGCTATAAATTCGGCGTGGGGAGCTGGAAAATAGACATCTTTGGTCGGGTGGATAATCTGTTCGATCGGGAATACGCCGGCTCGGTGATCGTTAACGAATCCAACGGTCGCTATTACGAACCTGCGCCAGGGCGTAATTACGGTGTGGGTTTATCCATAGCGTATCAGTTCCGGTAAAGGATTGGCGTGCCGGGAGTTCCGGCACGCTATTACTGAAGGTACCGATTAATAACGGGAATTAATTATAATACTGTCGCAATAATATAGCCGACCCCTGATCGATAGCCCGGCACATGGCCGCCCCACTCTCTGCTTCGTCTTTTTTTTCCAGCGCGCTCAGTAAATCGTCGTAATAGCGATACTGTTTAAAAACCTCACAGGATTGTGGGTGCAAATAATTAAAGCAGGGGCCAATACGCACCCAAAGCTGTTCAATAAGCGCCGTCAGCGTGGGCATTTCCGCATAGTCATACAGCCGGAAACGGAAGCGGCAATTGGCCTGCAATGCGCGTTCCATATCACCCTGCGCTTTCGCCTCATGGAAGGCCCCCACGTAGTCGCGTAAATCCCGCAGCTTTGCTTCCGTCATCAATGCCGCCGCCGCAGATGCTGCCATCCCTTCGAGCTTCTTGCGGATTTGATTGACCTCGTTGTACTGCTGGAGCGTCACCTCCGGCACCAGAAAGGCCTGGGCGGGTGTCGCCTGCAATGCCCCGGATGAGACCAGGCGCAGCAGCGCTTCACGTACCGGCGTGATGCTGGTTCCCAACTGCTCGGCAAGATCCCGCGTTACCAGCCGGGCACCAGGCTTCAGCGCCCCGATAATCAGGGCACTTTTTAAATTTACTTCGACCTGCATGGTAAGACTCATACGCTGTGCTTTTTCAAAGTCGAGCATGGTTATTTCCTGTGTCCATAATCATTGTTCTCGTCACGGCCTGAGAGCAAACAACTGAGCACGACCCCAGGATATATCCTGTATCGCGGCGGTGTTGGAAATAACATGGATTAATCTGCTAAAAATAGTGATTTTTTAATTGTCATGTTGTTAATTTAGGCCGTGCACTTCATACAAATTGGCTATTGCACGATTAATTAAAGACGCTAATGGAATTTTTGCACGGAAATTTGCGGCGCTCGCGGCGCCGCAGCTTATTTTTTAGTCATCCGCATCAACGCGAATAACGACTTTACCGAAATTTTTACCTTTCAGCAGACCGAAGAAGGCCTCTGGCGCATTTTCCAGACCGTCGGTGATTTGTTCACGATATTTTATCGATCCGTCGCTTATCCACTGGTTCATCGCCGTCTGAAACTCGCCTATGCGATGGCCGTAATCCTGACCAATGATAAAGCCCTGCATGCGGATGCGCTTTTTCAGCAGTGTGCCCATCAGTAAAGGCAGACGGTCCGGCCCGGCTGGCAGTTCAGTCGCGCTGTAGCCGCTGACTAAGCCGCATACGGGAACGCGAGCAGACGTATTGAGCAGCGGCAGAACCGCGTCGAACACCTTGCCGCCGACATTTTCATAATAAACATCAATCCCCTGCGGGCAGGCTTTCGCCAGCTGCTGCGCGAAATCTGCGGCATGATGGTCCAGACAGACGTCGAACCCTAAGGTCTCCACGGCATAGCGGCACTTTTCTTCACCGCCAGCAATACCAACCACGCGACAGCCTTTGATTTTGCCGATCTGCCCGACCGTTGCGCCGACAGGCCCGGTGGCCGCGGCAACGACCAGGGTTTCCCCGGCCTTGGGCTGGCCGATATCCAGCAGCCCCATGTAAGCCGTAAAGCCCGGCATCCCGGCAATGCCAAGGGCCCAGGAGGGGTTTTCAGGACTTTCGCCGAGTTTCACCAGCCCTTGTCCGTCGGAAATCTCATAGTTCTGCCAGCCGCTGTAGCCCAGAACCCAGTCACCGGGCTTAAAATCTGCATGATTTGATTGCACCACGCGGCTGACGGTGCCCCCGACCATGGTCGCGCCAATCTCCACCGGCGGTGAATAGGACGGCGCGTCGCTCATGCGGCCACGCATATAAGGGTCAAGCGAGAGATAAACTGTGCGTAACAGAATTTGTCCGTTGCCAGGCTCAGGGATATCCCCTTCTTCAAGGCGGAAATTGGCGGCAACCGGTTCGCCGTGCGGGCGAGAGGCCAGCACCCAGCGACGATGACGTGACGCGTGTTGACTCATGATCTGCTCCTTCTGGAAAACATTCCCTGAGACTAGTCGCTCATCGTCACCCGTGCATTACCATTATGAGCCGGAATGGTTCAGCCGCACCACGAGGTAAATACAGGGCTTATCGGTCTGGTTCACAAAGCGACAGTCGTTCGGTGGGCCAAGCTCAAGGCAATCCCCCGCCTGCATAGCGTGCTGCGTATCGCCCTCAATGAACAGCAGTTCGCCCTGCTGAAGCCAGATCAGCTGCCGCGCCAGCGCATACGACGACGCGGGCATTGGGATGTCGCTGCCTGGCGGCAGCTCAACCTGCACCAGATCGATCGGTAAATCGCTGCGTGGGGAAACGTGACGGCGAAGATAGTGGGTTTGCGGATCGTGCCAGACCGGCTGATTTTCAAACCGCAGCAGCTTCCCTTCCTGCATTTCGGCGCGTGCAATCAGCGTGGACATGCTGATCCCGAACGCGCCGGAAAGCCTCCCAAGCATCGTCGCCGTCGGGCTACTGTCGCCGCGTTCAATTTTGTGGATCATCGCACGCGATACGCCCGCGCGCTCGGCCAGTTCGCTAAGCGACCAGCCGCGGGATTCGCGCTCGATGCGAATGCGCGCGCTGATGCGCTGATTGAGTGTGTCTTCGATAGTATTCATGGCGTAATACTATAGTGCATTGGCACGCTTTTCGAGTGGCTGGTCAGGAGCGATTCGCCAGAGTGGGTTTATTAAACTTCGAGTACGGTCAACGCTATGAGCAAAAACATTATTTTCTGTGCCGACGGCACCTGGATGTGGTGACGCACCTTAAAAGCACAATGCCATCCCGTGTAGCAAAGCAACAGGCTGTGGAAGAATCAACTGTATCGCCCGCAGGCCCTGAGGAAGTTTACCGCCCCGGACTGGCAGCTGCCCACCAGTTGCGTGATTGCCAAATAGGGCTGGCCTCTTGTCAAAGCCGGCAAAACTATAGTATCTATATCGTACTACTATAGTGAACAACCGAGGCCAGCCATGACCATTCGTTACGCCAGCAAAGAAGACTGTGCGGCAATCGCCGAGATTTATAACCACGCGGTGCTGCACACCGCCGCTATCTGGAACGATCAGACCGTCGACACCGACAACCGTATTGCATGGTATGAAGCCCGCCAGATTGCCGGGTATCCGGTATTAGTGAGTGAAGAAAGTGGCACCGTGACAGGGTATGCCTCCTTCGGCGACTGGCGTGCCTTTGACGGTTTTCGTCACACCGTTGAGCATTCGGTCTACGTTCACCCACTGCATCAGGGTAAAGGCCTAGGCCGTAAACTGTTAACGCAGCTTATCGCTGAGGCAAGACAGATTGGCAAACACGTGATGGTGGCGGGTATCGAATCGCAAAACCAGGCTTCGCTGAACCTGCACGCCGCGCTCGGCTTTGTAACCACTGCGCAAATGCCGCAGGTGGGCACTAAGTTTGGTCGCTGGCTGGATCTGACCTTTATGCAGCTGCAGCTCGACGATCGCCAGGATCCGGACGCCCGATCATGAACCAGTCGCTGACCCTCACCTTTCTGATTGCCGCCGGTATCGGCCTGGTCATTCAGAATACATTGATGGTGCGGATAACCCAGTCGGCTTCGACGATCCTTATCGCCATGCTGCTTAACTCGCTGGTCGGGATTGTGCTTTTCGTGTCGATTCTGCTGATTAAGCATGGCCTGAGCGGCTTTCAGGAACTCGCCTCCAGCATCAAATGGTGGACGCTCATCCCCGGTCTGCTCGGCTCATTTTTTGTATTTGCCAGCATCAGCGGCTATCAATACGTCGGGGCGGCAACCACCATTGCGGTGCTGGTCGCCAGCCAGCTGATCGGCGGCCTGGCGATGGACATCATTCGTCAACAGGGCATCCCGTGGCGGGCGCTGATCGGCCCGGTTTGCGGTGCAGTGATGCTGGTCATCGGCGCATGGCTGGTGGCCCGTCGTCAGTTTTGATCGCATTTTCATTCTCTGACGATAAGTCCTGTCGTTTACAGCGTGTTTTTCTGCTCAGGCTGCGCAGCTATGCTTAACCGGGTCAAACGATGAATCAGTTAGCCCTTTCGGAGACTCTAATGAAAGCCATTGCCATTACCCCTTCTGCTGCCCAGGGAAGCAACATTTCTGCGCTGACCGCCATTGAATTACCTGTACCCGTTGCCCACGGCCACGACCTGTTAATTGAAGTTAAAGCGATTTCCGTTAACCCTGTAGATACCAAAGTGCGTGCGGGTTTCAACGCCGACACGCCTCGCGTACTCGGCTGGGATGCGGTTGGCGTGGTGAAATCTATCGGCGACGCCGTCACCCTTTTCGCGCCGGGCGATGAAGTCTGGTATGCGGGCGCACTCACACGCCCTGGCAGTAACAGCGAATATCAGCTAGTGGATGAACGCATCGTCGCCCGTAAACCACATTCACTTGATAATGCCTCTGCCGCCGCGCTGCCGTTAACCGCTATCACCGCGTGGGAACTGCTGTTCGATCGCCTCGGCGTAAAAGAAAACGGTAACAACGGTAACACTCTGCTGATCGTCGGGGCCGCAGGTGGCGTCGGCTCGATCCTGACCCAGCTTGCCGCAAAGCTTACAAACATGACCGTGATTGGCACGGCTTCCCGTCCGGAAAGTCAGCAGTGGGTTCGCGATGCGGGAGCAGATCATGTCATCGATCACAGCCAGCCGTTAAGCGATGAACTGGCGCGAATTGGCATTCCGCACGTCACACACGTAGCCAGCCTTAACGGTACAGAAGCGCACTATGCACAACTTATTGAATCCCTTGCGCCACAGGGAAAGCTGGCGCTGATTGACGATCCGGAAACGTTGGACGCTCGTCCGCTGAAGGTAAAAAGCATTTCACTGCACTGGGAGTTCATGTTCACCCGTTCCATGTTTGAAACGGACGATATGATTGCCCAGCATCACCTGCTCACCCGAGTAGCGAAGCTGATTGATGAAGGCGTGCTGAAAACAACGCTCGGCGAGCATTACGGCACCATCAGCGCCGAAAATCTGCAAAAAGCACACACGCAGCTCGAAACTGGCCGCGCGGTCGGGAAAATAGTGCTGGAAGGATTCTGACATAATGCCGGAGCCGGAGCGCTCACGCTCCGGTTATTAAGGCTCGTTTTGGAAACAGCAACGCAAGATGCTTTGAAAAACGGATTATATTAACTTCGCCATGTGGAAGAGTAACCATCGGGCGTATCTAAATTATGTTGATATAATGCGATGCCATAATGTTCATTCTGGAAAAATTCAGCCACACAAGCTGGGTCGACGTCATCCAGATCCAGTAACTGGTACGCCAGGCCTAACAACACTTCCAGGATTAGCCCTGGCCCGGTTAAGGCAGAGGTGACACAATAATTTTTAGTCATCAACTCAGTTCGCCATGTCAAAAGGCGGGAAAGGTACTCCCCCTCTTTTCCCCCACTACAGCATCCGAAAATACACGCATTCTTTTCCAGGAACCTATATCGCTTCTTCATAACGCGCAGGATCATACGTACGGATTTTGACTGAGGGTGTGATGCCATAAAGTGATTAAAATAAATCCCTTTTAATCGCCGGAGCGAACCGAGTGCCAGCAGATTCCTGTAAACGCCTATTTCGCCTAATGGCCTTATTTTTTCGAAAGTAAACTCTGCCATATCGAGCTCAATCAGGCGTTTAATTTCTTTATGCTTATGATTGCCATGAGTGATTTTAGACTGAGACGATGTATTATTATGACCCCGAAGATGCTCACCATCAGCAGGCACAGATTGGGAGAGTTTTTTTAAAACCGCCAGGGTTTTCATTAATAGCAAAGTATCATTTTGTGCAATTTCTTCGCATGCTAAAAAATGATTAAGCCTGCTAAAAGCGTTGTCGATATAGGGCAACGTATCTGTGTCTATATAAATACCGCCATGCAAATAGAGTATCAACAACCTGACGATATCACTGGCGCTGGCCAGGTTTCCCCTGAGAATCATTTCATAGTAATAAAAGCGCTTAAAGTCATCAAATTGAGGCGTAAACAGCTCCGAAATCCTTTTGATCACTATACCGCTGGCTTTAAATCGCTCATTCAGGGCCTGGCTGGCTGGCGCTCCCTGATGGAGGTTGTAGCCAGATAAAAATTCGATGACCAACCGGTCAAAGGGATAACCTTCCTTTAGCTTCGGAAACATATCTTTAAACGCACGGTTTTTTATGCTTATTGCTTCATGCGTATGATTTTCAGTTATCGTGTTACAAACATAGGCTTGAATAGATTCGTGAAAATAGTGGCATAACCAGCTACTCTCATCCAGCCAAAGGTATATCAGTTTGCTTTTATTAGCTTTACGCCATATATCAATATAGTCAACATTCAGCCGACTGCTGTCACCTACCCAGACAAAATGTATAATGTCAGGAACGGCTACTTTTTCTTTCGCAGAGCGTTGTAATGCTGACAGTTTGTACTTCATTACAGTACCCTGTCAGGAGAGCAAGTAGACCAAAGCCATGATAACAACCACGCAAGAAATGATAACGATGCTTCCGGAGAACTCACCGAGCGAGTTTAAGTAGCCATTATTATGTTCATTTAATTTTGCAATGGCTTCTGGTTCACTTTCAGCATCGACTTCAACAAAGTGTTTTCTGAAACCTTGCTTTTTCATTTCCTGAACGATTAAATGTGTGGCTTCCGCTTTGGGAAATGCTTTTGCAATGGACTTTGACTCATCATTTTTAATGAAAACAACATACTTAACCATTTTTACCACCATGAAAGCGCGCTTTTAGATCTTATTTTTTCAGCTAATTAACGGTTCGTTCCGATGTGATCACGTCCTCCCCATAACCCCCCGTTACTGTTACCGTTGCTGGAGTTTCCCCAGTAGCCATTCGCGCCAGAGCCACTGCCGTATGGCGAGTTTTGCGAGACAAATGACTGGAAACCACCATTACCGCTATTCCCACCGCCTGAAGCGGAACCACCGTTCGTGGAAGACTTACGTCCGCTCCCGTCCTGATCCTGCCAGCCACCCGATACAGTATCATACTGGCTGCTTAAAATTTCTTTCATCATCGTTCTCCATGTATTTGTTTAGCTATTATTCCCATATCCTCAGGCCTTTTTTTCACGCCGTGGGATACACCAGACAATACACAGAATATTTTGATATTAAAATAGTTGAACGATTAACTCCGGGGCATAACTGACCACTATGCATTCATAAGGCAAATGATAAATATCCAGATAACCTGAACCACTTATCATTCCTGAGTTTCCTTCTCAAAAAATAATGACTATAAATATCTATTTCTAACTAAGAGTTAAGGCAAGCTCGAGTGTTTTAAAGCATAATTTACATTATGCCTGACGGTGCAAGGTAGTACATATTCAATTAATAAAAAATCTGTTTATTTTTATTAATTGAATGAAGATAAAAACAGAAGAGTGAACGTCCATTCAGCGTGGCGCTTCCCCTTCAAAGAGGAAGCGCCGTTCATTCAGAGGATGGAGCCGCCTTTGGTCAGGCTCTCAAGGCGAGCCTCCTCCGCTTCCTTATTATGACGCCCGTGATGTGCGATAGTCGTGCGCAGGCGCTGCTTCTGGGTGAACCGATCTTCACGGCTCAGTTCTGCGTCATCGCTCAGCTCTACCAGCAGCTCATTCATGCTGGTAATGGAACCAGTGGCAATGGCGGCATCCACTCGTTGACTTACCTCATCCAGATGCGACATCTCTTCTCCTTAATTCAGCTTCGCTTTTGAAAAATCACTGCCCATCAGGCTGACGCTGAAGCCACTCACGTTGCTGCGGGTCGCGAAGAAGGTTTTGCCGTTAGCCAGCGCAATCCACGGCGCCTGCTTATAGAAAATCTCCTGCGCCTGCTGATAGAGCTTCGCGCGTTTCGCCGGGTCGCTGGTCAGTTTGGCCTGTTTCACCAGACCATCATATCCCTTATCACACCAGCGTGCGGCATTGGAGCCGGTTTTGATGCTGTCGCAGCCGAGCAGCACGTCCGCGAAGTTATCCGGATCGCCGTTGTCCGACATCCAGCCAAACAGCGCGGTGTCGTGCTCACCTTTACGCATGCCGGAAAGATACTCGCCCCACTCGTAAGTGGTGATTTTGGCTTTAATGCCTACCTTCGCCCAGTCGCTCTGGATCATTTCAGCAATGCGGCGGGAGTTCGGGTTATAAGGGCGCTGCACCGGCATCGACCAGAGGGTTACCTCGGCCCCCTTCTCAAGCCCGGCCTGCTTCAGCAGCGCTTTGGCTTTTTCCGGATCGTAGCCGTAATCCGGCAGATCTTTGTTATAGCCCAGCATGTTAGGCGGCAGTGGAGATTTTGCCACGGTGCCAGAGCCCATAAAGACAGCATTCACAATGGCTTTTTTGTCCGTGGCGTAGTTCAGCGCCTGACGTACCAGCACGTTATCGAACGGCTTTTTCTCGGTGTTAAATGCAAGATAGCCGACGTTCAGCGCATCTACCGCATGCAGCGCCAGATCTTTATTGTTTTTAATCACGTCAAACTGAACCGGCGACGGCGCAGGGATAATCTGGCACTCGTTGGTTTGCAGTTTCGCCAGGCGCGTTTCCACGTTCGGCGTGATGGAGAAGATCAGGTGCTTCGTCGGCACTTCGCCATCCCAGTAGTTCGGATTCGCGATATAGCGGATTAACGAATCCGCCTTGTATTGCTGCAGCACATACGGCCCGGTGCCGATTGGCCAGGTATCAACGTATTCCGGCGTACCCTTTTTCATCATCGCATCGGCGTATTCCGCAGAAAGAATGGAGGCGAAATCCATTCCCCAGTCGGCCAGAAACGCGGCGTTTGGCTCATTGAGATCGAACTGGACGTGGTAATCATCAATCTTCTTCACGTCCTTAATCAGCTTATCGAGGCCAACGTCGGTGAAGTATTCATAGTTGCCCTGAGAAACCTTATGGTACGGGTGATTTTCATCTTTCTGCCGCATTACCGAGAAGATGACGTCGTCAGCATTAAAATCGCGGGTTGGTTTGAAATATTTGTTGCTGTTGAACTTCACGCCCTGGCGCAGCGTAAAGGTATAGGTTTTACCGTCCGGGGAGATCGTCCAGTTGGTTGCCAGCGAAGGCACCGGGGTGTTGGTTTTCGGATCGAAATTGATGAGGCGATTGTAGAGCGTCTGGGAGCTGGCAACAAAGCTCGGGCCAGAGCTGGCAATCTGTGGGTTGAAGGATTCCGGTGACGCTTCAGAGCAATAAATCAGCGTATCGTTATTTGCCGCCATCGCGGCCCCTGCCGGTAAAAGTGCGCTGAGAGCCAGCGCCAGCAGCGTTTTTCCTGCCGTGGAGTGAAACATGGTTATAAGCCTTATTGTTTTATTCTAAGAGGGATAATCACAGCACAAGGCGCTTCTTCTGGCAAATAACCAAACCGCATCAGGTTATACTTAAACGTCGATTATCGCCGTTTTATTCGCCAGAAATTTCACTTAAGAACTTTCTCAGAATGCAAGCTTTTCGCGCAAATTCAATAGACGGAGTATTTGCCTTTTTTGCCTTTTCCTCGCCCGTTTATCGCCTTCGCCTCTGCGTTAGAGTAGCGGCGTGAAAAAGTCGATGGGATAAGAACGTGGCAAAAACTTTATTACGCAGCGGAAGCCTGGATGATTTCCAGTCCGTGGGCGGCGGCGGGCAGGCCGTCTTTGCGTCTGCCCTGCAGATCCGCGAAACGCTGCGGTTACGCAAACAGCAAACGCTGGTGGAGTGCCTGGCGATTCCACAGGTCAACGATGACGGCGACCGCGTGGACTGGTATTCACCGATTGAAGGTGACGTTCAGCCGTGGAAAGCGGCCGAAGAAGAGGTGCGCGAGCGCGCCCTGCATCAACTGGAAACTCTGGCCGACGGCGCATTAAGCCTGGCCCGCAGATGCCAGCAGTCAGAAAAAACCGCCCAGCAGCTGTTTGGCGCATTACTGGAAAAAGCGTTGCAGTTTCCGGGTGAAAACCACGTGTTCCTGGTTGGCGGCAAGCCGGTTATCACCTTCTGGGGCTTCGTGAACCTCAACGAAAGCGCCCGTGAGGAGCTGTTCGGCTGCCTGCATTTTGCGCCCGTTCCTGAACCGCTTATCGACGACGAAGATGAATTTATTGACGATGAACCGCTGATTGTCACCCTGAGTCACGCCGACGAACCGCTGCTGACTGCGCCGTTGACGCTGGCTGCAGAACGTGAGCCTGAAGCGGCACCTGAAGCAGAAAGCCCCGTCGAACCTGAAGTCACCGAAATTCCCGCGCCTGCTGCTGCCGTGAAAAAATCCCGTCGCGTGCCGCTGTGGAGCCTGCCCGTTGCCGCCGTTATCGTGGCCGCCATTGCAGGGCCTCTGCTGTGGCCACGGCAGACCCCTTCCGCAGAACCGGCTGTCGCACATGTCGATCCGCAGCCAGCCGTGGCTGAGCCTTCTGCGCCATTGCTCCCTGCGCTCACATCCACTCTTCCACTACATCAGGCAAGCGTCACCGTGGAGGAAAAAGCAGAACCGGTCGCGAAACCCGTCGTCATCGCCGCTATCCCAAAAGATGCGCTGGTGATGGATGCCGACCAGATGCGTGCGGGCACCACAAAATTTCTCAACGGCAATTGGCGAGTGCTGATAGACGTCAAAGATCCGGTCAGCGGCAAAGCCCTGTCGCTGCGCTATCAGATCCTGAATAACAAAGGCAGCGCTCGCCTGGTGCACGGCGCAAACGTCGTCTGCAAAGCAGATATTTTCTCGGGCCTGCATCAGAACGGCGAACTGCTGGTGAAAAGCCGCGGCAATGCGCGGTGCAGCGACGGTTCGCGCTACCCAATGCCGGAGATCTCCTGCAAAGCTGGCACCAGCGATGTCGCTGAATGCACGGGCCGCTACGACGCCAAAACGGTCGTACCGCTGACTTTCCGTAAGGTGGGAGCATAAACATGCTGGTGACTCTTTGCGATTACCAACAGAGCGTAACGCTCATCGCCAATAGCGGCGTGCAGTTCCTCGACTTCGGACTGACGCCGCAGGATTCCCTGAACAACGGGCGCTTCGTGCGCAAAACCGCAAACGGGCCGCTGCTGCGTCTGGACTACGACATCGTTAACAGCCGCTACACGCTGCCCGCCATCGACGGCCAGCAGGCCGAAGTGGTTAAACCTGAAAGCACGCTGCCGCTGGAGTATTCGCTGGCCATTCTGGACGGCGTCTGGCTCCCACTGCCTTTCCTGCGTTTCAACCCACCCCGCACCTTTGTCGAAGGTCCGGACAACTGGGCGCGGGTGCAGATCCGCAAGCTGCCGGAGCCGGACAGCGCCGGGAACACCCATCGCGTAACAATTGCCCTCGACAGCCAGATCCGTGACGATGCGCCGATGGCGCTCGCCCCTGTGGCCAACGACTTACTCAACGGCACCCGCTTTGCGCTGGCCTGGCGCGACAGCGAAGTGGCCGACTTCCTCGATCAGACCTGGATTGATGGCTGGCTGCGTGAAGTCTTCAGCCACTACGCCAGCCTGACGGAAAACCGCAGCGAGCGCGACGTTGCCCAGGCAATGCGCAGCTTTGAATATCAGGGCCACTGGCTGAATCTGCTGGCGATGCTGGGCGAACAGCTGAAAGTGCCGGAGGTGAAAATCGCCACGGCCACCGTCAGTACGCCTGCTATTCCGGTTGATTTGATCCTCGACGTCGGCAACAGCCATACCTGCGGGGTGATCATCGAAGATCATGGCGATGCCAACGATGGCCTGCGCCAGACCGCAGAATTGCAGGTGCGTTCGCTCAGCGAGCCGCAGTTCCTTAACGCCCCGCTGTTCACCAGCCGCCTGGAGTTTTCAGAGGCGCGCTTCGGCAAGCAGCATTTCTCCGTGGAAAGCGGACGCGAGGATGCGTTCGTCTGGCCGTCTATTGTGCGCGTGGGCGACGAAGCCCGTAAGCTCGCTATGCAGCGCGTTGGCACCGAAGGCAACAGCGGTATTTCCAGCCCGCGCCGCTACCTGTGGGATGAAACGCCAACCGTGCAGGACTGGCGCTTCAGCCAGATGAACAGCCGCACCCAGCGCGAACCGCTGGCGGCCGCCTTCCCGCTCTCCTACCTGATGAACGACGACGGTCAGCCGCTGTTTACCCTCTCGCCGGACGAACGGATGCCGGTCTTCTCGCCGCAGTACAGCCGCAGCACGCTGATGACGCACATGCTGTGCGAAATTCTGGCGCAGGCGCTGGGGCAGATTAACAGCGTGGCCACCCGCCAGCGCCTGGGCTTTCCGTCTTCACCACGCCAGCTGCGCACGCTGATCCTGACGCTGCCTTCCGCCATGCCAAAACAGGAGCGCGAGATTTTCCGCCGCCGCATGTTTGAAGCTATTGCGCTGGTGTGGAAGTCCCTCGGCTGGCATCCGCAGGATGACGACTTCAGCAACCCGAAACAGCAGGATAAAAGCGTCGTACCGGTCCCCAACATTCATATGGAGTGGGACGAAGCCAGCTGCGGTCAGCTGGTCTGGCTCTACAACGAAGCGATGTCCCATTTTGGCGGGCAAACGGAAGCTTTCTTCGCCGCACTGGCGAGACCCGATCGTGAACCGGAACCCGGCACCCGGCCAGGACGTGCTCTGCGCGTGGCGGCTATCGATCTCGGTGGCGGCACGACGGATATGGCGATCACCCATTACCGCCTTGATGAAGGGACCGGCAGCAACGTCAAAATTACCCCGCAGCTGCTGTTCCGCGAAGGCTTCAAGGTGGCGGGCGACGATATTCTGCTCGACGTCATTCAGCGCTGCGTGATGCCTGCCCTCCAGACGCAGCTCCAAAAATCCGGGATCGCCGACGCATCGGCCTTGATGGCTACGCTGTTCGGTGATTCCGGCCGCATTGATACGCAGGCCATCCTGCGCCAGCAAACGACCCTGCAGCTGTTTATGCCGATTGGGCACGCCATTCTCGGCGCGTGGGAAACCAGCGACATCAACGATTCTCTGGCCGGGCTGCACACCACCTTTGGCGAACTGCTGACTCAGGCTCCTACCCGCAACGTGATGAACTACGTTGGTCAGGCCATCAGCCACGCGCTGCCCGCGGATGCAGAACCGTTTGATCTGCTCGCCACGCCGCTACAGGTCAATTTCCGCGATCTGCATGAAGCAATGCTGGCGGGCGATTTCACTATTGCCGCCCCGCTCCATGCCGTTTGCGAAGCTATCTCTCATTATGCCTGCGACGTGCTGCTGGTGACCGGGCGTCCTGGCTGTCTGCCTGGCGTCCAGGCGCTGATTCGTTACCTCCAGCCCGTACCGGTTAACCGGATGGTCTGGATGGACAACTACCACGTTCATGAGTGGTATCCGTTCAGCCAGCAGGGACGTATCGGTAACCCGAAATCGACCGCCGCCGTCGGCGCAATGCTGTGCAGCCTGGCGCTGGATCTGCGTTTGCCGCGCTTTAACTTTAAAGCCGCCGACATCGGTGCGTACTCCACTGTTCGCTATCTCGGCGTGCTGGATAACACCGTTAACACGCTGCGTGAAGAGAATATCTGGTATGCCGATCTGGATCTGGACAAACCAGGTGCGAAGGTCGATGCCCGTCTGCACTTCCCGCTGCGCGGCAACGTTACCCTCGGATTCCGCCAACTGGCGAACGCCCGCTGGCCCGCCACGCCGCTCTACACGCTGAGCATCAACTCCCCGGAGGTGGCGAAAGCCATTGCCGGAGACGGCGTACTGCAGGTTCGGCTGCAGCTGACCGGCGGTAGCCGTCAGGAGGGCCCGGAAGCCTTCGTCCTGGCAGAGGCAAAATTGCAGGATGGCACGCCGGTGCCACCTGATGCCCTGACGTTGAAACTGAACACGCTGGCCGACCGCCGTCACAGCGGCAGCCACTACTGGATTGACAGCGGGAGCGTCTACCTGAAATGAGCCGACTTCAACCTGTAATTGACTGGACGCGCGCGACCCGTCAGACCTCCGCCCTTTTCGACACCGATGCCGATGCGTTGCTCACGCGCCTGCTGATGCTGAAATCACAGGAGACGGCGCTGTGCGAAGCACAAACCGCCCCGACAAGCATCGGCCTGTTTGGCCATTCACAAGCTGCTAAAGCCCACCTGCTCGGTGCGCTGTGCAGCAGCGGCAACGGTCGCCTGCTGGTGCAAACCGGCAGCAAAACGCTCGACTATTTCACCCATCTCAATCCGGGCCATGCTCTGACAAGAATGGCGCTGCGCTTCAGCCATACGGCTGCGTCTCCGGACGATGCCTTCCCGCTGCGTTTACGTCTGATGTCGGAAGCAGAACTGGTGCAGGTGTTCCTCGCACATACCTTACGGCAAAACAGCACGCACCCGGTGGCAAAAGCAACGGTCGCCGCACGACTGAAAAGCTGGCAATCGTTGCGCCAGACTCAGCCCGTACCGGGTCTGAGCGAAGAGGATGTGGCGGCCGTCGCCAGTTTCTGGCAAGCGCATGTTCCTGCTCGTCAACAACAGATCGACGATAATTTGTGGCAGCAGCTTATTCAGCTGCTGCCCTGCCTTGACCTCAGCGCCCGCGCCACGGCATGGGCGCTTCTCTGGGGCGAGCAGCAGGAGCTGACACGCCAGTGGCTGGAGCTTGCGCACGTGATCCAGCAGTGCGGCAACGTTCGTGAACTCGCCGCGCCGCTGAGCCTGCTGGTTGACAGCTTTACGCTCCCTGCCGAAGGTTTTCTGACGCCGGAAAACGAGCCCGATGGCGAAACCGTGGTGCACCCTCTCCTCGCCGACCGGTTGCAGAATGCCATCAGCCTGCCGTTGAGCGCGCTGGCGCTGCTGACCGTCGAGCTGGTGCTGCCAACGGAAAACGGTGTGCTGGATAACGTCGATGTGATCGACATTCCTCACCCGGCGCTAACCGACGACGCGCTGTGGGCCAGCAAATGCCGCTGGCTGCTGGAAAGCTATCGCCAGCAGCATCAGCCCGATCTGTTGCTTGTCTGCAACGCAGCGTCCAGTCGGGGACAAATCGCTGACAGCGCCCGCACGCTGGCAAAATGGGTCACCGATACCCAGCCGCAGCACGACGGTGTGCTACCGGGTCTGGTGTGGGCGATCACCCCGCAGGACGACCGCTTTGTGCGCAAAGTGAATTATGATGAAGCCGTACAGCATCTCATCGAAAAGCCCGGCCAGCGCTGGGGCACCCTGCAGGCGCTCGATGGCAGCAGTCTCCAACGACTGATCGAATGGCTTTCGCAGGCGACCGTACCGGCATTACGCAGTGCGCGTTTACAGCGGCTGGCCGATCGCCTGCGATTGCAAACCCGACAGCTGCTGTCCAGCTGGCAACATGGCAGCAATGCCGACCCGGCTGAACAGCGCCGTCAGGCGGAGCAGGTGGTGCGGGAGCTTCAGGGCCGCGCGGCCATCCTCGGCGAGCTTCTGGAAGGATTATTACCGCCGCTGGCAAGCTTTGAGCAACCAGGGCAAGTTCAGCAGCAGCGCGAAGAGAAAGTCAGCGGCCTGTTCAGCGAGAGCGTTGATCTGTTCGCCCAGACCGAAGAAACGCAGTCCGGCCAGCATGCTTTGCAGGATAGCGGTACTCGCGCCCATGCGGTGTGGGTCAACTATCTGCGCCAGTGGAGCCGCAGCGAAGCCAGTGCTCAACGCTATGGTCTCAGCACCGCCGTGCTGCAACAGCTGGCGGACATGCTGATTATCACCAGCTATCGCCTTGATCTGCCCGCTCAGCTGCAGGCCATTACCCCTGACGAACGCGCCAGCGCGGCCCATTTGCGGGCCACCATCAGCAACTATCTCGCGTGGCTCGGCTATGCGGATATGCCTGTCGCCGCACGGCCGCAAAGCCGTGTGGTGAAAGGTAGCACGCTGTTTGCGCCTGCCGCCAGCAGCCTTGAGCGCCTGACGCAGCTCGGCGAGCGCCCTGCTCATGCCGCAACGCGTTACGTTTACGACTGGCTCGTCGCACTGTTCACGCGCGCAACGGAAGCGCCGGACTATCGCCATCCGCAGGATGTTTCCCCGAAGTCACGCAAGCAGCTTTCAACGCTGCTTTAACGTCAGGATGGGTCTTCTCTTGCCCGGAGGCGCTTGCGCTTACCGGGCCTGCAGAACGAAGATCTCACCCAGCACCGCTGCCAGCACAGAGGGGTTTTCCCAGGACAGGGAGTGTCCGGCATCCGGAATGATGTGAAGCGGTATTCCGGCACCTGCAACCGCTTCAGCATCCGCATCAGGCAAGGAATGTGCGCCAAAAATAAGCGTTTTTTCACAGCGGAGGCTGCGAAAACGATCCATCCATGACGGCGCAATGCCCGTGACAAGGCTGGTTGCTGCACGCCACAGCGCCCACGGGGCGGTCAGCTGCAGGCAGCCCTTCCAGGGACTCTCTTCCTGCGCCACGATTTGCGCAAAACCTTTGGCAGTAAATTCTCCTTCTGAATACGCCGCTATCTGACGGCTGAAGAATCCTCCACCGGGATAGAAATTGGGTTCAGAAACCGCAAGCGTATGCACCCGCTCACCCAGCATATCCGCTGCTTCAATCGCGATACTGCCACCCATGCTGTGGCCGTAGAGATCGCAGATGGCTATCTTCAGGGAATCGAGAATCTCCACGACGACGGCCGCCTGTTGAGTCGTGGTGTAAGCGTAGCCGCGAGGCTTATCGCTGAATCCACTGCCGGGAAGATCGATCAGGATCGCGCGCCGATTGCCAACGGCGGAATCGGCAACAATGCGAGGATATTCGTAGGAGGCAGCGCAGCCCAGGCCGTGGATAAATACCACCGGCAGGCCGCTGCCGGGGAGATCGTGCCAGCGCACCGTGGCACCCGCAGTGGCCGAGAAGAGTGAATTCATGGCATCGCCCTTCAATTGTTTTTATATACAGTAATAAAAGTACGAGGGCGAGTCCAGTCTGGTTTAAAACATCGACAGCAGCAATGCAACGGGGAAACTGAAAGGCCAGGTTGCGCCAATCAGAAAGGTGGCAATCAGGCGGATGCGCTTGCTCTCTTTAGTGAGGAACCACGTAATAAAGGCACTAATGGTGGCCATGATGGCGTAAAAAATCAGCATATGCTGGTACAGCGTCATGAAAAAACCCGATCCACGTCAAAAAAAATCGTGCGCACTATGCCACTAATTTTGACCTGCATCAAATCTTTACAAATGTGACGAAATAATCACGAACCAAATGCAAAAACCCCCTTTGTCTGATGGCGAACCTGTGGACGAGAGGCTATATCAGTAGAGGCCAACTAAAAGAGGATGGTGTTATGGAAGTATCCAGTAAAACCGTGTTTATGATTAATCTCTTTGCTGCCGTTGCCCTGATTAGCCTTTTATCGTTTCGTTTTGGCTGGGTTTAGATCGGATTACGCACAACAAAAAAGCAGCCACCTGGCTGCTTTTTGCTTTTAGATTCAGTCGGATGCACTTTTCACTTTGGCGGCATTGGCATTGTAGGCTGCCTGCAGCGCTGCCGCGTTATCGTAGTTTGTCGGATCGTACTTCGGCAGTGGGTTAACTTTCTCATAATCCCATTCGGCCGCCGTACAGGCTGCTTCCGTTCCCCCCTTATTTTCACACTCGGCGATGCGATGCGCCGGAGAATTTGTACAACCACTCAAAAAAGCCAGCGCGGCAAAAGCGCAAATAAACAGTTTCTTCATAACAACGTAAGATAATGACCAAGTTTGAAAGCGGACGATCCTCGCATATCTGCTTTCAAGCTGTCAAAACCCGATTAATCCGGAAGTGGGATGTCGGAGCATCTCTTGCCGGTGGCGCTGCCACTCATCAATATTCAGCGCGTAAAACAGGCTCGGCATGGCGTTGGCCACATCGGCAACCTGCCCGCGCAGCACAAGCCCCGCTTTCAGCAGCACGCGCTGCGACGCCAGATGGTTTGAGCGCACCACGGCCGTCACTCTCTGCAGCTGACGCTCGTCGAAGGCGTAATCCAGCATGCGCTGACAAAACTCGGTAGCGAACCCTTTTCCCCACGCTCCGGTCGCAAAGCGATAACCGAGATTGTGTGTGAGTTCTTTTTCCAATGGACGCAGGCTGATGCCGCCAAACCCGACAATCTCCTGCGGCCGTTCAGCGTCATAAATCGCCATTTGCCCAATACCGTCCTGATACCAGCCGTCCAGCCACTGCGCCAGACGCGTTTTTGAATAAGCGAGATCGGGATAAGGTCCGGCGGGATTGAACGTATTGGTGGCAGGATCGCCGTAGATACGAAATAAATCACCTGCATCAGCGGCGCAAACCGGGCGGATGATCAGGCGTTCGGAGAAGAGAGAGTGCGTGTCGATGATGTCATCGCTCCATAATCAGAGAAACCGGCCAGACCGATCAAGGTACCCTGAATTATGGACAGTTTTGGCGGGTTTGCTCAGATGCTCAGGAATAAAAAAGCCGCCTTAAGCGGCGGCCTGATGCGACGTGGACCTTACGCGTCCCCTTCCAGCGCATCCTGAATCGCGTCTGCGAGAACAGAAACTTCCTGCGCCACGTTACGCAAATCCATCTGGCTGCGGATCCCGGCATTCGCCGTTGAGGCTGAAACTGACGCCTTAGAAATCTCTAAAGCCGCCTGCACCGCCAGCAAACGCTTATGGTTTTCGGCAACGTCGGCGCCCGTGGCGTTATCGTGATCGAAATACCCTTCTAACATCGCGCTTTCCTTATAAAGTTGTTGAGTCGGTCGTGCAGAGCAGGATACTGAAAATGCTGGCATAAGCCCGCATTGTTGAGAATTGGACCGCCACCGAGGCCTCGAACCTCGTACACGACAACATAAAAATGTTATTTGCTCTTCCAGCTGAGCTAGTGGCGGTTTGGGCGATCTATTCTACGCGTGAATGAATAACATTACAAATAGAGGGACTAATGGCTGTTTGAACATTAATCAGTTTTGCTTACGCTATTTTGCGTAGCCCATAAACACACCGTTTTTCATCACCGCCACCTTGCCTGTTTTATAAGCAATAATGGTGTAAAGCCCTTGTGAATATACCGTCGCGTCTGCGTTAGTCTCGTCCTGAGCAGCCGGTTTGCCGTCAACGGTAACAATACCCAAAGCATCCCGCTTGATAAGCATTCCGTCGTAATGGCGAGTGAACGCCATGGATTTTTTGGCCGACTGCGCCTTTTGCGGATAGAGTGCTTGCGCATTTTCCAGAGACTGTTTTTCTGCCGCACTGTTAATGGCCGACTGACGATTTTGTTCCGCCAGGTAGCAAGCGTCACGACTCACACCCTGCGCCTCACACTCAGCCATACGGGAGGAAGTGCTGGAGCAGCCCACCAGCATCAGCAGCGGCAATGCGCAGATCATTACTTTATTCATACATCCTCACAACATTTTAATTGTATTCACTATCATCATTCGCCGGCAGGCGATAATCGCGGCCAATATCCGCGATCTTCTCCCATCACCATTTGATTTATGTCATGCCTTTTCATTGTGCTGATTAGGAAATTTCTGGAACCATGATTTACCGGTTAAGTAACGCTTGCCGGACGCACTCTATCATCAGAATGATTGAACGCCCGTTGAGTAGGCTGAGCAAGCGAAGCGCCGCCCGACGTTGGGTATTGGGTAAATATCGGTCATCAAAAACCTTCTTATCCACTACGGGCTAAAATAAAAGGGATGCTTTTAGCCATCGATCTGAATCACCCTCTTCACATCTCCAGGAGTTAAAATGACTGACTTAAGTGAACGAGTTGAAATGCTTGAAAAAACCATTGGTGAGCTCACCTTTAATCTCCACGTATCTAAGGTTGCCATCACCGTCTTGTCCGGCGCGTTAAGCGATATGAGTAGTGAGCCAGGTATGCTTGTCAGTTCGTATGAACAAGTAAAAAGTTCAGCTCCACTGGTGACATTCAACCATCCCGACCAGCAAAACTATGAGGAAAGGCTTAGGAAGAGCGTGCTGGCACTGCTTTCAAAACCCGACCTGACGTCTTAATCGGTCCGTGTCTCTACAACAGGATAAGAGGAATATCCTCTTGTAGAGATATCAGAATGACGCTGCCACTACGATGATGCTATCCGGCAAGGATCATCCGTAATGGATGCCCCTGGCGGCCCCATAAAAAAATGACTGCAACACAGTCATCCTGCATTACAGCCATTTATCACCTCATCAGTGCTTAATCATCACATGCCGCACCACGGTGTAATCTTCCAGGCCGTAGACTGACATATCTTTGCCATAGCCGGAGAGCTTCTGACCGCCGTGCGGCATTTCGCTGACCAGCATAAAGTGGGTGTTGACCCAGGTGCAGCCGTACTGCAGGCGAGCGCTCATGCGGTGTGCGCGGCCCACGTCTTTGGTCCACACGGAAGACGCCAGGCCGTAATCTGAGTCGTTCGCCCAGCCCAGCACCTGCGCTTCGTCGTCAAAGAGCGTGACGCTCACCACCGGGCCGAACACTTCGCGCTGCACGATGTCGTCTTCCTGCTTCGCACCAGCCAGCACCGTGGGCTGGAAGTGATAGCCGTTGCCCGCCGCCTTTTCACCACCGGTGACGACAGTGACATGGCTCAGGGCTTTGGCTTTGTCCACCGCTACGCTCACGCGGTCCAGATGCGCTTTCGAACTTAGCGGCCCCAGCTCGGTAGATTCATCGTCCGGTGAGCCCATTTTAAGGGTGGACACTGCCGCGCCAAGTTTTTCAACCAGCGCATCGTAGATGCCCTTCTGCGCGTAAATACGACACGCAGCGGTACAGTCCTGCCCGGCGTTGTAGAAGCCAAACGTACGAACACCTTCAACAACAGCGTCCAGGTCAGCATCATCGAACACAATAACCGGCGCTTTTCCGCCCAGCTCCATATGAGTGCGCTTAATCGACGGCGCGGTGTGGGAAATGATGTGCTCGCCAGTGGCGATGGAGCCCGTCAGGGAGACCATGCGCACCTTCTCGTGGCCCGTCAGCGGATCGCCGACGGTTTGCCCGCGCCCGAACAGCACGTTAATCACGCCTGCCGGGAAGATATCTTTTGCCAGCTCGGCGAGCTTCAGCGCCGTCAGCGGGGTGATTTCAGACGGTTTGATAACAACGCAGTTACCCGCCGCCAGCGCCGGGGCCAGCTTCCAGGCCGCCATCATCAGCGGGTAGTTCCATGGCGCAATCGAGGCCACCACGCCAACCGGGTCGCGGCGAATCATTGAGGTATGCCCTTCCAGGTATTCCCCCGCCGCCAGCCCGTTCAGGCAGCGCGCCGCGCCCGCGAAGAAACGGAAGACGTCGGCCACTGCGGGCAGTTCATCGTTGATCACGCAGTGCAGCGGTTTGCCGCAGTTGAGGGATTCGAGCTTCGCCAGCGTTTCAGCATGCTCGTCGATAACGTCGGCAAGTGCGAGCAGGCATTCAGCACGTGCTTTTGGCGTGGTCTGTCCCCATTCAGCAAAAGCACGATCGGCGGCCAGCACGGCCTCATTTACCTGCGCCGCCGTGGCTTCGGCGATTTCAAGAATCACTTCACCAGTGGCCGGGTTATAGACCGGCTGTTTTTCGCCTTTGCCTGCGACCAGTTCACCGTTAATCAGTAAGTTGTGTTGCATATCCTGCTCCATCATTTTCAATTATTTACCGCTTCCGGCGACCGTTTCGCCGTCGCGTGTCAGCCACCAGGCCCCCAGAATCGGTATAGTTGTCACCAGCATCACCAGCAGCGCCACCACGTTGGTCACCGGCACATCGCGCGGGCGACCCAACTGGTTCAGCAGCCACAGCGGCAATGTGCGCTCGTGGCCTGCGGTAAAAGTGGTGACGATGATTTCGTCAAACGACAGCGCGAACGCCAGCATACCGCCCGCCAGCAGCGCCGAGCCCAGATTCGGCAGCACTACATAGCGAAAGGTCTGCCAGGTGCCGGCGCCTAAATCCATCGAGGCTTCCACCAGGCTCCAGGAGGTGCGGCGGAAGCGTGCAATCACGTTGTTGAAGACCACCACCACGCAGAAGGTCGCGTGCCCGACCACAATAGTGAAGAAGCCTGGTTCAAGGTTGATGGCCTTAAACGCCGTCAGCAGCGCCAGGCCGGTGATGATCCCCGGCAGCGCAATCGGCAATAACAGCAGCAGTGAGATGGCGTTCTTGCCGAAAAATTCACTGCGCCATAACGCCGCTGCAGCCAGCGTGCCAAGTACTAATGCAATAACGGTCGACAGCGCGGCAATCTGAAGTGACAACGTCACTGAATCAAGAATATCGCTGCGCCCCGCCGCCACGCTGAACCAGTGCAGCGTCAGGCCTTTCGGCGGAAAGCTGAACGCCGCGTCTTCCGTATTGAAAGCATAGATGGCAATGATGGCGAGCGGGAAGTGAAGGAAAATCACGCCGCCCCAGGTCGCCAGCTTCAGGAACCACGGTGCTCTTTCAGAGTGCATCGAATGCTCCCAGACGTTTCACGAACGCCAGATAAAGGGCGATTAACACAATCGGTACGAGGGTAAACGCCGCCGCCATCGGCATATTGCCGATAGCG
This sequence comes from Scandinavium sp. UTDF21-P1B, assembly GCF_040750395.1. Classification (NCBI taxonomy): domain Bacteria; kingdom Pseudomonadati; phylum Pseudomonadota; class Gammaproteobacteria; order Enterobacterales; family Enterobacteriaceae; genus Scandinavium; species Scandinavium sp. UTDF21-P1B. The sequence continues at coordinate 162,729 of NZ_JBFLVD010000015.1, forward strand.
CCCTGCTGTGAGTAAACCATCTGCCCGATAAAGTAGCCCGGCGGCCCCACCAGCTGCGGCACGATGAAGTCACCGAGCGTCAGCGAGAAGGTGAAGATCGACCCCGCCGCGATACCCGGAATAGCTAAGGGCAGAACCACATAGCGGAACGTCTGACGTGGATAAGCGCCTAAATCGGCAGACGCCTGCAGCAGCGACGGTGGCAAGCGCTCCAGTGCCGCCTGTACCGGCAGGATCATAAACGGCAGCCAGATATAGACGAACAGCAGAAAGCGCCCAAGCCCGGAGGTGGAGAGCGTATTGCCGCCCACTGCCGGAAGCTGCAGAAAGTCGTTCAGCAGCCCTTCCAGTCCCATATGGGTGAGAAACCACTGGGCAACGCCGTCTTTTGCCAGCAGCAGCGTCCAGGCGTAGGCCTTGACGATGTAGCTCGCCCACATCGGCAGCATCACCGCAATGTAGAAGAACGCTTTCCATTTCCCGCTGGTGTAGCGCGCCATGTACCACGCCATCGGAAACGCGAGGATCGCGCTGGCGATAGTTACGGCAATCGCCATCACCAACGTGCGCACGATAATGTCGTAGTTCGCCGGGTTGAACAGCGCTTTCAGGTTGGCGAGCGTTAAATCAGGCGTCACCGACATGGTGAAGTCGTCAAAGGTATAGAACCCTTGCCACAGCAGGGTCAGCAGCGATCCGAGATAGACCACGCCGAACCACATCAGCGGCCCGAGCAGCAGCAGGAACAGCGCCAGCGACGGCCTGCGCCAGAACAGACCGGAAAGCCGGTTAGCGCGCGGTTGAGAAGGAAGCGGTGCGATACTCATGGCCATCTCACCTCCCTCCGTCCAGCGGCACCATCGCCTCCCGCGACCAGGACGCCAGCACGTTCTGGCCGGGCGTCGGGCCGTCCGGCAGCGCGCCGCCGCTGAAATTCCCCTGGCTCACCAGCAGCTTTTCCCCACCGGGCAGCCGAATTTCATAGCGTGTCGCCGCCCCCTGATACTGCACCGCCTGCACGACACCATTGACCTGTATCTCACCCGAGGTATCCAGCCGGATATGCTCCGGGCGCAAAGACCATTGACCCGTCATACCGCACAGCTTTTCGGTCATACCGGTATCGAACACGTTCGAGGTGCCAACAAATCCGGCCACAAACGGCGTACGCGGGCGCAGATAAAGCTCACGCGGGGTATCTATCTGCTCGATACGACCATTGTTAAACACCGCCACGCGGTCAGACATCGACAGGGCTTCGCCCTGATCGTGGGTGACGAAAATAAAAGTAATACCCAGATCCTGCTGAAGCTTTTTCAGCTCAAACTGCATCTGTTCGCGCAGCTTGAGGTCAAGCGCGCCCAGCGGTTCATCAAGCAAAAGCACGCGCGGTTTGTTGACCAACGCACGGGCAATCGCCACGCGCTGGCGCTGGCCGCCGGAAAGCTGTGACGGTTTACGCGCCTGTACATGGCTCAGGGCAACCTTTTCCAGCGCTTCCTGCGCCATCGCGTGCCGCTCTTTTTTGCCGATGCCTTTGACCATCAGCCCGTAGGCGACGTTATCGATGATCGACATATGCGGGAACAGCGCGTAGTCCTGGAAGACGGTATTGACGTCGCGCTGCCACGGCGGCAGCTCGCTTGCCTCTTTACCGAAGATTTTGATTGCCCCGCCGGAAAGTTGTTCGAATCCGGCGATGAGCCGCAGGCAGGTGGTTTTGCCGGAGCCTGACGGCCCCAGCATGGAAAAGAACTCCCCATCATTGATGGCGATACTGACGCCATCCACCGCACGAACATCACCATACAGACGCGAGACATCCCGAAATTCTACTGCGTACGTCATGCTTCACTCCCGGGCGTTAACGACCACCCATGATGGCGATGTAATCCTGCGTCCAGCGGCTGTACGGCACATACTTACCGCCTTCGGCAACAGGCGTTTTCCAGAAAGCGATTTTGTCGAAGAAGCTGTAGCCGTTGGTTTCGCAGCCTTTGTCACCGAGAAGCGGGCTGGCTTTGCAGCCTTCCGGCACAACCGGCAGCGAGCCGAACCAGGCAGACACATCGCCCTGCACTTTCGGCGTAAGCGACCAGTTCATCCACTTGTAAGCACAGACCGGGTGCCTGGCTTCGGCGTGCAGCATGGTGGTATCCGCCCAGCCGGTGACGCCCTCTTTCGGGAAGACGGTGGCGACGGGCTGGTTGTCGGTTTTCAGGCCGTTAGCCTGATAAGGCCAGGAGCTGGAAGCCACCACGCCTTCGTTTTTGAAGTCGCTCATCTGGACGGTGGCATCGTGCCAGTAGCGGTGGATCAGGGCATGCTGGGTGCGCAGCACTTTTAGCACCGCGGCATACTGCTCTTCGTTCAGCTGATACGGGTCGGTGATGCCGAGCTGCGGCTGGGTGGCTTTGACGAACAGCGCCGCATCGGCGATGTAGATCGGGCCGTCATAGGCCTGCACGCGACCTTTGTTGGATTTGCCATCGGGCAGCGTTTGCTCGACAAAAATCACCTTCCAGCTGTCCGGCGGCGTCGGGAAAGTTTTCGTGTTGTACATCAGCAGGTTTGGGCCCCACTGGTACGGCGTGCCGTAGACTTTGCCGCCCACGTTGAACCATGCGCCTTTTTCCAGACGCGGATCGAGGGTTTTCCAGTTCGGGATAAGTGCGGTGTTAATCGGCTGAACGCGTTTGCCCATGATCAGGCGCAGTGAGGCATCACCGGAGGCGGTGACCAGGTCATAGCCACCCTTCGCCATCAGGCTGACCATCTCATCAGAGGTGGCGGCGGTTTTCACGTTCACCGAACAGCCGGTGTCTTTTTCAAACTGGGTCACCCAGTCGTAGTTTTTATCGGTCTGGCCGCGTTCCACGTAGCCCGGCCAGGCAATAATATCGAGGCGGCCTTCCGCTTTGCCGAGCGACGCTGGCGGTTCGGCGGCTTGTGCTGTCATGATAGTCAGGCCCAGCGCGCACAGGCTGCTGCGGGCAAATTGCTTGCTCATCGTGTTGTTACTCCTGTCGGAATTAATCTGGCGGCAGCCGTGCCGTAAAAATATGTCCCCTAATAACCGTAGACGGCGTAATGCACACGCACCCGTGAGATTGGGGAAATTTCACCAGGTTGTGACAAAGGGCGCATTACGCTGAAAATCCAGTGATATATCTGAACTAAACAGAGTATAGACAAGGCGTTACGGCGCTTAGCCAGGTATGCATATTTCCTATGAAAACAGCAAAAGAAATAACCCGCTTATTATCAGAAAAATAATAAGCGGGTTATTTTCAATTTGAGAAAAAGGTATTCAGAAAATAAGAATGGCTATTCGTTAATCATTTCACGAATAAGATTCCCCAGGGTTTTTACCCCCTGCTCTTCGCGATCGCTCCAGCCCCAGGCGGTGTTAAAACGAAAGAACGACGCCCAGCTGTCGGTGGTTGAAAACATTTTGCCAGGCGCGATGCTAATTTTATGCGCCAGCGCCCGCGCGCCAAGCTCTCCGGCGTCGATGCCAGCAGGTAGCTCCAGCCATAAAAAATAGCCGTTATCGTTGTGGTGAATTTTCACCTCCGCCGGTAAATGGCGCAGCAATGCCTGCCAGGCCTGATGCTTGCGTTCCGCCAGCTGGCGACGAAGCCTGCGCAGATGCGAGTCGTAACGTTTGGTGCCAAGGTAATCCACCAACGCCATCTGCATGGGCGAGCTGGTGGAGAGCGTGCTCATAAGCTGCAAATGCTGAATGCGCTGCGCGTGTTTGCCGGCGGCAACCCAGCCGATACGAAACCCTGGCACCAGACATTTGGAAAACGAGCTGCAGTGCAGCGTCATGTCATCGCGATCCCAGGCCTTAGCAGGCAGCGGTTTCTCGCGGCCAAACCAGAGTTCGCTGTAGACGTCGTCCTCAATCAGCGTCACGTTGTGCGCAGTCAGTAGCGCGATAAGCTGTGCTTTTTTCTCCGGGCTCAGGGTAAATCCGAGCGGATTCTGGCTGTTGGTCATCAGCCAGCAGGCTTTGACCGGATACTCCTGCAACGCCTGTTCCAGCGCCGCCATATCAATGCCTTCTTTCACGTCCGACGGCACCGCCAGCGCCTTGAGCTTCAGCCTCTCCAGCGCCTGAAGCGCGCCGTAGAAGCAGGGGTTCTCGACAATCACCCAGTCGCCCGGCTCCGTCACGGCCTGAAGGCTCAGGTTCAGCGCCTCGAGTGCGCCCGCGGTGATCACAATCTCATCCGGCGAGATATTCATCCCCTGCAACGCGTAGCGCCGGGCGATAGCGTGGCGCAGCTCCGCGTTACCCGGCGGCAGATTTTCAATCACGCTCATGGCGCTGGCGGTTTTGCTGACCTGCGCCAGGGAGCGATTGAGCTGCTGAAGCGGAAAAAGTCGCGGGTCGGGAAACGCGGAGGCAAAAGGCAGCACTGCCGCATCCCTGCTCGCCTGCAGCACGCCAAAAATATAGGTATTAATGTCTACGGCTTCGTCGCGCATGACCTGCGCAGGCGGCGTTGCCTTAAGCGCTTTCACCGGGCGCGGCGCAACGTAGTAGCCCGACTGCGGACGGGCGATGATTCGCCCCTGGCTTTCCAGCAGCTGATACGCATGGCCGACGGTCATAAAGCTCATCCCGCTGATGGTCACCTGCTCACGCAGAGACGGTAGTCTGTCGCCGGGCTGCCAGACGCCAAGGGCAATCTGCTCGGTGATCTGCTGCGCCAGGCGCTGGTATTTTTTCATCGCTGCGGCCTCTGCCGAATATAACAGTGTCAAAAATTATCATATTTACTGTAACTGTTATACATAAATAAGCCCCGACTGTCTCTGCTACTCCCTCGCGGCAATCCTTACCATGACTGCGAGCACCGTTTTATGTCGAGGTTGTCCATGTTCGGTTTAGACGCATTCCACCTGGCGCGAATACAGTTCGCGTTCACCGTCTCGTTTCACATTATTTTCCCTGCCATCACCATCGGGCTCGCCAGCTATCTGGCGGTGCTTGAAGGGCTGTGGCTGAAAACCAAAAATCCTGTCTGGCGCTCGCTGTGGGCGTTCTGGTCGAAGATTTTCGCCGTCAATTTCGGTATGGGCGTGGTGTCCGGCCTGGTGATGGCCTACCAGTTCGGCACCAACTGGAGCGGCTTTTCGCAGTTTGCGGGCAGTATCACCGGCCCGCTGCTGACCTATGAAGTGCTGACGGCGTTCTTCCTCGAGGCGGGGTTCCTCGGCGTAATGCTGTTCGGCTGGAACAAGGTCGGCCCCGGTCTACACTTTTTCGCCACCTGCATGGTCGCGCTGGGGACGATCGTTTCAACGTTCTGGATCCTCGCATCGAACAGCTGGATGCAGACGCCTCAGGGTTTTGAAGTCGTTAACGGCCAGGTGGTGCCGGTAGACTGGTTCGCTGTCGTGTTTAACCCTTCATTCCCGTATCGGCTGGCCCATATGTCCATGGCGGCGTTCCTCAGCAGCGCCCTTTTCGTTGGTGCCTCTGCGGCATGGCATCTGCTGCGCGGTAACAATACGCCTGCCGTTCGTGCGATGTTTTCTATGGCGCTGTGGATGACGCTGATCGTCGCGCCGCTTCAGGCGTTGATTGGCGATATGCACGGCCTGAACACGCTCAAACACCAGCCTGCAAAAATTGCCGCCATCGAAGGTCATTGGGAAAACAAACCCGGTGAACCGACGCCGCTGCTGATTTTCGGCTGGCCGGACATGAACCAGGAGCGCACGCGCTACGGCTTAGAAATTCCGGCGCTCGGCAGCCTGATCCTGACCCACAGTCTGGAAAAGCAGGTTCCGGCGCTGAAAACGTTCGCCAAAGAAGACAGACCAAACTCAACGATTGTGTTCTGGTCATTCCGCGTGATGGCAGGACTTGGTGGCCTGATGCTCCTGCTGGGCGTGCTGTCGCTGTGGCTGCGCAAGCGCCAACGGCTCTACACTTGCCGACCTTTTCTGCGCTTCGCGCTATGGATGGGGCCAACGGGCCTGATTGCCATTCTGGCAGGCTGGATAACGACCGAAGTTGGTCGTCAGCCGTGGGTGGTATATGGACTGCAACGCACGAAGGACGCGGTTTCCGCGCACGGTGATTTGCACATGAGCGTGAGCCTGCTGGCGTTCTTCATCGTCTATTCATCGGTCTTCGGCGTGGGCTACAGCTATATGATTCGCCTGATTCGTAAGGGCCCGCAGAACTTTGTTCCCGACGCACACGGCACGCCTGCTCGTCCGCTTTCGGCGGCCATCGACGTTAATCAGCAGGAGGTGCGCTAATGGGCATCGATTTATCGGTTATCTGGTTTGTGCTCATCGTTTTCGCCACGCTGATGTACATCGTGATGGATGGCTTCGATTTGGGTATCGGCATTCTGTTCCCGTTCGTGCGCAAACCCGAAGAGCGCGACGTGATGATTAACAGCGTTGCCCCGGTGTGGGACGGCAATGAAACCTGGCTGGTGCTTGGCGGTGCCGGGCTGTTTGGTGCGTTTCCGCTGGCCTATGCGGTCATCATTGATGCACTGACCATTCCGTTGACGTTAATGCTGATCGGGCTCATTTTTCGCGGCGTCGCGTTCGAGTTTCGCTTTAACGCCACCCCTTCGCACCGTCCATTCTGGGATCGCGCATTTCTCGGCGGCTCGCTGCTCGCCACGTTCTGCCAGGGGATCGTTGTGGGCGCGGTGCTGAACGGTTTTCCGGTTCACAACCGCGCTTTTGCCGGCGGCCCGCTTGACTGGCTGACGCCGTTCTCCCTGTTCTGCGGTTTCGGGCTGGTTGTAGCCTATGCGCTGCTTGGCGCGACGTGGCTGGTGATGAAAAGTGAAAATCCGCTCCAGGCAACAATGCGCCGGGTTTCGCACGGATTGCTGCTGGCAATGCTGATTATCATTGCCGCCATCAGCCTGTGGACGCCGCTCGCACATCCGGCGATTGCCGCTCGCTGGTTTAGCCTGCCGAATCTGTGGTATCTGCTGCCGGTGCCCGTTCTGACGCTGGCTGTAGCCGTCGTGCTATGGCGAATGCTGGGCAATGTATCCTGTCACGCAGCGCCGTTTATGCTGACCCTGGGCCTGATTTTCCTGGGCTTCAGCGGGCTTGGGATCAGCATCTGGCCGAACCTGATCCCACCCAACATCACGATATGGCAGGCGGCAGCCCCGCCGCAGAGCCAGGGCTTTATGCTAATTGGCGCCCTGCTGATTGTGCCGATCATTCTGGTCTACACCTTCTGGAGCTACTACGTATTTCGCGGAAAAGTGCAGACCGGCGAGGGTTATCACTGATGCAAAGACCACTTTATCAACGTCTTTTCTGGCTGGTTGTCTTATGGGGCGGCAGCGTGCTGACGCTGGCGACGGTGAGCATGTTTTTCCGCCTGCTGATGAGCGCCGCGGGATTTAAATCTTAACCATTCCATTGCCGGGCGGCACGTTGTTTGCCCGGCCTACAAAATCCGTAGGCCGGATAAGGCGAAGCCGCATCCGGCAATGGCGCTTACAAGCCCTTGCGCTTTGGCAGGGTCTTCATCAAATCGTCCGGGCTGACGGACGCCACAATGCTCCCCGCCTGCGGCATCTTCAGGATATGGTTTTTGATTTTGCCGACCACGTGCATTTCGCACGGACGGCAGTCAAACTTCAGCGTCAGCACTTCGTCGCCGTGCATCAACTGCATTGGCGTCGCCTTCCAGCTCTTGATGTTGCCTTTCGCCTGTTTCGGGCACAGGTTAAACTCAAAGCGCAGGCAGTGCTTGGTGATCATCACCGGCACGTCGCCCTTCTCTTCGTGCGCCTCATATGCCGCGTCGATCAGCTGGACGCCGTAGCGATGATAAAACTCGCGCGCTTTGTGGTTATAAACGTTAGTTAAAAACGTCAGATGCGTTTCCGGGTATACCGGTTCCGGCGTGGAAACCGGCTTGCGGCTACCGCGTACGTAGGCCGCCAGACGTGCCTCATCAAGCATCTCCACCGTTTCACGGCGCAGCTGGTTCAGCAGGCTGTTCGGTACAAACAGCGCACCCGGCAGGTTCACCTGCACGTCGCGCGGGTAATAAATGGTTTGCCCCAGCTTCGCCACGCCGTCCTGAAGGTTGTTCAGGGCTTTTTCAGCGTTGGATGCTTCTTCAAAATTGCCGTCGAGCGTATGCGTCACGCTGACGCCGTCTTCGCTGGTCATCGTCAGGATCAGCTGTTCCTGCCAGCCGCCGATGTCGATATCCACCGCAATGCGGCGTTCGCTGGAGGTTTTGGTCAGCGCCTGGGACCAGTTGTGGTCGAGGTTGCGGTTCAGCGGGGTGTGCGGGCGCGCCTTGTGCAGATCCGCAGGCATTTCGTTCGGCCATACGCGATAGCGGTTGGCGCCGGTTTTCTCCACCGTATTGGCGCGGAAACCAACCACTTCACGCTTGATGAGCACGTTCAGGCCGTCGCCGTTCGCCAGCGGCTCGGTCACTTCCACGTCGAGGTGATCTTTGCTGACCTTCAGGACTTCGCCCACCGGCAGGCCGATAAACTTCGGCGAATCAAACGCGCCGATATCGCCTTTACGCGCGTTCACGAAGTAATCCGTGCTGCCGCGATGGAAGGTTTTGTCAGTGGACGGTACGAAGAAGTGCTCGGTGCGACCGTGGGAAGAGCGCGCCAGGTCGCCGCGCTCTTCGATAATTTTGTCGAGCATCTGGCGATAGTGCGCGGTGATATTTTTCACGTAGCTCATGTCTTTATATCGCCCTTCAATCTTGAAGGAGCGCACGCCTGCGTCAATCAGCTGCCCCAGGTTGGCGGTCTGATCGTTGTCCTTCATCGACAGCAGGTGTTTTTCATAAGCCACTACGCGGCCCTGATCGTCTTTCAGGGTGTACGGCAGACGGCAGGCCTGCGAGCAATCGCCGCGGTTGGCGCTGCGCCCGGTCTGCGCATGGGAAATATAGCACTGGCCGGAATAGGCCACGCACAGCGCACCGTGGATAAAGAACTCGATGGTGGCGTCGGTATTCTCATGAATCGCTTTAATCTGCTGGAGGTTGAGCTCACGCGCCAGCACGATCTGGCTGAAGCCAACATCAGACAGGAATTTCGCTTTTTCGACGCTGCGGATATCGCACTGGGTACTGGCATGCAGCTCAATCGGCGGCAGATCCAGCTGCATGATCCCCATATCCTGCACGATCAGCGCATCCACGCCGGTCTGGTACAGGTCGGTAATCAGCTTTTGCGCCGGTTCCAGCTCATCATCGTGAAGAATGGTGTTGATGGTCACAAACACCTTCGCGCCGTAGCGATGGGCAAACGGTACCAGAGCGGCGATATCGCTCAGGCTGTTGCTGGCGTTGTGGCGGGCACCGAAGCCAGGGCCGCCGATGTAGACCGCATCCGCACCGTGAAGAATGGCTTCGCGGGCAATGCCGACGTCACGGGCCGGGCTCAGGAGTTCAAGATGATGGTTTTGCAGGCGCATCGTTATTATCCGTTGGGATCAAAATGGCGGCTATTGTAGTCAGAACCGGCGCGGGGCGAAATCATTTTCCACACCGCGCGGAGAGGCATTTTCTGCATTCCGGCAAAGCATTGAAGAAATTGCTATTTCCGGGCGAAGCGGCAACGCATTACAGTGGCTGCGTATTCCGGATTTTTCCTCGTCGCGTTTATTCTTGTCGTAAGTCGTCGTGTTTGGCCGCAGCTCAGTCTGCGGCTTTTTCTTTCTTAGCGTGGGGATAATGAATGAGCGAATGGAACAGCACCGCCTGCGCCGTGCTGTTGCGATAGGCGTGCGGCCTGTCCCCCGCGAACTTCAGCCCTTCCCCTTCTTTCACCTGCTGCCACTGCCCGTCAATGCACATCTCGAGCGTGCCGTTGATGGCGACAACATGTTCGATCACCCCGTTTTCGTGCGGCGTGGATTCGCTTAACGCGCCCGGCGCGAGGGTTATCGCGAAGTGATCGTAGTGCAGAATCGGGTCCCACGGGAAAATTGGCGTCACCACCATCGCCTGCTGCTGCGGATCGTAAGCTTTATCTTCACTTTCCGGCGGGGTGATAAACAGCGAAAACGGGACGTTCAGCCCGGTGGCGATTTTCCATAGCGTCGCGATCGTCGGGCTGGACTCGTGGCGTTCAATCTGCCCGAGCATCGCTTTTGATACGCCCGTCTCTTCTGCAAGCTTCGACAGGCTCCATTCCCGCTGCTGACGCAGCGCTTTCAGGGTAGTGGCAAGGTGGTGTGCAATATTCATCACGGCTCCTTTGTTGAACGCAGTTTATCACTTGTGCGCTATAACGCCCAATGCTACATCCCATCGGACGTTATAACGCACAAGAGGACGCTATGCGCACATTTCCTTTCTCAACGCTGCTGGCAGGTTTTGTGGCAGTACTGGTTGGTTACGCCAGCTCCGCCGCCATCATTTGGCAGGCTGCCGCCACTGCTGGCGCCGATGCCCGAACCATCGCTGGCTGGATGACGGCGCTGGGTCTGGCAATGGGGGTGAGCACGCTGGTATTGACCCTGTGGCGCAAGATCCCTGTTCTGACTGCGTGGTCCACGCCGGGCGCGGCGCTGCTGGTGACGGGGTTGCAAGGGGTAACGCTGAATCAGGCGGTCGGTATTTTCGTCTTTGCCAATGTGCTGATTGTGCTGTGCGGCGTAACCGGCCTGTTTGCCCGGCTGATGAAAATCATCCCACACTCTCTTGCCGCCGCGATGCTCGCGGGGATCCTGCTGCGCTTTGGCTTACAGGCCTTCACCAGCCTGCAAAGTGATGGGCTGCTCTGCGGCAGCATGCTTGCTGCATGGCTGGTACTCAAGGCTTTCGCCCCGCGCTATGCGGTAGTGGCAGCGCTGGCTTTGGGCTGTCTGATCGCCATTTTTACCGATAATCTGCACCATAACGCACTGCACCTGGCATTCGTCATGCCACGTTACGTCGCTCCGGCGTTTGATTTTTCTCTGCTGCTAAGCGTCGGCGTGCCGTTTTTCCTGGTCACAATGGCCTCGCAAAATGCGCCTGGCGTCGCCACCATGAAAGCCTCTGGCTACTCTGCCCCCATATCGATGCTGATGGTCGTCACCGGCGGCATTGCGCTGGCGTTCTCACCGTTTGGGGTGTTCTCGATTTGCATCGCCGCTATTACCGCCGCGATTTGTCAGAGCCCTGAGGCGCATCCCGACCCGTCGCAGCGCTGGAAAGCCGCGGCAGCAGCGGGATTTTTTTATCTGCTGGCGGGCGTGTTTGGCGGCTCCATCACATCACTCATGGCGGCTTTGCCCGCGGCGGGAATTCAGATGCTGGCGGGGCTCGCCCTGCTCGGCACTATTGGCGGTAGCCTGGTGCAGGCGTTGGGCAAAGAGAATGAACGTGACGCGGCGATTGTCACCTTTCTGCTGACCGCCAGCGGCGTGACGCTGTTCGGGATTGGATCTGCTTTTTGGGGGCTGATTGCCGGAGGAATTTGCTTCAGCGTACTGTCACTGGCCCGCCGCACGTAGCTGTGACGGCGTCATACCCAGCGCGCTTTTAAAGCGGTTGCTGAAATGGCTCGCAGAGCTGAAACCGCAGGCCAGGGCAATGTCGGTCAGAGGTAACGAGGTGTGACGCACCAGCTCCTGCGCCCTCGCCATCCGCCGCTGCATCACGTACTGATGCGGCGCCATATTCATCGACAGGCTGAACATCCGCGCAAAATGGTATTCGCTTAACTTCGCTTCCTGCGCCAGATCGGCGAGCGTCAGCGGCTCGGCTAGCCTGGCCTCAATCAGCGCCAGCACGTTGCGTAACACAAAGGGCGCAAGGCCGCCGGTCACTTTTGGCAGCTGCCACTGAACGTTGGTGTAGTGCTGAATCAGATGCGTTAGCAGCAACGTGGTTGCCGAACTCAGCGCCAGGTGGTTCGCCTGCTGCTGCCAGTCGCAGTCGAGCAGAAAATGGCGATACAGCGCGGTAATTTTATCGTCCTGGGCGAAGGTTTTTTCGTCCAGCCGGAACGACGCCGGGCTCTTGTCCCAGATTTTCTCGCCGGTGGCGCGCAGATGCTCGTCGGTGCAGTAGAGGTGCACAAACGAAAGATCGTCGCGAATATCCCAACTCGATTCACTCTCTTTTGGCATCAGGCAGAATCTGTCCGGCCCGCCGCCGTTTTTCCAGCCGTGCGGCGTTTTGTGGTAGCTCTCATAGCCATCCGCCACGTACAGGCTCAGCGTATGGTGGTCACTTTGTACCGTCACGGTATCGCTTTGATTAAACCAGGCCGCCAGCTGAATGCCGGAGTTCAGCGCCACCGTGTCCCGCAGGACGGCGTTTTGTTGGCGCAGGGTTTTAAACGTAGCGTACTGTTCAGGCATCGTGTTCGCTGTAGCCGGGAGTCAGAGCGATAGTCTATGAATTGTCGCCTCCGCATGCCAGCCTTCTGCGTGCCGGATCGCAAAAAAATGCGCAAGAATATGCAACTCTCCGGCAACTTTCTACAAGCCCCGCCCTTTCACCTCTGCCAGACTTTGCCCATTGAAGACTGAAGTGAGAAAACAACGATGAACGTATTGCTCTATTTTCTGGTGGTGGTGATTTGGGGAACCACCTGGATTGCCATTTTCCTGCAACAGGGCCCGGTTCCCGCACCGGTATCCATTTTCTGGCGCTTTGCGGTGGCGAGTATCACCCTGATGGTGGTGCTCAAACTGATGGGCCGCCTGCGTAAATTACAGATGCGCGATCATCTGTTCTGCATCATTCAGGGCTGCTGCGTGTTCTGCTTCAACTTCTGGTGCTTCTACAGCGCGGCAAAGTGGATCAACACCGGCCTGGAATCGGTCATTTTCTCCATGGCCGTGCTGTTTAACGCCATCAACAGCTTCCTGTTTTATCGTCAGCAGCCGCCGGGCCGCTTTTACCTCGCCGCCCTGCTCGGTCTGACCGGCATCGTGACGCTGTTCTGGGATGATTTACAGGCGAGCGGCCTGAGCACCGAACTGCTGATGGGCATTGGCCTGAGCGCACTCGGTACTTACGGCTTCTCGCTGGGCAATATGCTGAGCATCCGCCACCAGCGCCGTGGCCTGGAAACGCTGACCACGAACAGCTGGGCAATGCTTTACGGCACGCTGGTGATGGGCGCGATTGCCCTGATTCGCGGCGATAACTTTATGCCTGAGTTCACCGTCAGCTATATGGGTGCGCTGCTCTATCTGGCGCTGTTTGGATCGGTGATTGCCTTCGGCGCGTACTTCACGCTGGTCGGGCGGATCGGGCCTGCGAATGCCGCTTACAGTACCCTGCTGTTCCCGCTTGTGGCGCTGACTATTTCAACGTTCTATGAAGGCTACGTGTGGCACGCCAACGCGGTATTTGGACTGGCGCTGATTCTGACAGGGAATTTAGTGATGTTTGCGAAGCCTGAAACCTGGTTCAAACGCAGAGCGTTACGCAAAAGCGCGGCGTAAGCCTGGTCATCAGCGGAATAGTTGCCCGGTGGCGCTGCGCTTACCGGGCCTGCATAACCTTCCTTAAGCCCACGCAAATAAAGTGCCGCCGGGCAATTTTTTTACTTCTGGCTTGGGTCGAACTTCACGGCGTCAATCGCCATTTCGTCAATCACCGCTTTCAGCGCATCCGCCGTTAACGGTGTGTTTTCATTCGAGAGTGATTTCCCCTCTCCTTTACGCACAATTTTGATAACCGGTTTATTGGTTTTCGCGTCGATGAGCTCACCTTCGAAATAAAGGCTGGTGTTCATCGTGCGATGGCCGGTTGCCATCTGCGTTCCCGCCACAATCATTGCCACTGGCACCACTTCATAGAACTGCAACCCTTCCTTGCTGGAGTCCACGCCGGTAATCGCCCCGCGGAAAATCAGGCTACGCGGCCCGACGGTAGTCGCCAGCGGTTTCTTCTCGGAAATCGCCTTTTTCAACTGAACGTTGGTGTAGTTGCGGATCTGATCCAGCGCATTCTGCCCAACCTGCGTTGTCGGTTTTGGCACCGGATAATAGACAATGGGGTTGAACACCACGTTATCGTAATTCGCCGGATTATAGTTTGGATCGATCCAGCGCAGCTCTGGCTTGCCGGAGGCGGAGGTGGTTTCTTTCAGGTTGGAATAATCCTTCAGGAAACCGGAAAACTGATTGGGCTGAGCGATTTTGGAAGCGCACCCTGTCAACGCTAACATGGCCGCAACGGTGGCCACTTTACATAAAGTTTTGCTACGCATAAAAGAATCCTGTCAGTGCAAAAATGCTCTTAACTTATAGCAAAACGGCAGCGGAAAAGTTGTAGGAAAAAAAGCGATAGCGAAAATATCAGGAAAATAACTATCACCTGCCGTTACGACAGGTGATAGCGCGTTTTACTTCAGGTCGACCTGCCAGAAAAGATGCTTGCCGAACGGATCGATTTCATAGCCGGTCACCTCTTTACGCACCGGTTCAAAAATCGTGGAGTGGGCAATCATCACCGCAGGCATCTGATCGTGCATCATCTGCTGCGCCTGCTTATAAAGCTCGGTGCGTTTCTGCTGATCGGTTATCGATTTCGCTTCAGCAATCAGCTTATCAAATGGCGCATAACACCACTTCGCCGAGTTTGAACCGCCGTCTGCCGACTGGCAGGTAAACAGCGGGCCGAAGAAGTTATCCGGATCGCCGGTGGCGGTGGTCCAGCCCATCAGCGCCGCCTGATGCTCACCGTCTTTTACGCGCTTCAGGTATTCGCCCCATTCATAGGTGGTAATGGTGGTTTTCACACCGATTTTCGCCCAGTCGGCCTGAATCATCTCTGCCATACGCTTGGCGTTCGGGTTATAAGGACGCTGGACCGGCATCGCCCACAGATCGACGGTCAGACCGTCAGTAAAACCCGCCTCTTTCAGCAAGGCTTTGGCTTTTTCCGGGTCGAAATCGTAATCCTTCAGTTCGCTGTCGGCGCTCCACACGCCCGGCGGCAGGATGTTCTTCGCCGCGGTACCTGTCCCCTGGAAGACCGCGTCAATGATGGCCGGTTTGTTGATCGCCATCGCCAGCGCCTGACGAACCTTCACATTATCAAACGGCGGCTTTTGCGTATTAAATGCCAGAAAGCCGGTATTCAGCCCCGCTTTACTCATCAGGTTGATGTCTTTGTTCGCCTTCATGCGCGGCAGATCCGCCGGGTTCGGGAATGGCATCACCTGACATTCATTTTTCTCGAGCTTGGCGTAACGGACGGAAGCATCCGGCGTAATGCTGAATACCAGCCGGTCGATTGTTGATTTGCCCTGCCAGTAGTCAGAGTTTGCGGTAAACAAAATGCGCGAATCTTTTTGGTACTGCGCGAGCTTAAACGGCCCGGTGCCAATCGGATCCATATCGACGCGCTCCGGCGTGCCCGCTTTCAGCATCGCATCGGCGTATTCGGCGGAAAGGATTGAGGCAAAATACCAGGCCAGATCGGCCACAAACGGTGCCTCAGGATGCGCCAGCGTAAAGCGCACGGTGTGCTCATCCACTTTGTCGATGGATTCAATCAGCTTGCCAAACTCCAGGCTTTCAAAATTGGAATAGCTGCCGCCGGAGACCTTGTGATACGGGTTGTTCTCGTCCTTCTGGCGCATGAACGAGAAAATCACGTCGTCGGCGTTAAAATCACGGGTGGGTTTGAAGTTTTTGTTGCTCTGAAACTTCACGCCGGGCCTGAGATGGAAGGTATAAACCTTGCCGTCTTCACTCACGTCCCAGCTTTCCGCCAGGCTCGGTACCAGCTCCGTGGTGCCCGGTTTGAAATCCACCAGGCGGTTATAAACCGGTACGGCGCTGGCATCCACGCTAGTGCCAGAGGTGTATAACTGCGGGTTGAAGTTCTCCGGCGATCCTTCCGAACAGTACACCAGCGTTTTGGCCGCCACGGTGGAACTTACCGTCAGGGCCAGCGTCGCAAGCGTTAGCGTTGTCAGTTTGCAATTCATGTCCTTTTCCTGTTCTTATTGGTTTAGCCTTCCATTGATAACATCAAATACAAACTGCAAACACCTGATAACATGAATAAAGAAGGAATCACTATGCCATCGCCGCTCGCCAGTCAATTAACCCAGCGCTTCTTCCGCTATCTGTCTATCACCAGCCAGAGCGACGCCAGCGCAACCACCTTACCCACCACCGCAGGACAGCACGAGATGGCGCAAGTCCTGGCAAAAGAGCTGGAACAGCTGGGCCTGGACAATATTGAAATTGATGAGCATGCCACCGTTACCGCGGTGAAAAAAGGCAATATTCCCGGTGCGCCGCGCGTTGGTTTCATCACTCATATCGATACCGTGGACGTCGGGCTGTCGCCGGATATTCATCCGCAAATCCTGCGTTTTACTGGTGAAGATCTCTGCCTGAATACGCAAAAAGACGTCTGGCTGCGGGTAAAAGAGCATCCTGAAATTCTGGCCTACCCTGGTGAAGACATTATCTTCAGCGACGGCACCAGCGTGCTCGGTGCCGACAACAAAGCCGCAGTTACCGTGGTGATGACGCTGCTGGAAAACCTGAAGGCCGAACAGCGCCATGGCGATATCCTGGTAGCCTTCGTGCCCGATGAAGAAGTCGGCCTGCGCGGCGCGAAGGCGCTGGATATCGAACGTCGCTTCAACGCTGATTTCGCCTGGACCATCGACTGCTGTGAACTCGGTGAGATCGTTTATGAAAACTTCAACGCCGCTGCGGCAGAAATCCGCTTTACCGGCCTCACCGCTCACCCGATGTCCGCCAAAGGCGTGCTGGTCAACCCGTTGCTGATGGCGACGGACTATATGAGCCACTTCGATCGTCTGGAAACCCCGGAGCACACCGAAGGCCGTGAAGGCTATGTCTGGTTTAATGGCATGGAAGCCGTGCAGAGCAATGCGGTGCTGCACGCCAGCATTCGTGATTTTGACAAAGCGAGCTTCGAGCGCCGTAAACAGCAGATTGCCGAAGTCGCCGGGAAGATTGCCGCGCTCTACCCAACGGCAAAAGTGGACTATCGGATAAGCGATACCTACAGCAACATCAGCAATGCCATCGGTGAAGATCGTCGTGCGGTTGATTTGATGTTTGAGGCCATGGAGAGCCTCGGTATTACGCCAAAACCGACGCCGATGCGCGGCGGCACCGACGGCGCGGCGCTCTCAGCCAAAGGGCTGCTGACCCCGAACTTCTTCACCGGCGCGCACAACTTCCACTCGAAGTTTGAATTTTTGCCGCTGAAATCGTTCGAGGCCTCTTACAACGTCGCCCTGCAGCTCTGCCTGCTGGCCGCGCGTTAAGCAGGTTTGCGGGCGAGCATGGTGGCAAAGCGCAATTTGATGCGGTTACCGTTGGCGTCGGTGCGATGGAGTTCGCCGACCTCTTCGTTATAGCGGTCGAACTGCCAGCCTTCGTAGTAATTCTTCAGCTCGCCCGCCTTAAAGGCAA
The DNA here is from genome assembly GCF_040750395.1 of Scandinavium sp. UTDF21-P1B. Taxonomy (NCBI): domain Bacteria; kingdom Pseudomonadati; phylum Pseudomonadota; class Gammaproteobacteria; order Enterobacterales; family Enterobacteriaceae; genus Scandinavium; species Scandinavium sp. UTDF21-P1B. Next base: position 180,147 of record NZ_JBFLVD010000015.1, read on the forward strand.
ACGGGAAGCCGACGGTACACGGATAATCGTCCGTGTCCATCGCCGCCACGATCAGGTTCCAGCCGCCCGGCTTCGTGCAGCGCTGCATGTTAGCAATCAGCCCCGGAATGGTTTTCGCTTCCAGGAACATCATCACCACGGTGGAGAGAATAAAGTCGTAGTCGCCGTCGAACGTCAGCGCATTCAGATCCACTTCCTTCGATCGCAGGTTTTCCAGCCCTTCCGCCTGGCGAATGGTCTCCAGGTTATTGATGCTCATTGCGTTTTTATCCCACGCGGTAACATCAAAGCCGTTCGCTGCGAGGAAAAGGCTGTTACGCCCGTTGCCACATCCCAGATCGAGCGTTTTTCCGGGCTGAATTTTCGTCGCCGCGTGCAGCACTTCTGAATGGGTGCGAGTCAGGCCGTATTTGTCAGTGAAGTAGTTTTCGTCACGAAGAGTCATTGGGGATCCTTGTTGGGTAAAAGAGTGTCACGATCGACGCGGGTCAGCAGCTTGCCGCAGACCAGCAAATTCAGGGTCCACAGCATCAGCAAAGCGATAATCGCGTTAGTGAAGATAAACAGCGGCAGCGCCAGGTAATGGAAAAAACCGTCAGGCGCGGCGTGCCCCAGATGCAGCCCGGTGGTCGCCAGCGCTGAAATGCCGAACGAGAAGCTCCAGAATGAGGCGTTAAACGGCTGAGCCAGGAACCAGGGGATCAGACGCAGCATAAACAGCAGCTGCAGCAGGCCGTAACCGAACAGCATTTTTGCCAGCACATCCGCGTGACCACCATTTACGGCAAACCAGGCGCTACAGGCCACCAGCGCGGGGGCAAGCTGAATACCAAGCGAGGTGCGCAGCGGTGCGGGCAGCTCTCCGGCGCTGCGTAAACGTTGTAAAATAACAGGCTCCAGGCTCAGCCAGGAGAAAATGCCGGCGCCCAGGAAAACCAGCCCGACGTCGGTATAACCCAGCGCACCGCACGCCATTGCGCTGATAAAGTTATTTGCCACCGTCGGCAGATACAGGCCTGGCGTTGTGGCCTCATTTGGGTGCTTTCCGCGCCACAGTCCGGCGCTTTGCCACGCGGCGTAACACAGCTGCGCCGCGACGCCGAAGCCAAACAGCCCTTCTGCCAGCTCCCGCCACCACGGCATTACGCCAATAGAAACCAGCATTGTCGTCGCCGGAAACAGGCTGACAAAGCTGCTGGCAAACGGGTGGCGCATCTCAGCGAGCACGCTGTGCGGGAAACGCGTCAGCCGCAGTAAAAACGCCAGCGTCAGCAGCGCCCAGATAACGATCGCCAGTACCACCAGCGCGTCGCCAATCAGCCGCGGTACAGGCCAGATTGTGCTGGCATAGCGCCAGGCAAACCCCATGCCGATGATACCGAGCACCATGCCGAAATAACCGGCTGGCAGATGCAGAACGGGACGTTTACTGGAGGGATTGTTCATTTATGTTAAGCATTCAAAAAAATTTGAAGATGCATTTTAAAGGAACCTTCTGCGCCGCGTCACGCAGATTCTTTGCTACGTTTATCTTAGCCCCTCATAAAGAGAATTCTGATGAACAAATTCCGCCTGAGCGATTCCGCACGTAGCCACAGCTATCAGGAAGATGGTGAGAAAAAGTGCGTCTCACTGCGGCAAATCATTGCCCTGCGAGATTTCGCCGACGTGAAAGCCGGCACGCCGGGCGGCTGGGTGGATGATGAATCAGCGCTAAGCCAGGCAGGCAACTGCTGGATTTATGATGAGAACAGCGTGGTTTTTGCCGCTGCCCGCGTAACGGGCGATGCGCGAGTGACGCAGCCCTGCACGCTTTCTTACGGCGTGCTGGTGGAAGGTAATGCCTGGATAGACAACGCCATCCTTAGCCATCAGGCGAGAGTAAGTGACAACGTCACCGTTCAGTCATCCCGCGTGCGCGGCGAGTGTCATCTTTTCGGCGATGCACGCATTCTCAACGAATGCGATATTATCGCCGCCATCGGCTTAACCCGTGACAGCTTGCAGCATCTGCAAATCTACGATCGCGCCACCGTCAGTCGCTCACGCATTGTTCACCAGGCACAAATTTACGGCGATGCCATCGTCGATCAGGCGTTTATTGAGCACCGCGCCGAAGTGTTCGATGCCGCACTTCTCCAGGGTAATGATGTAAACAACGTCTGGGTCTGCGACTGCGCGAAAGTCTATGGTAACGCCCGCGTGGTGGCCGGGAGCGGCGAGGACGCGATTCCCACCCTGCGCTACAGTTCACAGGTGGCGGAAAACGCCGTGGTGGAAGGCAACTGCGTGCTGAAACATCACGTGCTGGTTGGCGGTCACGCCTGGCTGCGCGGCGGCCCTATCCTGCTGGATGATAAAATCCTGGTTGAAGGCCACGCGCGCATCAGCGGAGATGTGGTGATTGAACATCGGGTTGAAATCACCGGTAACGCAGTGATCGAAGCTTATGACGGTGACACTATTCACCTGCGCGGGCGCAAGGTGATCAACGGCGACGAGCGGATCACACGCACGCCGCTGCTCGGGTCACTTTAAGCCATCTTCAATAATGCGGGCGTAGATATTCTGGTCCTGGTAGCGGCCGTTGAGATACTCCGCCTGTCGCAGGCACCCTTCCAGCACGAAACCGTTGCGCAGCGCCACCCGGTTGCTGCGCTCATTTTCAACACGACATTTGATCACAAACCGGCGGATTTCCCCCTGTTGCGCGTAGTACTGCATAAACGCTTCAAGACAGGCGGACAGGATCCCTTGCCCCTGATGGTCTTCATCCAGCCAGTAACCGATATAACCGGCCTTATTGAGCGGCTCAATGGCGTTAAACGACAGCACGCCCACGACATCACCGCTGTATACAATCAGGAACATTTTGGCGTATCCGCGCTGGTGCAGTAACCGGTTGCTCAGCATATTTTGCCGGGTGTCCTCTTCACTACCGACAAACTGCGGCCAGTTCAGGGAGTGCTGCAGCCACTGGCGATTTTTAAGCACCAGCTGGTGCAGCGCGGGAACAAAACGCTCATTGGCGGCTTCCAGCGCTAACTCAGCGGAAACCTGAATCAATGCATCCTGTAGCGGGTTTTCAGGTGTCATCATGGATCCTTGTGATTAGCATACGTTTTCGTTCCACTGGTCCTCAAACCCTAAACAGGCTTGCCGGGTGGCACTGCGCTAACCCGGCCTACGGTATTTTGTAGGCCAGGCAAACGCAGTGCCGCCGGGCGCTTACTTCATCACGCGGTCATCAACGTAATTACGCTTGTCCGGCGCGGGCGGGAAGTACTGATACAGCCAGGTTTCGCTGATCGCATCGCCCTGGCAGCGCAGGAACATGCGCATATCTACCGGGTCTGTGGAGTCGTTGGTCGGATACCAGTCGAAGAGAATGCGGTAGCCGTCGAACGGTTCGACGTAGAGAATTTCAATCTGCTTCGCTTCGCCGTTGGAGAGCGTGATCACCGGCTCGATACCTTTCGGTGCGGCGGCTTTCAGGTCCCCGCCCACGAAGTCAATGGCAAAGCGACGTGCCCATTTCTCCGGATAGTGTTCACCCGGTGCCCAGCCTTCCGGGAAGCCGCCCATGCCGGTGCGGGTTGCCATCACTCGGGCCATTGGAGAGCGTACCGGCGGCTGCGCGGCCCAGTAGAGGCGATACTTGAAGTCCAGTTCGTCGCCCGCCTTCACCGTTTTTTTCGGTTGCCAGAAGCAGACGATGTTATCCAGCGTTTCACCGGTGGTCGGGATCTCCATCAATGAAACGGCCCCTTCGCCCCACTGGCTGCGCGGTTCGACCCACAGGCTCGGGCGCTTGTTGTACCAGCCCATCACGTCCTGATAGTGCGAGAAATCGCGGTCAAGCTGCAGCAGACCAAAGCCGCGCGGATTTTTGTCCTGGTAGGCGTTGAACTGTAGCTTCTGCGGGTTGTTCAGCGGACGGCAGATCCACTCGCCGTTACCGCGCCACATCGCCAGACGATCGGAGTCGTGGATTTGCGGGTGGATGGTATCGCACGTGCGGCGCTCGTTGTTGCCGCAGCTGAACATGCTGGTCATCGGCGAGATGCCGAGCTGTTTGATGTCCTTGCGGGCGAAGATGTGGTTTTCCACATCCATGATCACCTGCGTTTCCTGACAGTTTACGGTGAACTTGTATGCACCGGATACGCTTGGGCTGTCCAGCAATGCGTAAACGGTAAAGACCGTGGCGCCCGGCTTAACGGTTTCAAACCAGAAAGAGGTGAAATCCGGGAACTCTTCGAGACCGTCGGTGTAGGTATCCACCGCCAGGCCGCGTGCAGACAGGCCGTACTGATAAGTGCTGTCAACCGCGCGGAAGTAGCTTGCACCAAGGAACGACACGATATCGCGGCGTGCCAGTTCCGGCGCCTTAAAGGTGCGGAAACCGGCGAAGCCGAGGTCGGTCTGCCCTTCCAGCTGCTTAGTGTCGACGCCCGCATCGTTGTATTTGAACAGCTCCGGGCGGAAGTGGATTTCACGCGCCTGCTGTGTCGCAGAATCCAGTGAGAACATGCGCACGCGGCGGCGGAAGCCCATCCCGACGTGGAAGAACTGAATATCGAGCTGACGATCGGGAATGTTGTTCCACAGCGACTGGTTTGCATCGTACTGAATCGCGTTGTAAGCCTGCGGCGTCAGCTCTGCGAGAGTTTTCGGCAAATCTTTTGGTTTGCCACCCCATGGCTGGCTGGCAATGTCGCGGGCCATCGACTGCAATACGGAGAAATCAAAACGACGCGTTTGCCCGTCGGCAATGGACGAATCATCAGCAAGCGCGGCTTTGGAAAACAGGGAGGCAATGCCGGTTGTCGCGCTCACCGCGGCGACAGCCATCGAGGATTTAATAAAGTGTCTGCGGTTCATGCCTGAGTCAGCGTCCTTATAAATGTCGACTTCGCGAAGATGCGCCCCACTCTAGACAAAAAACGCTGATAATCCAATTGTTGCCCGCGCAAAATCCGCGCAAACCGGGAAATAAATTATTGCGATCGGAAGTGACTGATTCCGGTTGTAAATGTCTGTATAAAAAAGGCTCATCGCTGATTTGCGTGAACGCTTGCGCGAAGGGCTTTTATGCCGGGTGGCGGCTTCGCCTTACCCAGGCCTACGATGCCCCATACGCCGTTCGAAAAAAAAACCGGCGAGCGACATCACTCCCGGGGCCAAAATACACTCTCGTTATTATTTCACGCTGACGTCAATACCCGGAAAGTATTTCGCCGCAAGCGTGGTGATGGTGCCATCGGCACGCACTTTGTCGATAGCGGCGTCGAGCTGCTTTTTCTGCGCCTCGTCGCCTTTACGCAGACCAAAGCCAATCCCGCTGCCGAGGATCGTGTCATCCGCCACCGGTTTGCCGATAAAGCCGAAGCCTTTACCCTGCGGCTTACTGAGGAACCCGGCCTGGCCCGCGGCGGACATCACTAAGCTTGCGTCAATACGCCCGTTCAGCAGATCCGCCCACGCCATATTCTGATCTTTATAAGACACTACGGTGACACCGTGCTTTTCCCAGTGCTCCTTGGCGTAGGTTTCCTGAATGGAACCCTGCAACACACCAATGGTTTTACCCTGCAATCCTTCCGGCGTGGCCTGCATGCCGCTGCCCTCTTTTCCGACCAGCTGAGACGGAATGCGGTAAATCGGCTGAGTGAAATCAATGCTTTTACGCCGCTGTTCGGTGATGTTCATCGCCGAGTTTATCGCGTCAAACTTTTTCGCAACGAGCCCCGGGATCAGTGAATCAAACGAGCTTTCCACCCAGCTGCATTTCAGCTGTGCCGCTTTACAGATGGCGTTGCCCAAATCGATATCAAACCCCTGTAGTTCGCCCGCTGAGTTACGACTTTCAAACGGCGGGTACTCCGCCTCCACGCCAAAGCGCAGCTCGTCTGCCGCAAAAGAGGAAACCGAGCAAATCAGGCCGAAGCCCAGGATCAGTGCTTTTACTTTCATCGCCAACGCCCCTTAACGTGGTTTAACCTGACACAGGGCCGCAGCGCCTGCCCGTAATGTCGCCTCATCTTTGGCAAAAGAGAGACGAATCAGTTTGTTATCGGTGCCGTCGGTGTAAAACGCCGACAGCGGGATCGTCGCCACGCCGTGGTCAACAATCAGCCTTTTAACCATTTCGCTGTCGCGCTCGTCACTGAACGCGCTGTAGTCCGCCAGCAGGAAGAACGAGCCCTGACCCGGCAGCAGCTTAAATGGCGATTCTGCCAGCAGCGATTGCAGCAGATCGCGCTTACGCTGATAAAACCCCGCCAGCGACAGCCAGGTTTGCGGGTCCATCATATGTTCAGCAAACGCGTACTGCATCGGAGTATCGGCAGAAAACATCAAAAATTGATGCACTTTGCAGATCTCATCCATCAGTTCGGCTGGCGCCACACAATACCCCACCCGCCAGCCGGTGACGTGATAGGTTTTTCCAAAGGATGAAACAATCACGCTGCGCTCGGCGAGCTGCGGATGCGTTGCCATGCCGTGATGCGGCTGGCCGTCAAACACGACGTGTTCGTAGACTTCGTCAGACAAAATCACAATATCGGTGTTTCGGGTCAGCGCCGCCAGCTGCTGCAGATCGTTAGCATCGAAGACTTTGCCGCTCGGGTTATGCGGCGTGTTGACGATAATCATGCGAGTGCGCGGCGTGATGGCGGCACGCACCTCATCCCAGTTAACGGTAAAATCCGGCACCGTCAGCTTAATGGCGACCGGCGTTGCGCCCTGCAAACGCACAATCGGCGCATAGCTGTCGAACGAGGGTTCAAAATAGATCACTTCATCGCCGGGATGCACCAGCCCGCTGATGGCGGAATAGAGCCCTTCGCTGGCGCTGGCCGTGATCAGCACTTCGCTGTCAACGTCGTAGCGAGTGCCATAGAGATCGGCAATTTTCTCCGCGATGCGGATTTTCAGCGCATGCAGGCCGGTCATCGATGCGTACTGGTTATGCCCCGCTTCCATCGCACGGGTTACGCCCTGTACTAATCGTGGATCGCAGGCAAAGTTCGGCGCGCCCTGGGAAAGGTTAATGGCGTTATGCTGTGCGGAAAGCTGGCCAATCACGGTAAAGATGGTGGTGCCCACATCGGGCAACTTTGTACGGGTTTTCACCGGAGAACGCAGAGTCATCGCCAATCCTTTCTCAGTAAATATGCATAACTATTCAAGCGAAAGCCCTCTGCGGCGACAATCGAATTGTTGTCATGCTAGCCATGAGGAAATTGCATAGCTGACATCGACGACTACACTTGATGCAGGTAACTCAGGTGAACCGCCATGAAAAAAATCGCCATTATCGGCACCGGCCCGACCGGGATATACACTTTCTTTTCGCTCTATAAGCACAACACACCCGTCGCCATCTCGCTGTATGAGCGCGCGGAGGAAGCCGGCGTCGGCATGCCGTATGCCGACGAGGACAATTCACGCCTGATGCTGGCGAACATTGCCAGCATTGAAATTCCACCGCTCTTTATGACCTACCTGGAGTGGTTAAAAACGCTGCCTCAGGAACGCCTGGCACATTTTGGCGTTGAGGCGTCCACGCTGCACGATCGCCAGTTCCTGCCGCGCATTCTGCTGGGCGACTACTTTCGCGCGCAGTTCCTCATCCTGGTGGAAAAAGCGAGACAGCGTGGTTACCAGGTTGAGGTCCATGAATCCTGCGAAGTGAGCGATCTGCACGCAACGGAGCAAGGCGTCCGGTTATGGATAAATAACGTTGCTGAACCTGACGTGTTCGACCTTGCCGTCATCGCCACCGGGCACGTCTGGCCGGATGACGAAGAGGCGACCCGTTCATTTTTCCCGAGTCCGTGGTCGGGGCTGCTGGAGGCGCGTATTCCTGCGGGTTGCGTCGGCATTATGGGGCTTTCGCTGAGCGCCATTGATGCTGCTATGGCCGTCGTGGCACAGCACGGTGCATTCGATGAAACGGATGAGCACGCTGTCACTTTTAACCTCAACAGAAACAGTACTGCACTGAACCTGACGCTGATGTCGCGATCCGGTATTTTGCCTGAGGCAGATTTTTACTGCCCTCTCCCTTACGAACCGCTGAAAGTGGTAACGGAACAGGCCGTAGCACGGGAAATTGCCGCCGGAAGTCAGGGTTTGCTGGACCGTATTTTTGCGCTGATGGCAAAAGAGATTACGCTTGCCGACCCGCAGTGGAGCGACCACATCACGTTACCTGAACTGAACGCCGACACCTTTGCCAGCGCCTGGTTTGCCGACAGGCAGCAGCACAACCCTTTTGACTGGGCGGAGGAGAACCTGCGGGAAGTCGAGCGTAACAAGCAAGAGCGGCATACGGTGCCGTGGCGTTATGCCATCCTTCGCCTGCATGAAGCGGTTGAAGATGCCGTGGCGCATTTTGATGAGCGCGACCGACAGCGCTTCAACGCAGGCCTGGCGCGGGTGTTCATCGACAACTATACCGCAATCCCTTCAGAATCCATCCGCCGCCTTCTTGCGCTGCGGGAAGCAGGGATCCTGACGATTCAGACGCTTGGGGAAAACTATTCGCTGGAGAAAAGGGAAGACAGGACGCGCATTCGCGGACAGAACGGCGAACTGATGTTCGACACCTTCATTGACGCTCGTGGACAGAAACCACTGAAAATAAAAGATTTACCCTTCCCTCATCTTCGCGAACAGCTGGCCGCCACCGGAGATGATTTTCCGAACGTGGCGGAGGATTACACCCTGCCGGAGCCCGAAGCGCTGCGCGGGCGGATCGCGTTTGGCGCACTGCCTTATCTCATGCACGATAAACCCTTCATTCAGGGCATTGTCGTTTGCGCGGAGATAGGCGAACGTATTGCTGAAACGGTGACGCAACCGACGAGCCGTCTGCGCCGACGTCTGCCGTTTATTGAGCGCTGACCCTGTGTCATACTCGTCATGACCAAATTGCATAGCTGGAGCCCGCATGTCCCGTAGCCAGTTGCCGCTAAACGCTATCGAAACTTTTCTGGTGACCGCCCGGCACCTGAACCTGACGCACGCGGCGAAAGAGCTGTGCCTGACCCAGGGCGCGGTGAGCCGCAAGATTGCCACGCTGGAAGCCTGGTTCGGGTTTCCGCTGTTTGAGCGTCTGGCACGCGGCCTGCGCCTGTCGCCTCAGGGCAGCGCGCTCTATCCGGAGCTGATGACGTCGTTTAACCAGATGGTGCTGGTCGCCGAACAGGCGCGCCAGCAGCAGAGCGTGGTCAGGCTTAAAGCCCCAACCTGCGCAATGCGCTGGCTTGTGCCGCGGCTGGTTGAGATTGAACAGCGCTTTCCGGAGATGCAGATTGCGCTGACCACCACCACCGAGCATTCGGTCAACTTCAGGACCGAGCCGTTCGATGCCGCCATTGTCTTTGGCACGCATATGAACGCGGGCGATCTGCTGTTTGAGGAGTCGCTGACGCCGGTCGTCAGCCACCGCCTGGCGGAAAACAGTCAGTTTTCAGGTATGACGTTTTTACACCCCACGCGCGATAAAACCGACTGGTCGCTGTGGCTGGCAAAATTGCCTGAACCGCTGCCTTCTGCCATGCAAAAGAATCAACACTTCGACACTATGGATTTGGCTATCACCGCCGCCGTGCAGGGCTTTGGCGTAGCGATTGCTGACGAAACGCTCGTCCAGGAAGATTTACTCAGTGGCAGGCTGGTGCGCCCCTACGCGATGAGTGTGAAAACCGGGGCCAGCTATCGCCTGGTGCTGCGCGAAAGTTCTGCGAAAGCCAGCGGGCTGACGCAGTTTCGCGACGGCCTGCTCAATCCAGCGTCACGTGATGACGCATCACTCGCCGAAACAGCACCATCCGCGCGCGCATAAAGCGGTTTTCCATTTTGAAACCGGCATATTTATTCAGTCCAATGCGTAACAGCCTGTCGCGGCCTTTGACCGACGCAGGCCAGCGAACCGGGCCGGGCAGCGTGTCGTTTGCTGTGCTCGCATCACGGGCGAAACTCACCCAGTAATCCGCCACCCGCTTCGCAAACGCAAGGTCGTGTTCGTTTACGTACTGCCGGGCAGGCTCGGCGAGCGTCAGCGTATCAAACACATAAGGCACTTCGTTACCGTGCCAGGCGCCGTTTTTGTAGGTGTCATGCTCAGCCTGCGCCACATAGTCAAACCAATAGCGCCAGCACGGCTGGCCGATGCGCTGCTGCGCCTGCATCACCACAAATCCCAGCGTGGTGAAAGCCATATCCCGGCATACCTGGCGACCCAGCTCCTCGTCTCCTTTTACGCCGGGATAAAGCAGCTTAATCAGGCCCAGCCCCAGCCGACGCTCGCGGCGAAGCTGCTGAATTTGCTCCGCCAGATCGACGCCAAACACCGCCATCACGCTCGCTTCATCGCTATTAGAACCAATTACCACTGGCATGGGATGCTGGCGTGCGGTAAAGAAGGTTTCCAGCATCGGCTCAGGTAAAACGGCATCGCCGCAGACGGGTACCGGGCCGGGCTTCAGCGCGCCTTCCAGCGGCCAGAGGGCTTCGGCAGGAATCTCACGCAGCTGTTCAGCCGTCGCGTTTTGCAGACCGAAATGGGCGGCAACGGCTTCGCCCTGCGCCAGCGCTTTGTCGACCGGCGTATCGGGCAACGTATAACCGCTTTGGACTATAGTCTTGTGAAACAAATGCTTAGATTTTGGTGATGCCAGTAAGGAGAGCACGCTGCGCGCACCGGCAGACTCGCCAAACAGCGTGACGTTGTCACGATCGCCACCAAACGCTTCAATGTTTTCCTGCACCCATTTCAGCGCGGCAATCTGATCGAGCAGCGAGAAGTTACAGATGCGTTCGCCCTCTTCACCGTCCAGCGCCGGGTGCGCAAAGCAGCCGAGATGCCCAAGACGATAGTTAACCGTCACCAGCACTACGCCGCGCTGCGCCAGCCGTTTTCCATCATAGGGCGGCAGACTGCCTGCTCCAATCGTAAAACCCCCACCGTGCAGCCAGACCATCACCGGTAAGGGAGTGGTGCGTTCGGCAGGCGTCCAGACGTTGAGATAGAGACAATCTTCGGAGAACCGCCCCGGATCGCCGCCGCCGAGTTCGCGGCAGTAGTCGATATTTTGCCAGCTGGCCGGAGAGAAGGTTTGTGCATCACGCACGCCTTCCCATGGCGTAACGGGCTGCGGCGAACGCCAGCGCAAAGCGCCGACTGGCGGGGCCGCGAACGGAATGCCGCGATAGCAATGGGTGTTATCTTCGGTAAAACCCAGCAGAGACCCCTGCCGGGTATGAGCCAGCGGTGTAGCAGGATGATGCATTGTTTTCTTCCTTTTACGCGCATTCATCCCAGTTTATGCGGGTTAGCGCCCCGTTAGCAACGCCGCCAAAGGCTGATTTACAGCAACCCGCAGCGGCGTTTACTGCGGTCTTCAGCTTCCTGGTACAGCTCAAACTCGTCCAGCACCGGGCAGCCTAGCGCTTCTTCGAAGGCTGCCTGGCTGGCGTTGCCGCGGCTGCGGGCCTGAGTTTCATTGCCGAGGTTTGACTGGAAGATCCCCGCTGCGCTCACCGGCAAAAAGTCTTCATAGGTGATGGGCTGCGCCACCAGCCAGCCTCGCTCGATAAGCGGCTGCGGGTCATCACCCGGACGGAATGCCTGGCGATGCGCTTCACCCGCAGGCGTCAGGCGATAGCGGAAGTACGCCAGCGCCTGACGTCTGAGGAACATTTCACTGTCGGGGAAGGATTTGAACATCTCCGAAAGATGCTGCTGATGGCTGAGGTTGTCTTTTCCGGTGCCCGCTTCCGCCAGCAACGCGTCATACAGCGCCCGTCCTTTCGGGGTTAACGCTACGCCGCGCTGTTCGATTTCGCCGAAACGCGCGGTGTGCGTTCCGCGATGCTCCCCGGCAAACAGAACGGGTTCCTCAAGGGCTTTGAAGCTGGTCTGACGCAACAGAATCGGCACTTCCCGGCGCGGAGGACCTTCAATCAGAATCTTCGGTTCGATGCCATACTCCGGCATCAGCTGCTGAACGCGATCGATGTCCAGCGTGCGCGGCGTCAGATGGTTGATGTGGCAGCCGGGGAAGCATACAACGTCGGCAATCAGCCTGTGTTCGTTGTGCAGCGCCAGATAAGTTTCCTGATCCACCGTGGCATGACTGTGCCAGCGGAAGGTTTCCAGCGCTTCCTTCACAAACTCTTTAGCTTCCGCTTCGGTCAGATCGCCCTGCACTTCATGCTGCGCGATCAAATCCAGGCAGCGCGAAGTGAAAATCTGTCGTTTCGCCAGAATCTCAGCGGCCTTGTTGCGCAGCTCAACGTTTTCGATCAGCTCCAGACGAAGCAATGAGGTAAAGACGCGGAACGGATTGCGGGCAAGCGCAGCATCCTCCACCGGACGAAACGCGGTGGAATGCACCGGCACGCCCGCCTGCGAGAGATCGTAATAGCTGACGGGATACATTCCCATCACGGCAAACATGCGGCGCAGTGTTGCCAGTTCCTCGGCTGACCCTACTCGGATCGCGCCGTGGCGCTCAACGTTCAGACGCGCCAGTTCATCGGCGTTCGCCAGTTGTTCATGTAGCTGAGGATGGTTCTCAAGCACTGCCAGGTTCACATCCGCCACCAGTTCCAGCAGCGTGCCGTACTGTGGAACTTCCTGCTGGTACATCGCTGACATAGCCTGCGAAAAGTTTTCCCGAATCTCATCAGCCGTGATGGTGTTCGCCATGATGTCATGTCTCCAGTGAATATTACCTGGAGTGTACATAAGCCTTTTCCGCCCGGTAGGAAGAATTTCTGAATTGTGATCGCGGATAACCTCTGTCGGCCAGTGCGAACCGCGTGGCAATGAAGTCGTCTGTCGCTTTACCATCCACCTTCAGGGCGAAGCGAAAACGGTATTCTCCGATCTCTGATGCGCTTTTAGTCCGATGCCCTTATGCCGTGGGTCGTCTTTTCTGCTGTTTCCATAACTCACCGTCACCCTGCCCGGACAAATGTTAATGATATTTTGCTAGCAAGTTATCAAATTTAAACAAGTTGTCTTGATTGCGATCTCTGACTCTCTTTAACATCCGGTTATGGAAAAAAACGGTCTCTTCAGTCAGCGCATTCGCTTGCGCCATTTGCATACCTTCGTCGCCGTCGCTCAACAGGGAACGCTGGGGCGCGCGGCAGAAACCCTCAACCTTAGCCAGCCTGCGCTCTCTAAAACTCTCAACGAGCTGGAGCAGCTGACCGGCACGCGCCTGTTCGATCGCGGGCGTTTAGGCGCGCAGCTCACGCTGGTCGGCGAACAGTTTCTGACCCACGCGGTAAAAGTGCTCGATGCGTTGAACACCGCCGGGCAGGCCTTAAGCCGCAAAGAAGGCCTCAGCGGTGACGTAGTGCGGGTCGGTGCGTTGCCAACCGCCGCGCTCGGCATTCTTCCCGCAGTGATAGGCCCGTTCCATCAGCAGCAAAAAGACATCACGCTCCAGGTTGCCACCATGAATAACACCATGCTGCTGGCGGGGCTGAAATCAGGTGAGATTGATCTGGGGATTGGGCGCATGTCCGACCCGGAGCTGATGAGCGGCCTCAACTACGAACTGCTGTTCCTCGAGTCGCTCAAGCTGGTTGTCCGTCCGAACCACCCTCTTTTGCAGGAAACCGTCACGCTCAGCAAAGTGATGGAGTGGCCGGTGGTGGTATCGCCGAAAGGCACCGTTCCACGACAGAACGCCGAAGCTTTGGTGCTGAGCCAGGGCTGTAAAATTCCTTCAGGCTGTATTGAAACGCTGTCGGCTTCGCTGTCGCGCCAGCTGACGGTGGATTTTGACTACGTGTGGTTTGTGCCATCGGGCGCGGTGAAAGATGATTTACGCCGCGGCACGCTGGCGGCGCTGCCGGTGCCGAATCAGGGTGCGGGCGAACCTATCGGGATTTTAACCCGGGTGGATTCACCGCTGTCGAGCGGTGCCCAGACGCTGCTAAGCGCGATTCGTAAGTCGATGCCGGGGAGCTAATCCCGTTTGCCGGGCGGCGGCTTGCGCCTGACCCGGCCTACAAATGCATGTTGAGGTCGTAGGTCGGGTAAGCGCAGCGCCACCCGACATTTCTGTTACTTCTTACGCGGCATCATGCGCAGCAACGTATTGTCCTTCCAGAAATAGTGATGCATCAATGATGCCAGCGCGTGCAGACCAATCACGTAATAGCCAAAATTCGCCAGCCACACGTGGTATTCCTTGAGATTATCCGCCAGATCAAAATTGGCCTCCGCTGCGTGCGGCATGGTGATGCCAAACGCAATCCATGGGTTGCCTCGGTTGTACATCATCACCAGACCGATAATCGGCAAAATAATGAACAGCAGATAAATCACCAGATGCCCCAGATGCGCCATTCCGGTCATCCACGGTTTTGGCTTAGGCACAATCGGTGGCGATTTGTGCTTCAGCCGCACCAGCAGGCGCGCCACCATCAGCACCAGAATCGAGATGCCGCAGGAGACGTGCACCATATTAAAGTACGGACGGTAAGTCCGTGGAAAGAAGCCCCTCAGCTCCATGGCGCAATACGCGCCGATGACCAGCAAAAAAACCAGCCAGTGAATGCCTATTTGCAGACCAGAATATTTATCCCGCATCGTTATTGATTTCCGGAAAGAAGATGAAAGCGCTACCATAGCGGCCTTGCCTGAAAAATTCATTAACTTTTCTGTATCTATTTTCATACTGTTAACGCCCATTTGCGGTTGTTCAGTTGCCCTGGCAGAGCAACTGGTCTAAGCCTGGAGGAGTTTATTGACGATTAAGACAACCCCGACAGGAGAAGATGAATGAGTAAGATTGGCATTAACGGTTTTGGACGTATCGGACGCCTGGTACTTCGCCGCCTGCTGGAAGTCAAAAGTACGCAGGAAGTGGTGGCGATTAACGATTTAACGTCGCCCAGGGTGCTGGCGTACCTGCTGAAGCATGACTCCAACTACGGCCCTTTTCCGTGGAGCGTGGACCATACGGAGGATGCGCTAATCGTCGACGGCAAAAAAATCGCAGTTTATGCGCAGAAGGATGCCAGCCAGATCCCGTGGAAAACGGCAGGCGTGGAGTACGTGATTGAATGCACCGGGTTCTACACCGCCACGGACAAAGCCAAAGCGCATCTCGATGCAGGTGCCAAAAAAGTGCTGATTTCCGCCCCCGCAGGCGACATGAAAACCATCGTTTTTAACGTCAACGACGATACCCTCGATGCAAACGACACCATAATTTCGGTGGCATCCTGCACCACCAACTGCCTCGCCCCAATGGCAAAAGCGCTGCACGACGCGTTTGAAATCAAAGTCGGCACCATGACCACCATTCATGCGTATACCGGCACCCAGGCGCTGGTGGACGGGCCAAGAGGAAAAGATTTACGCGCCTCCCGCGCGGCGGCTGAAAACATTATTCCGCACACCACCGGCGCGGCGAAGGCGATTGGTCTGGTGATCCCGGCGCTGAGCGGCAAGCTGAAAGGCCATGCGCAGCGCGTGCCGGTGAAAACAGGATCGGTAACGGAGCTGGTCTCCATTCTGGGTAAAAAAGTCACGGCGGATGAGGTCAACGCGGCCCTGAAAAAAGCCGCCGATGGCAATGAATCATTCGGTTATACCGAAGAGGAAATTGTCTCAGGCGACGTGATCGGCAGTCATTTTGGCTCAGTGTACGATGCCACTCAGACTGAAATCACCGAAGTCGGCGATTTGCAACTGGTGAAAACCGTATCGTGGTATGACAACGAATACGGTTTTGTGACTCAGCTGATTCGCGTGCTGGAAAAATTCGTCAAGCTGTAAGCAGGCAGGAATAAAGCGAAAAGGCATAAGGCTGTCCTTATGCCTTTCTTATTTCAGGGCAGGTTAAGCGCTTTTTCCGCTTTATTTCCGTTCTGGATCACCCTTTTCCCGAACGCGATACCGCGCATTTCAATAACCCGATGTAATACGGTGGCTAAGAGATACACGACCGGGAAACATAATCCGATGGTAATCAGATAGCGCACCCCGCTGCCGTGCGTTGCCAGGTGTGCATATTTGAGCAGCAGGCCAATCACTGGCATCACCACCAGCAGGTGCAGCAGATAAACCGAATATGAGACGTCGCCAAGCCAGGTGAAAAATCGATGGCACAGCACGGCGCGTAACAAGCTGAACAGGCGCTGCATCAGATTTTGCTGCTGCCACGGCCACAACACGCCCGTCATGCCCAGAATCATCAGCGCCTCAATAAAGACCTGCATGCTGTCCATACGGATATTCATCATGGCGCTGACCACCGGAGCCAGCAGTGCAAGCGCAATAAACAGAAGGCGGCGCTGCCTGACCGCCTCTGCCATCAGCATGCCCGCAATGAAAATATGCAGCTTAATCAGGATCATCGACGGCATCGGGAACGCGGTATACAGATCGGGCAACAGATAACGCCCGGCAAGCACAAAAATCATCAGGGTGACCATCGCCAGGGCAAAGCCCAAACGGAGCGTCAACAGCATGATGAACGGGAACAGGACGTAATACTGCATCTCAAGCCCGATGCTCCAGTCCGGCAGCGCGGTGTTGTAGGCATATTGCGGCAGATCGCCAAACGTAAAGGTCAGGTGCGCCAGCACGTTGAAGAAGGAGATGTCGCTGTAGCGCGACGTTTCGGTGGCCGTCGAGGGAAAGGCGCCCGCAATAATTTCACGCATATCGCCAAGATAATGCCCGGCCAGCAGCGCAACAAACAGCAGCACATAATAGAGCGGCGCAATACGGAAATAGCGCCGCAGCCAGAAGGTTTTGATGGTCTGCCATTGCCCCCACGGTTCTTTCGTCTGACGCTCAATATAATTTTTGGTCATCAGATAGCCGGACAGCAAAATAAACAGATCGACGCCCAGCTTGGGCACCGCAATAATCGGTATCTTGCAGTTCACCAGTAGCGCAATATGCCCGAGAAATACCCACAGCGACGCCGCGCCGCGCAGACCTTCAAGCTCCGGGGACCAGTTTTTAGTCGTTGCCATAATCACCTCGTTAAAAAAGCATCATAGCAACATGTCCGTGACAGAATGTCAGAAAGCCAGGCCTGATAGCGACTTTCAGATAAAGGCCACAACGCCCGCTCTCATACGGGTTTTGTTGGCGTATAGCGTAAGATCCCGGCCACCCCGCCACCGCCATCAGAAGGATGATGAACCCCATCGGCTACGGTTACTTCGCTGAAATCAAACGGCGACACATTCTCAATGCAGGCAACGTTCACCCCATACTGGTCAGGGTTGGATCGACGCTGATGGAAGGTATAAATCCCGCAGACCGAACAAAAATAGTGGGCGGCAGTGCGGGTATTGAAGCGGTATTCGGCCAGCTTTTCTTTGCCGTGGGTAATGTGGATCCCGGAGAGAGGCGCGGAGACCACTACCGCCCCGCGCATCCGACAGAAAGAGCAATTGCAGCGGCGGATCGTGTTAAATCCGTCCGCCAGCTCAACCGTAAACTTCACCACGCCACAGTGGCATTGGGCATTCACTTTTTCAGTCATGGGCGTACCTCGTCATGGAGAGAGTCGCCCTAAGTTGTAGCACAGCGTAGCCCTTTTTGTCGGGTGGCGGCGATGCCTTACCCGACCTGCCCAGAAAATGACATTTATGCCAGTCTCACAGGTCGGGTAAGCGTCAGCGCCACCCGGCACTCCTCAAAACTTACGACTGCAAATAAACCACCTGCGTCTGCAAATACTCCTCCAGCCCGTGGCGACCATCGGCGCCGCCGATGCCGGATTTGCGCCAGCCCGCATGAAAGCCCTGCATCGCCTCAAAGTTCTCGCGGTTGATATAGGTTTCACCGAACTTCAGCCCTTTGATGGCCTTCATCGCTTTGTTCAAATCCTGGGTGTAGACGGAAGAGGTGAGGCCATATTCGCTGTCGTTCGCCATCTTCAGGGCCTCTTCAAGCGTATCGAACGCCACCACCGGCAGCACCGGGCCGAACGTTTCCTCATGCATGATGCTCATCTCCTGGCGCACGTTCAGCAGCAGCGTTGGCGGGTAGAAATAGCCTTTGCCCTCCGGCGTTTTGCCGCCAATGGCGACTCTGGCGCCCTGCTCAACCGCTTTCGCCACTTTCTGCTCTACGCGCTCAAGCGCAGCGGCGTTGATAAGCGGGCCCATCGCAATATCGGTACGCTGCGCCGGGTCACCGAACTGTACCGCTTTCATCGCCTCACCCAGACGATTGACGAAGCGATCGTAAATGCCCTTCTGGACATAGACACGCTCGGCGCAGTTGCATACCTGCCCGGTGTTGATCACGCGGGAATCCACAATGGCCTTCACCGCCAGCTCAAGATCGGCATCGTCGAGCACGATCGCCGGGGCTTTTCCGCCCAGTTCCAGGCACACTTTGGTGATATTTTTTGCCGCCGCCGCCATGATTTTTTCGCCCGCGCCGACGCTGCCCGTCATGCTGACCATCGCGACTTTCGGGTTCCCCGCCAGCGCCTGCCCAACCGTTTCACCGCGGCCCAGCACCAGGTTGAATACACCTTTTGGCAGACCAATCTCATGCACAATTTGCGCAAAGGCGATGGCATTGTTCGGCGTAAATTCGCTTGGCTTAATGACGATGGTGTTACCGGTAATCAGCGCCGGAGCAAGCTTGCGGGCAATCAGGAAGAACGGGAAGTTCCACGGCAGAATGCCGGTGGTGACGCCCAGCGCCCGCTTGAAGACAAAAATATTCTCCCCCGGACGGTCGCTTTGCAAAATTTCGCCTTCGTAGCGGCGCGCCCATTCGGACATGTAGTCGAGATAGTTGGCAGTAAAAGCCACTTCCACTTCTGCCAGCTGCTGAATTTTACCGCCTTCCGCGACGATAAGGGCGCTGATTTCGTCCGCTCGATCGCGAATACCTTGCGCAATTTTCCTCAGCCAGCCCGCACGCTGAATAGCCGGAAGCGCTTCCCACGCGGGTTGCGCACGTTCAGCCGCCTCAATGGCCTGCTGCGCTTCTTTGGCGGAGCCATCCGGAATACGGGAGATCAGCGCTTCGGTTGAGGGATTAACCACGTCAATCCAGGCGTCGCCTTGCCAGGTCACAAACTGGCCGTCGATATACATAGGGTGTTGAACGGGTGCTGTCATGCGCTGCTCCTGTAAATGCATCGTTTTTAACAAGTGAATTTATTGTTAAATATCCAAATGCAGCGGCGAGGGTCCAACGCTATGATCCTGAATCTGTGAGATATCTCATAAAAGTGGCGGGCTGAACGCGATTCAGCAGCAACATCGCGTTAACAAGAAGTGCCCGTTTGAGCACGGCGGCTCGCAAACGGGCATACGCATAAGACGTTACAGAAGAGAACGGCTGGCTAACGCTTCACGCAGCAGCGCATCGTCGCGCAGGTGCTGCCAGGCGCTCAGCACGCTTTCAGGCAGGTCAACATGTGCGATAAAGCCTTTTCCGCGCGGGCCGTAGCCGTTTTCATCGTCCTGAATACGCGGCAGTTCGCCAAGGATCAGCGACAAATAACGCTCGACGGGCCAGACGTTCTCCGCTTCATCGGTAAAGGTCAGGCCTGTTTCGCCGTTACGCAGCACGGGCAAATAGCCCGGATAGCTGTGCCACTGTGGCGCGCTGGCATCGTCCTGCCAGACATGGGAAAACGTCGCCATAGTGCGACGCTGCATGGTCGGATCCTGCACAACAATAGCGTGGCGACTCCCGATTCCGCATGACTGCATAACGTCGCGCGTAAAACGGGCATTTTCGCCACAGTTAGTCGAACGATCTTCTACAACAATACGCTCACGGGGAATATTCCAGAACCGATGTGCGATATCGGCAAGAATGGCCGCTTCTGCCCGCCCTGTGGTACGCAGCGTGTTGTAGCGCGGATGACGGGCAACAGCAGCATACAGGAACGTGGTTGAGTGACCGATGCCGCCGCTGATAAGCAGGGTCCGGTTCTCTGCGGCCAGGCGACACGCGGCGTCAATCGTCGGGATAACCGCATTGCCTGCGAGCACCACAAGATCTGCCTCAGCGTTTACTGGCGGCGCAGAATAATCGTTTTGCGCCAGCCATTCACCCACGCAGTTAGCGGCCTGCAGAGTTGCATCAGTCAGGTGTGGAAAGGTGGTCAGCATAGTACTCCCTTCTTTCGTATGTCAGCGTTCAGGGTAACGTCCTGGACGGATGATGACAGCAGAGGGCTCCGAAAGCGAGCCTGTTGCTTTGTCTCTGCGCGGTGATTGGCTCTTTTTATTCAGGGTGTTTTTGTGACAGTATTAACCGATTCACTTGAGTAATGTTTTGTAACAGGACTACAATCATTAGCACACTAACGATTAACGGTTTGAATGTATTTTCCGCAAGGTCTGAGGGATAAGATGCGCCTGCCGAAACGCGACCCGTACGCGCCACACGACTGGGCACCCCATGAGAAGCCCGCCCTGCTCGGTTCCCCTTCCACGCCGGAACACCCCATACCCAAACGTATCGCGTACGGGATTGTCGGTCTGTTGGTTTGCCTGACCGGTGCGTTGGGCAACGCCGTTGTGACGGCTAACCTGCAAAATTTGCAAGGTACGTTTGCCGCCTGGTCAACGGAAATCGCCTGGCTTCCTGCGGTTTACGTGATGACCAACGTCTCCATCAACCTGCTGCTGGTGAAGTTTCGCCAGCAGTTCGGGCTGCGCGCCTTTACCGAAGGGTTTCTGGTGCTGTACGTGCTGGTCACCTTCTTCCACCTTTTCGTCAACGATTTGAGCAGCGCCCTGATGGTGCGCGCGGCACACGGCATGGTCGCCGCGGCGCTCAGTTCGCTGGGGATTTACTACCAGATTCAGGCCTGGCCTGCGCGTCACCGCCTTAAGGGGCTGATCATCGGCATCACCGGTTCATCGCTGGCGATCCCCCTTGCCCGCCTGTTTTCTACCGAACTGTTGCAGCTCGACGAGTGGCGCGGCCTCTATTTCTTTGAGCTGGGGCTGGCGCTGATTTGTCTTGCCTGCGTTATCGCCCTGAAGCTGCCGCCGAGCGATCGCAAAAAAGTGTTCGAAAAGAAAGATTTTGTGACGTTTTTCCTGCTCGCTCCCGGCATGGCGTTGCTGTGCGCGGTGCTCTCTCTGGGGCGTCTTGACTGGTGGTTTGAGGCGCCGTGGATTGGCTGGTCGCTCGCCCTCGCCACGGTGCTTATCATCAGCGCCATCGTCTTTGAACATAACCGCAGTAACCCGCTGCTCAATACCCGCTGGCTCTCCAGCGGGAGTATTCTGCGCCTGGGGCTGATTATGCTGCTGATCCGCATTGTGTTGGCGGAACAGAACACCGGCGTTATCGGCTGGCTGCAGTATGTCGGGCTGCAAAACGAGCAGATGATCCCGCTGGCGTGGTCGATTTTTGCCGGAATCGCCTGTGGGATTGTCGCCAGCTGTCTGACCCTCAAGCCGCAGCGGCTGGCGTTGCCGATTGTTATTTCGCTGGCGCTGATGATCGTTGCCTCGCTGATGGACAGCCAGTCCAGCAGCCTGACTCGCCCCGCACAGCTGATGGTCAGTCAGTTTCTGTTGGGCTTCGCCAGCGCGTTCTTCCTCGCCCCTTCCATGCTTGCCGGGATCGGCGGCGTAATTGCCGACCCGCGCAATCTGGTCAGCTTTTCCGTGCTGTTTGGCATGAGCCAGAACATCGGCGGCCTGCTGGGGTCGGCGATCCTCGGCACCTTCCAGACCTGGCGGGAGAAATATCACTCAGCGCTGATAGCAGAACAGCTGACAACGTTGAACCCGCTGGTGACCGAGCGCATCCAGCAATATACGCAGCTTTTTCAGAGCCAGATTGGCGACAGCGCCCTGCTCGGTACTCAGGCGCTGACGCAGCTCCAGACCGTCAGCACGCTGGAGGCCAACATTCTGGCCTACAACGATACTTACCTGCTGACCGCCTGCATTGCGGGCATGACGTTAATCTGGATTGCCTGGCGTCTGTTGCGCCTGCGCATCACCGCGCATCTGGCGCTGAAAAAAGCTACGGGAAACAAATAAATATGTCCGCTATACGGGAGTTGTTATGAGTCAGCAGGATGCCGCCAGCGAGCAGGCCCACACGCGCAACAATCTGCGCATCGTTTCTGTGTTTACCGCCGCGGCCATTGGGCTGGTCGGCGTTCTGGTCATTCTTTACGCCTGGCAGCTGCCGCCGTTCACTCGCCACAGCCAGTTTACCGATAACGCCTACGTGCGTGGCATGACCACCTTTATCAGCCCGCAGGTCAATGGCTACATCACCGACGTGAAGGTGAAAGATTTTGACCAGGTACGGGCTGGCGATGTGCTTATCCAGATTGATGACCGCATTTACCGCCAGCGGGTGCATCAGGCGCAGGCCCAGCTTGCCATGAAAAAAGCCGCGCTGAACAACAACCTGCAGCAGCGAAAAAGCGCCGAAGCGGCCATTGCCCGCAACGCCGCCGCGCTCGAAAACGCCAGAGCGCAAAACCTGAAGTCGCAGGCAGACCTGAAGCGCGTGAAGGAGCTGACCGCTGACGGTTCACTCTCTATACGCGAACGTGATGCAGCACTTGCCAGCGCCGCGCAAGGCAACGCCAATATCGCCCAGGCGAACGCCACGCTTGAGATGTCCCGACAGGATCTACAGTCAACCATCGTCAACCGTGCCTCGCTGGAAGCGGATGTGACCAATGCTGAAGCCTCACTGGAGCTGGCGCAGATCGATCTGCAAAATACCCGCATCATCGCGCCGCGTGACGGCCAACTGGGGCAAATCAGCGTGCGTCTTGGCGCCTACGTCACCGCCGGAACGCATCTCACCACGCTTGTGCCACCGCAGCACTGGGTGATAGCCAACATCAAAGAGACACAGCTTGCAGAGCTGAAGGTTGGCCAGACTGCGACATTCACCGTTGATGCGCTCAATAACGAAAAATTCCACGGCAAGGTCCAGAGCATCTCCCCGGCGACCGGCGTCGAGTTCAGTGCCATTTCTCCGGATAACGCCACCGGCAACTTCGTGAAAATCGCCCAGCGTATTCCGGTGCGCATTACGGTTGATGAGGGGCAGAAAAACGCCGAACGCCTGCGGCCGGGCATGTCGGTGCAGGTGACGATTGATACCCGTGAGGCGCAGAAATGAGGCGCTTATCCTCTCTTGCCGCCGCGCTGCTGCTGGCGGGATGTCACTCCGTTGATGTTCAGAAAGCCGACTCGCACCTGCAAATTCCGGGCGCATGGCGGCAGAGCGTGGGTCCGGCAAGCCCGGCGGAGAGCGTGTGGTGGCGTAATTTTCACGACAGCCAGCTGAATCAGTACGTTGAGCAGGCGTTGCGCTATAACAGCGACGTGCTGATTGCCCGGGAACGCGTGAATGAATATCAGGCTCGCGCTTATGCAACGGAAGGCGCACTGTTCCCTTCCGTCGATGCCGGGCTGAGCGGCACCCGGGCGCGGGCTCAGTCAGCAGCAACGGGCTTACCCATCCACAGCACGCTTTATAAAGGCAGCCTGACCGCAACCTATGATGTGGACCTGTGGGGAGCGAATCGCGCCGCATCACGAGCAGCTGAAGCCTCGCTTGACGCGCAAAAAGCAGCGGCTTCCGCTGCCGAGCTGACCGTTGCCTCAAGCGTAGCGGCGGGTTACGTCACCCTGCTGTCGCTCGACGAACAGCTTAGGGTCACTGAGGACACACTGAAATCTCGCGAAGAAGCTTACCGCCTTGCGAAACGGCAGTACGAAACGGGATATACCTCCCGACTGGAGCTGATGCAGGCCGACTCTGAACTACGCGGGACGCGCGCCCAGGTGCCACAGGTGCAGCACCAGATAGCGCAGCAGGAAAACGCGCTGAGCGCACTGCTCGGCCAGAATCCGGCAAGGGTGGAACGCCAGACGTTTGCCACGCTCACGCCGCTGGCTGCCCCGTCACAACTGCCGTCCACGCTGCTGAACCGCCGCCCGGATATCGTGCAGGCCGAACGGACGCTGCTGGCCGCTGACGAAACGCTCGCCTCATCAAAGGCACAGCTGTTGCCTTCCCTCAGCCTGACCGCCAGCGGTAGCTATCAGGACGATGCGCTGTCGGGGTTACTCGATAATCCGCTGCGCCTTTGGAGCGTCGGCGGCAGCATTCTCGCCCCGCTGTTGAACCGACAGGCGCTGAATGCACAGGTGGACGTGTCGATGTCCCAGCGCAATCAGGCACTTTACAGCTATGAAAAAACGGTGCGGAGCGCCTTCAGCGAAGTCAACGACAGCCTCGACGCCATCACCCGCTACGGCGAACAGCTGGAAGCCCTGCAAGAGCAGCAACAGGTGGCGGAAGAGACGCTGCGCATCGCGCAAAACCGCTACCGCAACGGCTATTCGTCCTACCTGGACGTGCTCGACGCTCAGCGTACGCTGTTTTCCACGCAGCTGAGCGTAGTGCAGGTGAAAAACAACCTGCTGCTGGCACAAATCGATCTTTACCGGTCGCTGGGAGGCGGCTGGTCTTCTCTGTCAGGGTGACGCTCACTGTGAGGCTCAGAGATGCAAAAATCGTGATCTGCTGTCGATAACTATTTGATCAACGCGCTCCTGCCTGCCGATCCTGTCCTGGAAAGCGTGCTTGAGAATAACCACAAGGCTGGCCTGCCCGCTATTGACGTGGCAGCCAATCAGGGACAGCTGCTGGCGCTGTTTGTAAGGATGACAGGCGCCAGAAGCATTCTGGAAATTGGCACCCTCGGCGGATACAGCACAATCTGGATGGCCAGAGAGCTTCCCGAGAATGGCAGGCTAACGACGCTTGAATTCAGCCCGCATCACGCCGCCGTCGCCCGCCAGAATCTGCAAAGCGCAGGCGTGGCGCACAAGGTGGAGGTGATTGAAGGGCCGGCGCTGGAATCACTGGCGGCGCTGGATCCGGCAACCACGTTTGATCTGATCTTTATCGACGCCGATAAGCCCAATAACCCACATTATCTGGAATGGGCGCTGCGTTTTTCACGGTCGGGGACGCTGATCGTCGGCGATAACGTGGTGCGCGAAGGCGAAGTCACCCATCCTGCAAGCTCTGATAAAAGCGTTCAGGGCGTGCGGAAATTCATCGAGATGATGGGCAATAATCCGCGCCTGACCTGCACGGCGCTGCAAACCGTGGGCGTAAAAGGCTGGGATGGGTTTACGCTGGCAATTGTGGAACGATAATCAGCCGGGTGGCGGCTACGCCTTACCCGGCCTACATTTTCTTCCGTAGGCCCGGTAAGCGCAGCACCACCGGGCATGGTTTTTAACCAGAAATCTGCTCCATCGCCTGCAAAATACGCTTGTCGGAAATCGGATACGGCGTGCCGAGCTGCTGCGCAAAATAGCTGACGCGCAGCTCCTCGATCATCCAGCGAATCTCCTTCACATCGTCGTCTTCCCGACGCCCCGGCGGTAGCTTGTTCAGCCACTGCTGCCACGCCTGCTGTACGCTTTCCACTTTCAGCATATTTGCGCGATCGCGGTGGGGATCGACAGCCAGTTTTTCCAGTCGTTTCTCAATTGCGTTGAGATAACGTAGCGTATCACCCAGCCGCTTAAAACCGTTACCGGTGACAAACCCACGGTACACCAGCCCCGCCATCTGCGCTTTCACGTCTGAAAGGCCAAGCGCCATGGTCATGTCCACGCGCCCTTTCAACCGCTTGTTGATGTTGAAGACGGCGGTCAGGATCTGCTCCACCTGTTTAGCAATCTCAACCACGGTATCGTTCAGCTCTGCGCGCACTTTCTCGTGCAGCTTCGCGAAGTTCTCTTCCGTCCACACCGGACCGCCCGCCTCGTCAATCAGCTTGTCCACGCCGCAGGAGATGCAGTCATCAATCAAATCCAGCACTTTGCCGTACGGGTTAAAATAGAGACCGAGCTTGGCCTTGTTTGGCAACTTTTCGTGCAGATACTTAATCGGCGAAGGAATGTTCAGCAGCAACAGGCGGCGTAAACCACGCCACATCGCCTGCTGCTGCTCCAGCGGATTATCAAACAGCTTAATGGCAACGCTGTCGCGTTCATCCACCAGCGCAGGCCAGGCCTTCACTTTGTAGTTACCGCGCTTCTGCTCATAGCTTTCGGCAAGCGTACCGAAGCTCCACAGGTGCAAACCACTCTGCTCGATACCGTCGTCCGCTACGGCGGAAAGCGTCTCCTGCACTTTACCTTTAAGCGCGTCTTTCAACGCCGTCAGGTCTCGCCCTTCCTGAAGCTTCTTGTTTTTGTCATCGACGACGCGGAAGGTCATTTTAAGGTGATCGGGCACCTGATCCCAGTGCCAGTCCTCACGGTCGATAGTGACACCGCTCATGCGGCGCAGCTCCCGCTCCATGGCATCCAGCAGCGGCAGTTCCAGCGGCGTAACGCGGCCCAGTAATGCTTCGGCGTAGTTCGGTGCTGGCACAAAGTTGCGGCGCACGGGTTTCGGCAGCGATTTAATAAGCGCAATCAGCAGTTCGCGTCGCAGACCCGGAATCTGCCATTCAAAACCGGCTTCCTCCACCTGATTCAGCAGCGGCAGCGGAATATGCACCGTGACGCCATCGGCATCGGCGCCCGGCTCGAACTGATAGCTCAGGCGCAGCTTCAGGTTGCCCTGATGCCAGAAATTCGGGTAGTCGAGCTTGCTGACGCTCTCCGCCCCCTCTTTGATCAGCATGCTCTTTTCAAAGCTGAGCAGATCCGGCGTTTCACGGCTGGCCTTCCTCCACCAGCTGTCGAAATGGCGGGCGGAAATCACTTCATGGCTGATGCGCTGATCGTAAAACTCAAACAACGAATCGTCGTCCACCAGGATGTCGCGGCGGCGGGATTTGTGCTCCAGCTCTTCGATTTCGGTGCGCAGTCTGTTGTTGTCGCGGAAGAACGCGTGACGCGTCTGCCAGTCACCTTCCACCAGCGCATGGCGGATAAACAGCTCACGGCACAGCGCCGGATCAATCTGGCTGTAGTTCACCTTACGTGCCGCCACGACAGGCAGACCGTAGACGGTCACTTTCTCCGTCGCCATCACCGCCCCCTGTGAGCGTTCCCAGTGCGGTTCGCTGTATGAGCGCTTAATCAGGTGCTGCGCCACCGGCTCGACCCATTCCGGATCGATGCGTGCGGCAATGCGCCCCCAAAGGCGGCTGGTTTCCACCAGTTCAGCCACCATCGTCCACTTAGGCGGCTTTTTGAATAAGCCGGAGCCCGGGAAAATGGAGAATCGGGCGTTACGCGCGCCGGTAAATTCCTGCTTATCGGTATCTTTCATGCCGATATGGGAAAGCAGCCCCGTCAAAAGAGCGATATGAATTTCGCGGTATTCGGCCGGTTCGCTGTTCACCGGGATACCCAGCTCTTTCACCACCTGGCGAAGCTGAGTGTAGATATCCTGCCACTCGCGCACGCGCAGGTAGTTGAGGTAATCCGTGCGGCACAGACGTCGGAACTGGTTCGACGACAGCGCTTTTTGCTGCTCGCCGAGGTAGTTCCACAGGTTCACAAACGCCAGGAAATCCGACTCTTTGTCGTGGAAGCGGCGATGTTTTTCATCAGAGGCCTGCTGCTTGTCCATCGGACGCTCGCGCGGATCCTGAATCGACAGCGCGGAGGTGATAATCATCGCCTCACGCACACAGCCGTGTTTCTGTGCTTCCAGCACCATGCGTGCCAGGCGCGGATCGACCGGCAGTTGAGCAAGCTGGCGACCCATGGTCGTCAATTTATAAACGGTTTGCTGTTCGTCAGTGGTAATAGCGCCCAGCTCTTCCAGCAGACGCACGCCGTCCTGGATATTGCGCTTATCCGGCGCTTCCACGAACGGGAATGCGCCAATATCGCCGAGCCCCAGCGAAGTCATCTGCAAAATAACCGACGCCAGGTTAGTGCGCAGAATTTCCGGATCGGTAAATTCCGGACGCGACAGGAAATCATCTTCCGAATAGAGTCGAATACAGATCCCTTCGGAGACGCGCCCGCAGCGCCCTTTACGCTGGTTAGCGGAGGCCTGAGAAACTGGCTCAATCGGCAACCGCTGTACCTTGGTGCGATAGCTGTAGCGGCTGATGCGTGCGGTACCCGGGTCGATCACGTATTTAATACCCGGCACGGTGAGCGAGGTTTCGGCAACGTTGGTTGCCAGCACGATCCGCCTTCCGCTGTGTGACTGGAACACGCGGTTCTGCTCGCTGTTCGACAGGCGCGCGTAAAGCGGCAGAATCTCGGTATGGCGCAGATCGCGCTTGCTCAGCGCATCAGCGGTATCACGAATCTCTCGCTCGCCGCTCATAAAGATCAGGATATCGCCCGGACTTTCCTGCCCCAGCTCATCCACCGCATCGAAAATGGCCTGCAGCTGATCGCGTTCCGTGTCATCCGCCTCTTCAACTATCGGACGGTAGCGCACTTCCACCGGGAAAGTACGCCCGGAAACCTCAATTATCGGTGCGTTATTGAAATGTTTTGAGAAACGCTCCGGGTCGATGGTTGCCGAGGTAATAATAATCTTCAGATCCGGACGTTTTGGCAGCAGTTCGCGCAGGTAGCCGAGCAGGAAATCAATGTTCAGGCTACGCTCGTGAGCTTCATCGATGATGATGGTGTCGTACCGCATCAGCAGGCGATCCTGCTGGATTTCCGCCAGCAGGATCCCGTCTGTCATCAGCTTAACCATCGTGTTATCGCTGACGTGGTCGCTGAAGCGGACCTTATAGCCAATGCAGCCGCCCGGCTCGGTTTGTAGCTCTTCAGCAATACGGTTAGCAACGGTTCGCGCCGCCAGTCGACGCGGCTGGGTGTGACCAATCAGCCCCTTCAGCCCGCGGCCCAGCTCCATACAGATTTTCGGCAGCTGGGTGGTTTTCCCCGAACCGGTTTCCCCCGCCACAATCACCACCTGGTTATCGCGAATGGCGTTGAAAATATCCTGCTTTTTCTGGCTGACCGGCAGGTTTTCCGGATAGGTAATCAAAGGGCGCGCCGCTTCGCGCAGCAGGACTTTCCCTGCGGCCTGGGCGATCTCCTGCGCCATCTCCTGCAAAATGGCCTGCTGTGATTCAGGATTTTTAACCTTCTTCACGCCATGCAGACGGCGGGCGAAGCGCGTTTTGTCGCGTAGCATCAGGCCGTCGAGTCGTTCATGCAGCTGAGAAAAAGTCAGTTTATGTTGTTCTGTCATAGTCTTATCGGGCAGCGCACTGCCGGGAAAGTGTCTCTGTTTTGATTGTGTCAGATTACCATATCGGGGCTTCGCTTTCCTTCATCAATAAATTTGAACGAAGGCTTCGATATATTGCGCTATCCCTGCGACAGGATTGTGAATAGAGTGTCAACAAGCAACAGGGCACGGGCCCGTCAATCTCATAAAAGGAAACACCCATGAGCAAAGTATTAGTTCTCAAATCCAGTATTCTGGCAGGGTACTCTCAGTCTGGTCAGCTGACCGACTATTTTGTTGATCAGTGGGCTGAAAAACACCCGGCCGATCAGATTACCGTTCGTGACCTGGCTGCACAGCCAATCCCGGTACTGGATGGTGAACTGGTTGGCGCACTGCGTCCGAGCGATGCACCACTGACGCCACGTCAGCAGGAAGCGCTGGCGCTCTCCGATGAGCTGATTGCCGAACTGCAGGCGCATGACGTGATCGTTATTGCCGCACCGATGTACAACTTCAACATCCCGACTCAGCTGAAAAACTATTTCGATCTGGTGGCTCGCGCTGGCGTGACCTTCCGCTATACCGAAAACGGTCCGGAAGGTCTGGTAAAAGGCAAACGTGCGGTAGTAGTTTCCAGCCGTGGCGGTATCCACAAAGACACCCCAACCGACCTGCTGGCACCGTACATGAAGCTGTTCCTGGGCTTCATCGGCATCACCGACGTGAACTTCGTGTTTGCTGAAGGTATCGCTTACGGGCCAGAAGTCGCCACCAAAGCGCAGACCGATGCCAAAACCGCTATCGACAGCCTGGTTGCAGCATAAGATCTCCAGCCTCTCACCGCCCGGTGGGAGGTTTTTTTATCCGCAAAATCCTTCCCTTACGATTCTTTCCGAGCCTGCTCGTAAAATCAGCAGACTTATCTTCCCGGTGATTTAGCACAGCGTAGAATGGCGGCGGGTGCTTGAGGCTTTCTGGTCTCAGGCATGAGGCAGGCAGTGCGTGCAGGAGTCAGAAAGTAAAAGCCCCAGGCAATATGTCTATCAACCTGGGGCTACCACTCCAAACCTGAACAGTTGGATGGTAGTCCTTCATCAGAAAGGAGGCAACAGCTATGCTGACAAAGTAC
The DNA here is from genome assembly GCF_040750395.1 of Scandinavium sp. UTDF21-P1B. Lineage (NCBI taxonomy): Bacteria > Pseudomonadati > Pseudomonadota > Gammaproteobacteria > Enterobacterales > Enterobacteriaceae > Scandinavium > Scandinavium sp. UTDF21-P1B. The sequence goes on from NZ_JBFLVD010000015.1 coordinate 210,455, forward strand.
GCCCTGATAACGGTGATTGTGCTGTGTATCACCGTTCTGGGGTTCACGCTGATGGTCCGCGAAACGTTATGTGAGCTGACCGTCAAAGAGCGTGGTATGGAAATCAGAGCGGTTCTCGCCTACGAATCGAGGAAGTGACTGACAAACGCGGGGAGCTATCCCCGCGTCTGACGACAGGTTTGGTGCCAAAAGCACCCTCTTTAGCCCTCTTCAGACGAAGAGGGCTAATTTCTTACTGAGAGGATTTCGGCCGCAGGTTTTCATCGAACGTCAGCCGCGTGCGCCCTTCCTCCACCTCCCGCAGGGGTTCAACCTGATGCATTGTTAATTTACAGCGTTCCACCAGCACCTGATACTCACGCGTACCGCGCTTTTTCCATTCCATTTCTTCGGCGCTGAGGCGGCGAATCGCTTTCGCCGGGCTGCCGATAATCAGGTGATCGGCGGGCATTTCTGCTTTAGCTTTCACAAAAGCCGCCGCGCCAACAATGCTGTTTTCACCAATCACCGCACCGTCCATGACCACCGCGTTCATGCCCACCAAAGCATTACGGCGGATCACGCAGCCATGCAGAATCGCGCTATGGCCGATATGGCCATCTTCTTCCACAACGGTATCCTGCTCAGGAAAGCCGTGCATGACGCAGTTATCCTGAATATTGGCACCATCTTTCACCACAATACGGCCAAAATCACCGCGCAGGCTGGCATTGGGCCCCACGTAGACACCTTTGCCGAGGATCACGTCGCCAATCAGCACCGCCGTCGGGTGCACGTAGCTCTCTTCCGGCACTACCGGCGTTAAGCCATCAATCTGATAAACCGGCATGGTTAAACTCCTTATTTAAGATTCAGGCCGCCAAAGCGCTGATAAAACAGCGAAGCTGGCTGCGGCAGCGCTCCGACGGAGGTTTCCCCCTTCTCGCTAACCCACGCCAGCGCACCTGCGGCGACGCTCTGATAAATATTGATACACAGTTGACGAGCGGCCTGTCCTGCCCAGTGCGCGGGCAATAGCTCTTCCGGCAGTAACGGATCTTTCAGGATCACCCGTCGATAAAGGTGGATCGCCAACAGCTGAATGGCGAAACAGCGCGCGGGCGTCAGCTCATCCGGCGCAGCGTCCCGCAATAGCGGCAGCAACGGTCTGAAAGTATTGATGAAATTTTCATACATCTGATTCTGCTCGGTCAGCTGCCAGCACTCTTCCACGCGGGCGCGCAGCGCACTGACCGAAGTCGCTAACGGCGACTGCGCCTCAAAGCAGATGACGTTCTCCGCCACGCCCGCCTCGTGCAGCAGAGCCTGAACGTCCGCCAGCTTCTGTGAGGGAGACGCCATCAGGCTCGGCGCCAACGTGCCGAAGCCCTGCCAGATCAGCTGTTTTTTCACGTCTGCCAGCGTGCTTTTATCGAGGCCTTCAGACAGTAAAAGCAGCCAGGTGCCGTCCCAGGGTGGCGGTTCGGCGCGGTAAATTTTGCTCTCCGCACGGCGCGTCAGACGTAGCCCTTTGTCGCTCAGACGGTAAAAGCTGCGCCGTCCGATACGGGATACATCCAGCCAGCCCTCTTTATTGAGTCGAAACAGCGAGGTACGCACGAAGCGATCGCCAAAGCCGAGCCCTTCCAGCAGAGCCGTCAGGCTGCCAAGCCAGATTTCGCCGCCACGATGGGACAAAGCATCGCCATAAAGTGAGGAGATCAGAGATGTGCCGCTCACCGGAACGGCGGCTACCGCGTGCTGAATAAAGGCGTCGAGCTTACTCATTTGATTCATTCTGTTGTTGTTTTCATCCTGGATGAATCATAGCACAGGCTTTCCGGGTGGCGCTGCGCTTAGCCGGCCTACGAGATGTTCCAGGCCGGGCAAACAACGTGCCGCCCGGCAAATAATGCAGATTTACCCGTTCGCCGCCACTTTACGCAGGTCAAATACGCGGCAAGCCTTGCCTTCAGAACGTGGAATGCTGCCACAGTTGACGATCGTCACGTCGGTGGAAATACCCACCATCGACTTAATGCGGTGGCGCAGTTGATGACATACCTGGCAGCGCTGCTCGTGGGTCAGCGTCAGGCTGCTCTCTTTCAGCTCCACCTTAACGGAGAGCGAATCAAGATGCCCGCGACGGTTCACCTCCAGCTGGTAGTGCGGCGACAGATGCTCAAACTTGACGATCTCCTCTTCCAGCTGCGACGGGAAGACGTTCACGCCGCGGATGATCAGCATGTCATCGCTGCGCCCGCTGATACGATCCATGCGGCGCATGGTGCGGGCTGTGCCCGGCAGCAGGCGCGTCAGATCGCGGGTACGATAGCGAATCACCGGCAGCGCTTCTTTGGTCAGCGTGGTGAACAGTAGTTCGCCCTGCTCGCCGTCGGCCAGCGGTGAGCCGTCGTTCGGGTTGACGATTTCCGGGTAGAAATGATCTTCCCAGATGGTCGGGCCGTCGGCGGTTTCGAGGCACTCCATCGCCACGCCCGGGCCCATGACTTCGGAGAGGCCATAGATATCCAGCGCGGTAATGCCGAGGCGGCGCTCAATCTCTTTGCGCATCGCCAGTGTCCACGGCTCTGCACCGAACACGCCGACGCGCAGCGAACATAAGCTGGCGTCGCCGCCCATCTGGCGCTCCATCTCTTCAATCAGGTTCAGGCAGTAGGAGGGCGTCACCATGATCATGTCGGGTTTGAAGTCGCGGATCAGCTGCGCCTGCTTCTCGGTCTGGCCGCCGGACATCGGGATCACCGTTGCACCCAGACGTTCTGCACCGTAGTGCGCGCCCAGCCCTCCCGTAAACAAACCATAGCCGTACGCCACGTGAATTTTGTCTTTCGCACTACCGCCAGCCGCACGCAGGGAACGTGCCACGATGTTTGCCCAGGTATCGATATCGTTTTGGGTATAGCCTACAACCGTGGGTTTACCGGTGGTACCGGAAGAGGCATGAATGCGCACCACCTGCTCCATTGGCACGGCGAAAGTGTCGAACGGATAATTATCGCGCAGATCCTGCTTAGTGGTGCACGGGAACTTCTGGATATCGCTCAGCTCTTTAAAATCGTCAGGGTGTACACCCGCCTCATCAAACTTGCGGCGGTACATGGGCACATTGCTATAAGCATGATTCAGCGTCCACTTCAGGCGTTCGGTCTGCAGGGCCTGCAGTTCATCAACGGACGCGGTTTCGATTGGGTCTAATTTTGTTGTTGTCATTTTGTAGGGTACTCGCAGGTTAATCAGCTCACACGCGCTCCAGGATCATGGCAATGCCCTGACCCACACCGATACACATCGTGCAGAGGGCGTAACGCCCGCCGCGACGGTGCAGTTCATTGCTGGCGGCCAGCGCCAGCCGGGCACCGCTCATCCCCAACGGATGGCCTAAGGCGATGGCGCCACCGTTCGGGTTAACATGCGGGGCATCGTCCGGCAGCCCCAGTTGCCGCAGTACGCCGAGCGCCTGAGCGGCAAACGCCTCATTCAGCTCGATGACGTCCATGTCGGTAATGCTCAGGCCCGCACGCTCCAGCACTTTGCGGGTGGCAGGCACCGGGCCGAGGCCCATCAGGCGCGGTTCAACCCCCGCTGTCGCCATTGCCACAATGCGGGCACGCGGCGTTAAGCCTTGCTGTTTCGCCATTTCAGCACTGGCAATGATCAGCGCGGCGGCACCGTCGTTGACGCCGGAAGCATTACCCGCAGTGATCACGCCGTTCGCGCGGAATGGGGCTTTCAGCGAAGCAAGCTGCTCAAGCGTGGTTTCCGCACGAGGATGTTCATCCTGCGTCACTTCGGTAACCGCGCCCTTCTTGCCCTTCACGCTGACGGGCACGATTTCCTGCGCCAGAATCCCCTTTTGCTGGGCTGCCGCCGTGCGCTGCTGGCTACGAAGCGCGAAGGCATCCTGATCGGCGCGGCTTATTTTTAACAATTCGGCTACATTCTCTGCCGTTTCCGGCATGCTGTCAGTACCAAATTGCTGCTGCATGAGCGGATTCACAAAACGCCAGCCGATGGTGGTGTCGAACATCTCCGCCTGACGCTGGAACGGCGCGGTGGCCTTGCCCATCACAAACGGTGCACGGGACATGGATTCTACTCCACCCGCAATCAGCAGATCGGCATCGCCAGAGCGAATGGCGCGGGCCGCAAAACCGATTGCGTCAAGACCAGAACCGCACAGGCGGTTGATGGTGGTGCCGGACACCGTCTGCGGCAGACCAGCCAGCAGCGACGCCATGCGTGCCACGTTACGGTTGTCTTCCCCGGCCTGGTTGGCGCAGCCGAAAATCACATCATCGATAAGCTCCGCGTCGAGCTGCGGATTTCGCTCCAGCAGCGCGCGCAGCGACACGGCACCTAAATCATCGGCGCGCACGCCTGAAAGACCGCCACCATAGCGCCCCACCGGGGTTCGAACACCGTCACAGATAAATGCGTCACGCATCAGGCCTCTCCTGTTATACCGCCGCCGATGCGGTGAGATTTTCCGCGAAACAGGGCGACAGTCTTTTGTTGTTGGTTAACGATCTCAATGTCATACACGCCGGTCAGCTTGCCCTGATGCTTCACCCTCGCGGTGGCGGTGAGCTTGTCCCCGGCAAACCCCGGACGCAGAAAGTCGATATTGCAGGCCGAGGCCACCGCCGCCAGCCCCTGGCTGTTGCAGGCGTAGGCAAACGCCGTATCCGCCAGTGAAAACAGCTGCCCGCCGTGGCAGGTCTGGTGGCCGTTAAGCATTTGCGGCGTGACGATCATCGTCAGCACCGCAAACCCTTCATCCATCTCAATGATGTCGATGCCCAGCGCCTGCGCGCAGGAATCTTTCTCGTACATCACCCGGGCGTTGTGCCAGGCGTCGTTATGACTCATAGCTACTCTCCAGAAGCGCGCGCTGGCGCAGCAGGGAACAAGGGCGATAGCGCTCTTCGCCGTAGTGGCGTTGCAGGTTTTCGAGCAGCTCAAGCACACGCTGCCAGCCAAGCAGTTCGCCCCATTGCAGCGGCCCGCGCGGGTAGTTCACGCCCAGACGCATAGCGATGTTGATATCCGCTTCGCTGGCGACACCTTTTTGCAGGGCATCCAGCGCCTCGTTGACCAGCATCGCCACGGTGCGCCACACCAGCAGGCCGGGGTAGTCGGCAATCAACAGCACTTTTTTGCCCTGCTGCTGGAGCCAGTAAATCGCTTTCTCTGTCTCTTCAAGGCGGTTGCTGGCGGCAGCGGCAATCACCGCCACGTCACTTTCGCTGCGATCCATCACTACGACAGGGCGATGCAACCGCGTCGCGGCGGCCTGAGCGGTTTCGCCGCGGGTTTCCAGCAGGAGCACGTCATCAAGCGTGACAACGTCACGATCCTTTTGCGCATTTACCGCCTGACGATGCGCGGGCACCGTCGGGTAATACGCCACTTCAGCGGCGCCCTGGGGCCAGGTATACATGCCCTGCCCGGATTTCTTGCCGAAGCGCCCCGCCAGCACCAGCTCCTGCTGGACCAGCGACGGCAGGAAACGTCGCTCCTGCCAGAAGGCGTTAAACACCGAACAGGTCACCGCAAAGTTAACGTCCTGGCCGATCAAATCGGTCAACGCCAGCGGGCCCATCGGGAAGCCACCCGCTTCACGCAGCGCGGTATCAATCGCCTCCGGCGCTGCCACCTGTTCTTCCAGGGCACGCCAGGCTTCGGCGTAGTAAGGCCGCGCCACACGGTTGACGATAAACCCAGGCGTGGACTGACAATGTACTGGTTGTTTACCCCATGCCAGTACGCACTGGCTCAGTTGCGTGACCACTTCTTCTGAGGTCGCTACGCCGCTCACCACTTCCACTAACTTCATGACCGGGGCCGGGTTGAAAAAATGCAGCCCCGCCACGCGCTCCGGATGCTTCACGCCTGATGCAATGGCGGTGATGGAAATGGAAGAGGTGTTGCTGGTCAGCAGCGTTTGCGGCGGGCAAATTTCGCCGAGCTGGCCGAATAAGGCTTTTTTGATGTCGAGGTTTTCCGCCGCGGCTTCAATCACTAAATCCGCAACGGCAAGCGCGGCGATATCGGTCACTGGCGCAATCCGCGACAGGCCGCGTTCGCAGGCATCTTTGCTCAGTTTGCCCTTTGCCACACGGGCTTCGAGACGACTGCGCAGCGCGGCAATCGCGCGGGTCATGGCTTCGGCAGAGATGTCATGCAGCAGCACCTGCTGGCCCGCCATGGCCGCCACTTCGGCAATGCCTGCGCCCATGGTGCCGCTGCCAATCACCGCCACGGTTCTGATGTTCTGGCTCATGATCATTTCCCGCTGAACTGTGGCTGACGTTTATTCATAAAGGCGCTGACGCCTTCACGGTAATCGGCACTGCGCCCGGCCATGCGCTGGTAGTCGCGCTCGAGATCGAGCTGCGCTTCCAGCGAGTTGGTTTCGGCAGCGTTAATCGCCTGCTTGATCAGACCCAGGCCGTAGGTTGGCTGCGTCGCCAGATGGCGCGCCAGCTGCCCGGCGGTATCGCTCAACTGTGCGTCTTCCACCACCTGCCAGATCATGCCCCATTGCTGAGCCTGTTCGGCGCTCAGTTTATCGCCCAGCAGCGCCAGCGCCATTGCACGAGCACGCCCCGCCACGCGTGGCAGCAGCCACGTACCGCCGCAGTCAGGAATGAGACCGAGCTTGCTGAAGGCCATCACGAAATTCGCTGAGCGCGCAGCAATCACGATATCGCAGCCGAGCGCTAACGTGGCCCCCGCGCCCGCCGCCACGCCGTTTACCGCACAAATGATGGGTTTAGGTAGCTTTGCCAGGCGCTTTACCAGCGGGTTGTAGAAAGTTTCCACGGAGTAACCCAGATCCGGAGCCGGGCCGTTCGGGTCGACGTTGCGATCGTTCAGATCCTGCCCGGCGCAAAAGCCGCGCCCGGCGCCGGTAATCAGCAAACAGCGGATGGAGTCGTCGCGTTCGGCCTGGGTCAGGCACTCTGCAAGCTGCTTGTGCATAACGTCGTTAAAGCTGTTCAGCCTGTCCGGACGGTTGAGGGTCAGGGTCATCACACCGTGCTCAACGTGGCTGAGAATAAAAGCATCCATGATTAGCGTCCTTTGAAGTCGGGTTGGCGTTTGGCAAGAAAAGCGGCAATGCCTTCACGGCGATCGTCGGTGGCGCTGAGCAGCGTGAACAGCTGGCGCTCCTGAGCCAGCCCGGCGCGGAGGCTCACTTCCTGGGACTGACGCAGCGCCTGCTTCGCGGCCTGCAGCGCCAGTGGGGAGTGCTTCGCCATCTGTGCGGCAAGCGTCAGCGCGTATTCCGTGGTTAATTCGGCCGGGTGTACTTCACTGACCAGCCCGGCCTGCTGCGCGCGCTGTGCATTAATGGCTTTGCCTGTCAGCACCATCTGCGTCGCCAGCGATTTACCGACGGCGCGAATCAGCCGCTGCGTACCACCTGCGCCCGGCATGATGCCGAGGGTAATTTCCGGCAGGCCGAACGAAGCGTTGTCGCCTGCCACCACCACGTCGCACAGCAGGGCCATTTCGCAGCCCGCGCCCAGCGCGTAGCCGTTCACTGCGGCAATCAGCGGTTTGGTGAACGCATCAATACGTGCCCAGATCCGTGGACGAATATCGCTGAGCGTGGCGGCCAGATCTTTTTCCGCCATTTCCTGTAAATCTGCTCCCGCCGCGAAACACCGCTCGTTGCCGGTGATGACCACCGCGCCAATGGAACTATCCTGCTGCGCAGCGTCCAGCGCATCGGCAATCTGCGTTAACAGCGCATTATTCAGGGCATTACGCGCCTGCGGACGGTTGAGCGTCAGCAGCAGTACGCGTTCATGCAGGCTTTTCACTAATTCGCTCATGCCATCCCCTTGGCGTCGAAATCGACAATCACGTCGGCAGTCACCGGCAGCGCCTGGCAGCTCAGCACATAGCCCGCCGCCAGTTCGTCCGGTTCAAGGCTGTAGTTGGTCGCCATCGACACTTCCCCGCGCAGCACTTTACATTTACAGGTCGCACAGACGCCGCCTTTGCAGGCATATGGCAGATCCGCGCCCTGGCGCAGCGCCGCGTCGAGAATGCTTTCGTCTTCGCCGGAAAGGACGATCGCGCGGTCGCGTCCGTCCTGGCGAATCGTGACCGTCTGGCCGTCAGCCTGCACGCTGGAGGCATGGCGAACGGCGCTGCCCGGCGTGTTAAAGCGCTCAAGGTGAATCGCTTTCGCAGGCATACCAAGTTCAACCAGCGCGGCTTCGGCGTCGTCCATCATTGCCGCCGGACCACAGATAAAGGCCTCGTCAAACTGGCTGAAGTTGAGCAGCGTTTTTGACAGCGCGTACAGCTTTTCGCCGTCGATACGACCGTGCAGTAAGGCGCTGTCGAGCGTTTCCTGGCTGAAAATACAAACCAGCTGCAGGCGCGTCGGGTATTTGTCTTTCAGGTCGGCCAGCAGCTGGCGGAACATCATGCTCTGGCTGCTGCGGTTACCGTAAATCACCGTGAACTGGCTTTGCGGCTCGGTCTGTAAGGTGGTTTCGGCGATGGCCAGCATCGGCGTAATACCTGAACCTGCGGCAATAGCCAGATAGTGACCGTTGCGCTCCGGTTGGGCCTGATAGCCAAAATTGCCCTGCGGGATCATCACTTCCAGCGCCATGCCCGCTTTGATTTCGTCACGGGCATAGCGGGAGAAGCGCCCGCCTTCGATAGCCTTCACCGCCACGCTGATTTCACCGGGTACGGCGCGGCGGCAGATGGAATAACAGCGGCGCAGCTCTTCGCCCGCCAGCTGTGTTTTCAGGGTCAGGTGCTGGCCCGGACGGAATGCGTAGGCGCTCTGCAAAGCTTCCGGCACCGCAAAAGTGATGGTCACCGCATCGCGGGTTTGCGGTTCAACTTTTGCCACCGTCAGCGAATGAAACGTCGTCATGGCAACCTCAGATACATTTAAAGTAATCAAAGGGTTCCCGGCAGCTGTCGCAGCGATAAAGCGCTTTACAGGCCGTGGAACCGAATTCAGAGATCATCGTGGTGTGGGTGCTGCCGCAGCGCGGACAGGCAACGTCTTTCGGCATTTCTGCATGACAGGCGTGGGCCTGCGGCGGGCTGATGCCGTACTGGCGCAGGCGCTCGCGGGCGTCCGGCGTCATCCAGTCGGTGGTCCACGGCGGATCAAGTTGCAGCACGATGTGCACCGGCGTGAAGCCGTGGGCGGTCATCACCGAGCGAATCTCAGCGAGCAGGTGTTCCGTCGCCGGGCAGCCTGAATAGGTCGGCGTGAAGCCCACTATCCAGCCTTCACCCTGCTGCGCAACGCTGCGCACCATCCCTAAATCGGTGATGGTCAGCACCGGCACTTCCGGGTCAGCGATCTGACTCAGCAGCGTCCAGACCTGGTGCACTTCCGCTGACGCAATTTCCGCAAGACGTTGCATAGTTCCTCCTTACCACTGCTGACCGGGATACGAACGCTGCAGATACTGCATCTCTGCCAGCATCGGCCCGAGGTGTTCGGTATGCAGACCCTGCTTGCCGCCGGTGCGATAAGCCTGTTCGCCAGGCACGATCAGTTCAGCTGCGTTCAGGGCGCTGGTGATTTCCGCCTGCCACTCATCACGCAGTTCGCGCGGATCAACGGCGATGCCCTGAGCCACCAGGTCGAGCTCCAGCTCATCGGCCTGGAACAGTTCAGCGGTAAAGCGCCACAGGTTGTCGATGGCCGCCTGCATACGCCGGGCGGAGAGTTCAGTACCACCGCCCAGACGCTCAACCCAGCCACGGCTGAAGCGCAGGTGATAGCGGGCTTCTTTGATGGCTTTGGCTGCGATGGCGGCTATTTGCGCGTCTTTGCTGGCGACCAGTCGGCTGAACAGCGCCACGTGCCAGGCATCCATAAACAGCTGGCGGGCCAGCGTGTCGGCAAAGTTGCCGTTCGGCTGCTCCACCAGCAGCACATTGAGGAACTGGCGCTCATCGCGATTGAAGGCCAATGTGTCTTCGTCGCCATTGCCCTGACGTTCGGCGGCATAGCTGAGGAAATTGCGTGACTGACCCAGCAGATCGAGACCGATGTTAGCGAGGGCCAGATCGATTTCCAGCTCCGGCGCATGGCCGCACCAGGCAGAAAGACGCTGGGCCAGCACCAGGCAGTTGTCACCGAGACGCAGCGCGTAGGTGGATACAGGATCGTGATTCATCATGCCCCGCCTCACATATGCTCGATGCCGTCAGGCAGGGTGTAGAACGTCGGGTGACGGTAGATTTTGCTCTCCGCCGGATCGAAGAACTCACCGCGATCTTCCGGCTGCGAGGCCACGATCTCGCTCGCCTTCACCACCCAGATGGAGCAGCCTTCGCTGCGGCGGGTGTAAGCATCACGGGCGTTTTCCAGCGCCATGCGATCGTCGGCGGCGTGCAGGCTGCCCACGTGACGGTGGGATAATCCCTGTTTGCTGCGAACGAACACTTCATATAAAGGCCAGTAGACATTGCTCATTATTTTTCTCCTTATGCCGCGTTGCGGGCCTGCTGTTTTTTGGCATGCGCCAGCGCGGCTTCCCGCACCCAGGCGCCCTCTTCCCAGGCTTTACGCTTGGCGGCCAGACGCTCGTGGTTGCACACGCCACGCCCGTTAATCACTTCGTTAAATTCCTGCCAGTCGATCTCGCCAAAGCGATACTGACCGGTGGTTTCATCCTGCGTCAGATCTTTATCCGGCACGGTCATGCCGAGCATTTCCACCTGCGGAACGGTGTTGTCGACAAAGCGCTGGCGCAGTTCGTCGTTACCAAAACGCTTGATCTTCCAGGCCAGGCTCTGGGCGCTGTTCGGTGAACTGTCGTCATTCGGCCCAAACATCATCAGCGCAGGCCACCAGAAGCGGTTGATGGCGTCCTGCAACATGGCACGCTGTTCCTGGCTGCCGTTCGCCAGCGCCATGCAGGCCTCAAAGCCCTGGCGCTGATGGAAGCTCTCTTCCTTACAGATTTTCACCATCGCGCGGGCATACGGACCGTAGGAAGTGCGACACAGCGCCACCTGGTTCACGATGGCTGCGCCGTCCACCAGCCAGCCGATCACGCCGATGTCGGCCCAGCTCAGCGTCGGGTAGTTAAAAATGGAGGAGTACTTCATGCGGCCATCTAGCATCTTCTGGTAGATGTCTTCGCGGGCGCAGCCGAGGGTTTCAGCGGCGCTGTAGAGATAGAGGCCGTGCCCCGCTTCGTCCTGCACTTTAGCGAGCAGGATCGCTTTGCGGCGCAGGCTGGGTGCGCGGGTGATCCAGTTGCCTTCCGGCAGCATGCCGACAATTTCGGAGTGGGCGTGCTGACCAATCTGGCGGATCAGCGTTTTACGGTACGCCTCGGGCATCCAGTCCTGCGGCTCGATGGCCGTCTCTTCGGCGATCTTCGCTTCAAAGCGTTGTTCTTCAGTCACATTGTCACCTTTATGATTCCCATTTGATTCACATTTAGCATTAATGCGAATCATATCGTTTATGGGAAGTTACATAATGGTTAACTAAAACCCCAAGAACGCTTTGTGCATTCTGTGAGCACCATCGCAGAGTAAATCACACACCACATAAATAACAATAACTTAACAAAACACCGATCATAGACAAAGATCGCACTGTTAATAAATTATTAAATTCAGGATTGATTTTTATGATTCATCATAAAACTATGTATAGCGATATGACGTAACATTTTACGGAGAAGCAAGATGCAGCAGTTAACCAGTTTCTTATCCGGCAGCTGGCAGTCTGGCCGGGGCCGCGAACGCGCCATTCACCACGCCATTACGGGCGAAGCGCTGTTTTCCGTTACCAGCGAAGGTCTGGATATGGCACAGGCGCGCCGCTATGCCATCGAACATGGCGGCAATGCGCTCGGCAAAATGACCTTTGTGGAACGCGCCGCGATGCTAAAAGCGGTGGCGAAACATTTGCTGGAGCAGAAAGAGGTGTTCTATGCCCTCTCCGCACAGACCGGCGCAACCCGCGCCGATAGCTGGGTGGATATCGAAGGCGGGATCGGCACCCTGTTTACCTACGCGGGCCTCGGCGCACGCGAGCTGCCGGACGACGTTTTGTGGCCGGAAGATGAGCTGATTCCCTTATCAAAAAACGGCGGCTTCGCGGCCCGTCACGTGCTGACGGCAAAATCCGGCGTGGCCGTTCATATCAACGCCTTTAACTTCCCCTGCTGGGGGATGCTGGAAAAACTGGCCCCCACCTGGCTTGCCGGAATGCCCGCCATCATCAAACCGGCCACCGCCAGCGCGCAGGTCACCCAGGCAATGGTAAAAGCCATCGTCGACAGCGGCCTGGTGCCGGACGGCGCCATCAGCCTGATTTGCGGCGGTGCGGGCGATCTTCTGGACCAGCTGGATTTCCAGGACGTGGTGACCTTTACCGGCTCAGCGCAAACCGGACAGTCGCTGCGCATTCACCCGAACATCGTCAAAAACTCGATTCCGTTCACCATGGAAGCAGACTCCCTGAACTGCTGTGTGCTGGGCGAAGACGTCACGCCGGAGCAGCCGGAGTTTGCACTGTTTATCCGCGAAGTGGTGCGCGAGATGACCGCCAAGGCGGGTCAGAAATGTACCGCCATTCGCCGTATTATCGTGCCGCAGTCGCAGACTGAAGCGGTAAGCGAAGCGCTGATTGCCCGTTTGCAGGGCGTGAAAGTCGGCGATCCGGAGGTGGAAGGCGTGAAAATGGGTTCACTGGTGAATGCTGAACAGCGTGCCGACGTACAGCAAAAAGTGGATGCGTTAGTGGCAGCAGGCTGTGAAATTCGCCTCGGCGGCAAGGCCGATCTGCATGCCGCGGGCGCGTTCTTCCCGCCAACGCTGCTGTTCTGCCCGCAGCCGGAGGAAAGCCCTGCCGTTCACGCCATTGAGGCGTTTGGCCCGGTGGCGACGCTGATGCCGTATCAGACCCGCGAGCAGAGCCTGGCGCTGGCGCGTGCCGGACAAGGCAGCCTTGCAGGCACGCTGGTGACCGCCGACGGCGATATCGCCCGCGAGTTTATTCTGGGCGCAGCGCGTGCGCACGGCCGTATTCAGATCCTCAATGAAGAGTCGTCGAAAGAGTCCACCGGGCACGGTTCTCCGTTACCACAGCTGTTGCACGGTGGCCCCGGTCGCGCGGGCGGTGGTGAAGAGCTGGGTGGTCTGCGTGCAGTGAAACATTACCTGCAGCGTACCGCCGTTCAGGGGAGCCCAACGATGCTCGCCAGCATCGGTAAACAGTGGGTGCGCGGCGCAAAGGTGCAGGAAGACCGCGTTCACCCGTTCCGCAAATACTTCGAAGAGCTGCAGCCGGGCGACAGCCTGCTGACTGCCCGTCGCACGATGACCGAAGCGGACATCGTCAACTTCGCCTGCCTGAGCGGCGATCACTTCTACGCTCACATGGACAAAATCGGCGCAGCGGAATCCATGTTCGGTGAGCGCGTTGTGCACGGCTACTTTGTGATTTCTGCCGCAGCGGGCCTGTTTGTGGATGCGGGCGTCGGCCCGGTGATCGCTAACTACGGTATGGAGAACCTGCGCTTTATCGAACCGGTAAAACCCGGCGACACGCTGCAGGTGCGGCTGACCGTGAAGCGCAAAACCGTTAAACGCCAGAAAACTGCCGAAGACAAGGCAACCGGCGTGGTGGAATGGGCCGTTGAGGTGTTTAACCAGCACCATCAGCCCGTGGCGCTCTACTCCATTCTGACGCTGGTCGCGCGTCAGCACGGCGATTTCTAACGGATAACGCGCGCTACCCGGCAATCATCCACATCGTTGCCGGGTGGCACGTTGTTTGCCCGGCCTGCATAGCATCCCCCTCAAATTCACCAACCTGGCAAATCTGACAAAACGGCTGGCAGGTGCAGACAAACACCGTGCACCTGCCCGCTGCTAGGGTGAGCATGTCGCAACTCAACACAACACCAATATACTGATAATAAGACGAGGCTAACGATGACGATTTCCGCCCGCAAAACGGCGCTGGCTATGGCCGTTGCCCTGATGTGCAGTTGGCAAACACCCGTCTTCGCCCACGGCGGCGAAGCCCATATGCTCCCGATGGACAAAACGCTGCAGGATTTCGGCGCCGACGTGCAGTGGGATGATTACGCCCGGATGTTCACCATCGCCAAAGACGGCGCGTACGTGAAGGTCAAGCCAGGGGCCAAAACGGCCATCGTCAACGGCAAAACTCTGACGCTTCAGGTGCCGGTGGTAATGAAGGATAAGAAAGCCTGGATTTCAGATACGTTCATCAACGATGTGTTCCAGTCCGGGCTGGATCAGACTTTCCAGGTCGAGAAAAAGCCACATCCGCTGAATGCGCTGACCGCTAAGGAAATCAAGGAAGCGGTGGAGATTGTTAAAGCCTCGCCGGACTACAAGCCCAACACCCGCTTCACTCAGATTGCGCTGGCCGAGCCTGAGAAAAACAAAGTCTGGGACTTCGTGCTGCACGACAAAGCCGTTGACGAGCCGCGGCTGGCGAACGTCACCATGCTCGACGGTAAACACATTATTGAGAGCCAGGTCGATCTGCAAAGCAAAAAAGTCCTGCACTGGGAGCCAGTTAAAGACGCCCACGGCATGGTACTGCTGGACGATTTCGCCACCGTACAAAACGTGATTAACGCCAGTAAAGAATTTGCCGATGTGCTGAAGAAGCATGGCATAACGGACACGACTAAAGTGGTCACCACGCCGCTGACCGTTGGCTATTTTGACGGCAAGGACGGCCTGAAGCAGGAAGCTCGCCTGCTGAAGGTGGTGAGCTATCTCGACACCGGCGACGGCAACTACTGGGCTCACCCGATTGAGAACCTGGTGGCAGTGGTGGATTTAGAACAGAAGAAAATCATCAAGATTGAAGAAGGCCCGGTGATCCCGGTGCCGATGACCCCGCGCCCGTACGACGGTCGTGACCGCGTGGCGCCGAAGATAAAACCGCTGGATATCATTGAGCCGGAAGGCAAAAACTACACCATCACCGGTGACATGATCCACTGGCAAAACTGGGATTTCCACGTGCGCCTGGATTCCCGCGTCGGGCCGATTCTGTCGACGGTGACGTACAACGACAACGGCACCAGACGTAAAGTGATGTATGAAGGCTCACTCGGCGGCATGATCGTACCGTACGGCGATCCGGACGTGGGCTGGTACTTCAAGGCCTATCTGGATTCCGGCGACTACGGGATGGGCACCCTGACCTCCTCCATCGCCCGCGGCAAAGATGCGCCGACGAACGCCGTCCTGCTGGATGAAACCATCGCCGATTACAGCGGGAAGCCGATGGATATCCCGCACGCCATCGCCGTATTCGAACGCTACGCCGGGCCGGAGTATAAGCATCAGGAAATGGGCCAGCCGAACGTCAGCACCGAGCGCCGCGAGCTGGTTGTGCGCTGGATCAGCACCGTCGGCAACTACGATTATATCTTCGACTGGGTATTCCATGACAACGGCGTGATTGGCATTGATGCGGGCGCGACGGGGATTGAAGCAGTGAAAGGCGTGCTGGCAAAAACCATGCACGATCCGAGCGCGAAAGACGACACCAGATACGGCACGCTTATCGACCACAATATTGTTGGCACCACGCACCAGCACATCTATAACTTCCGTCTCGATCTGGACGTGGATGGTGAAAACAACAAGCTGGTGGCGATGGATCCTGACGTGAAGCCAAACACCGCGGGCGGCCCGCGCACCAGTACGATGCAGATTGATCAGCACGACATCGGCACCGAACAGGAGGCGGCGCAGAAGTTCGACCCGGGCACCATTCGTCTGCTGAGCAACACCAGCAAAGAGAACCGCATGGGGAACCCGGTTTCTTACCAGATTATCCCGTATGCAGGCGGCACGCACCCGGTGGCGACCGGCGCGAAATTTGCCCCGGACGAGTGGATTTATCACCGTCTGAGCTTTATGGATAAGCAACTGTGGGTGACGCGCTACAAGGCGGATGAACGCTATCCGGAAGGCAAATACCCGAACCGTTCGATCCACGACACAGGCCTTGGCCAGTACAGCAAGGATAACGAGTCGCTGGATAATCAGGACGATGTGGTGTGGATAACCACCGGCACAACGCACGTCGCCCGCGCCGAAGAGTGGCCAATTATGCCGACCGAATGGGTTCACGCGCTGCTGAAGCCGTGGAACTTCTTCGATGAGACGCCGACGTTGGGTGAGAAGAAAAAGTAACCCGCGTGGGCTTCAAATGCCTGATGGCGCTTCGCTTATCAGGCCTACAGGATCCGCACACGATGCGGGCTTGTAGGCAGATAAGGCGTTTACGCCGCCCTCCGGCAAAACATATTCTTACCAGGGCCGAAAGGCCCTTTTTCATGCGCAGCAGCGGTCGTTCCATGCATCCCGATAAAGGATATTCCCTTCCGTATATTTCCACGTGATGGCCTCGTAGCGAAGCTCCGGCGTTTCAAGGTGCGTGCTGCTCAGACCGTTGGGGATCAGATGTGGCAACATCGTCGTCAGCCTCTTTCCCTACAGCGGAAACGGCGCGGTCGAGCTTAATGGCGAGGATGTTATTGGCCTGGAGATAGCTAATAATGGCATTATTCTGATGCGTAACGACGCCCTGTTTGTTTCTGCTTAAATGCTTTGGAGGTAAAGCTCCCTGCCTTTCCGAAACAAAAATCAGGTAAACAAACACCTCGTCAAATAATAAATTTTGGGGTGTACATAAAAGACTTCAAATAAACACATCTTTTTTCATTCGCTCTGATTATAGTCTGAATTCTTCCATTTCCTCTGAATATGAAGCAAGCCCATCATGCCTGCATTTCATGAGGTACCCGATTCATATTGATAATAAAAACGCCACCGCGACACCGATGACCAGCACGGCACAGTAGAAAAATATGTTACCTGAGAACTGAGCCAGATCTTCCAGATGTTCGCTACCCTGTTTATTCAGCTTCTGAATGGCCTTCTTTTGATCATCTGCTTCAATGGCATAAGGATATCTGGTAAAACCATTTCTTTTCAGTTTACCGGACACGTCACGCGTTACCAGTTCTGCTAAGATAACCTTAGTTTCATTATCCTTGATGAAAATGATGTAGTTACTCATGCCGCCTCCTGATAAAAACCTTCCTGATACCCAGAACAGATATGAAGCCAGTTAAACCTTATGTCGAATAATGCAAAGTACGCCATTTAAGAAACAAAAATCAATATTTTTCAGGTTGTTCATCACAAAATACGTTAGTTCTATTTTTATAACCATCATTTATAGCATTAAAGCTGCTGATTAATTCCAAATATGTAACAGGCCCGCTTCGCTTGCATTTAATAATGAGAGGTTGCTTCCGGGAATAGCGCTTGTCTAAATAATCCTTGCCCTGTATTTTTATTTTCGCATTTGCAAAACAGATGCCGGGATTGACCTCCTGAAATCCACACTACAACGACACGAGTTTTGTGTCGGGCACACGGCTACGCTACAATGGCGAGCCGGGCGGGGGCGTCGCAAGACGCGCCGGTGTCCAGTGTGGCCGGTAAGGTCAACCCCGCTCGGTTCCGCCACCCGTGAGATTGACCTCTCCAGTGGTGGATTTAAAAACTACACACCGGAGTTTTAGCTATGACAACTGATCCCGATCACGATCTCCTGACCATTCCCTTCAGCGCCACCACAGACTTTACCGATCTGGCCGACTACTGCGACCGTTTTGCCCTGGCGCTGATGGAGAGTAACGACGTCCCCTACCAGACCGCGCTGCTCGACCGCCTCGGCGCCTGTCTCACCCTGCTTCGCCCTACTCTCGGCGAACCCATCCCCGATCATTTACTTAGCCGTTTTGTCGTGGATACGCTGCCTGAAAGCAAGACAGAGTTTGAACCAGATGCCGAAGCGCTATGTGACTATTGCCAGTCGCTGACGCAGCTATTGAGTGACCAGACACTGTCGCCGGAAACCGAAAAAACGCTGAAGGGATTGTTGTGTGAACTGGTATGGATGTTTGCCGCAGATCTCAAGGCCCCTCGCTGGCTCAGAACGAAGCTGGTGTAATGAGGCGGTTCTCCCCCGGTCTGACCGGGGGCTCATGCTGTAAGCGAAGTTTATGGGAAAACAAGAGCTCCAATTATCGTAATGAACGGCAAAAGGGTAGCAACCGTCCTGCACTCTTTTCCATCAGGATTTTAATTTCGCGACGTAAGGGAGATTGCGGTATTTGTTCTCCCACGGCATGCCAAAACCGATAAGCAGATCGTCATTGTCCATCTCCAGCGCATAGTATTGCTGCGCATCAATCGCCACTCGCCCGGGTTTAACAAACAAGATTGCGACAGAGACCGATCGCGGCGAATAATGCGTTTTCAGGTGCTCAACCAGACGACGCATGGTTCCGCCGGATTCAATGGCATCATCCACCAGGATCACGTCCTTGCCGTTAATATCGCTATTCTGGTGATAGACAATGGTTGAACTGTTATTCCTGTCGCCCGGCGTATGGGGGCAAGAGATGTAATCCATATTGATGTCAAAGGTCAGCTTCCGTACCAGGTCTGCCGTAAAGAGCATGCCGCCCGGCACAACGGTGACAACCACCGCATGGTCAAAATTCTTATTCAGCTGAGCGGCCACTTTCTCTACGCCATGGGAAATCGCCATTTCATCCAGAACCACTGACCCAATATGCTTGTGTTCCATTTCACGTCCTCTTAATAGTCTTTCCCATTGTCAGAGCGTTCACGTTATCAGCAGGCACTGTGGATGAAAACCGCTTATTTACGAGCGGCTACGCAGAATCATCACGTATAACTGAAACGCCTCAACTTCAGGTTTACGCTTCTCCCGTCGCCACAATCAATCATTTTAAAGGGTGTACATAGTACCCACTGAAGTGTACTATGTACCTGCACACGGAGAACGTGCCTGTGAATGAGCATCATGCTATTGAGTTTATAGAGACGGCTTTATTTACCCGCCAGATTAAAGCCATTGCCACAGACGATGAACTGAGGGAGCTGCAAAGGGAGCTCATCCAGTTTCCGAACCGGGGCGATGTTATTCAGAACACTGGTGGGTTGCGGAAAATTCGCCTGGCAACGGGCGTTCAGGGCAAAAGCGGCGGCGCAAGGGTTATCTACTTCGTAGCAACAGCAGAGATTATCTGGTTTGTGCTGGCTTACCCAAAAAACGTAAAAGATACCCTGACAAACGTCGAGAAAGCCGAACTGAAGAGACTGACCAGAAAGTTAAAAGATGAGGTATGAGATGACTTTTTTTAACGAACTAAAGGCATCGCTGGAAGAAGCGGTCGAAATCAAAGAAGGCAAGAAAGCCGCCGGGCGCGTGACCCGCTATGAAATCGCCGATGTGAAAGCGATTCGCGAGCAGCTGAACGTTTCCCAGAGCGAAATGGCCGCCGCATTGGGCACCAGCGTCGATACCATCAAAAGCTGGGAATCCAGAAGGCGTAATCCAACGGGGCTGGCGGCGAAGGTGCTGGCCGTGATCCAGTCGAATCCTGCTTTCTTTTACGAGCTGGCGGCACACTGAGCGCCGAACATGAGAGTGCCGGATGGCGCTGGCGCTTATCCGGCCTACAAAAACCTGCTGACGTTACACCAGGGCATTCACGCAGGGCCGTCCGGCACATTGCATGACTCTCAATAACGCACACAAACCGATTTTGTTTCGCACCAGCCGTCCAGCCAGTCCGGGCCGAAATCGCGCCCTGTACCGGACTGCTTCATGCCGCCGAAGGGCAGGTTCGGATCGATAAGCGTATGGCTGTTCACCCACACCGTCCCCGCCTGCAGGCGATCGCTGTAGCTCAGCGCCTGAGAAAGGTTCTGCGTCCAGACGCTGGCGGTAAGACCGTATTCGGTTTCATTCGCCAGCCGCAGGGCTTCGTCACCGTTGGCCACGCGTACCAGATTGACGACCGGGCCAAATACTTCCTCACGCGTCAGACGCAGACGCGCATCCGGATTCACGACTAACGTCGGGCGTACATAATACCCCTGGCCGCCAGGCCCTGCGTTACCGCTAATTAACTCCGCTTTGTTCTGCTCTGCTTCGTGCAGGAAAGCCGCGACCTTATCGCAGTGCGCACGTGATGCCAGAGGGTTAATCTGTGCGCTTTCAGACATCCCCGGCCCGACGCTAAGCGATTTCACCGCCTGCTCAAATCCCGTCACCAGCGTATCGAACAGCGGCGCTTCAATATAGATGCGGGAGCTGGCCGCGCAGACCTGACCCTGGTTGAGGAAACTCCCCATCATCAGACCTTCGATAACCCATTGCGGATCGGCGTCTTTCAGTACAATCGCCGGGTTTTTACCGCCCAGCTCCAGCGTGACGCGCGTCAGCCTGTCGGCAGCGGTACGGGCAATCTGTTTGCCCGTTTGCGTGGAGCCGGTAAAACTCACTTTGGCGACGTGCGGGTGCGACGTCAGCGCCGCGCCGCATTCCACCCCGCTTCCTGTCACAACGTTGAACACGCCTTCCGGTACGCCTGCTTCGCTTGCCAGTTCGGCCACGCGCAGCAGCGTCAGCGGTGTAGTTTCTGAAGGTTTGATGACTATCGAACAGCCCGCTGCCAGCGCAGGCATCACTTTCCACATGCCAATCATTAGCGGGAAGTTCCACGGCACAATGCCTGCGACCACACCAACCGGCTCTTTACGCGTCCACGCCTGATAACGTGCGCCCGCAGGCATCGGAATGGAAACGTCCAGCGTCTGCCCGGTAATTTTGGTAGCAAGCCCGGCGGTATAGCGCATCCAGTTCAGGGTACAGGCCACTTCAAACGCACGGGAGATATTGATGGATTTGCCCTGCTCCAGCGTTTCCAGCTGGGCCAGTTCTTCGGCGTGCTTTTCCACTAAATCAGCGAAGCGCAGCAAAATACGCTCGCGTTCGGCAGGCATACGCCCCGCCCAGCGGCGGTCGACGAATGCGCGCCAGGCTGACATAACGGCTGCGTCCACGTCTGCGCTGTTGGCATCCGCGGTTGTGGCGATGGCATTGCCCGTCGCCGGATCCCAGACCGTCAGTCTCTTGTCGCTACGTGACGCCTGCTGCGCCCCGTCGATGTAGTTCCCGTGCTGGCGCGCCAGGAAGTGTTGCACGCTCTCAAGCAGTGCGACCTGTGAATCAGACATATCAGCTCCTTATTACCCTTCACGGTTTTATCCAGTGTAGAAGCCGGACGCAGATTCTGTTTTTGTCTCTCTGTCATTCGCTTTGTCGCCTGTGACAGCCCTCGCAAACGGTGACAATAGTCATTCACGCGTCTGTCGTGGGTGATAGTTCTTTCGTATAGTCATCAGGGCATCCTTGTTTACGCAACATAAATGCAACAATGTGGTAGCACTTCAACGACTGAGGCAGATATGGCGCAAATTTCCGGCACCGAGCAGTTCCAGCAATGGCTGGCCCAGATTAACCAGGAGTGCGGCAATTTTGCTGCTCGCCCGCTGGACGGCGAATTCTCTGGTCACCTCGAAACCGGCTATACCCGCGCCCTTAAGCTCAGCACCGTTACCACCGCCAACGTCAATCTTTACCGCACTCAGAACGAGATCAAGGACCACAATGACAGCTGGTTTTACACCGTTTTTCAGCTGGAAGGTCAGGCCATTATTGAACAACACGACAGGCAGACGGTGATCCTGCCGGGCGACATCACACTGGTGGACGCCTCACGCCCCTGCTCCATGGTCTGGCAGCAACCGTCGCGGCAGATCTCGCTGTTGCTGCCCCGAATTTTGCTGGAACAGCAGCTGCGCGTCGGCGAGGCGCACTGCGTACAGAGGCTGGGTAAAAATCTGCCGATGGTACAGATGAGCCATCGCCTGTTGCAGGAAAGCATGAGCAATCGCGACCTGTCCGGCACGGAAAGTGAAGCGGCCCTGGAAGCGATTGTCTGCCTGTTGCGCCCGGTTTTACAGCAACAGGACGTGCAGCCATCGCGCCGCGACAGGCAGTTTGAGAAGGTCGTTCAGATGATTGATGACCATATTCAGGCCGAAACGTTGCGTCCGGAATGGCTGGCAAATGAAGCCGGTATGTCGGTGAGAAGCCTGTACAGAATGTTTGCGGATAAAGGACTGGTGGTGGCGCAGTACATCAAAAACCGTCGGCTCGACCTCTGCGCCAGAGCGCTGCGCCACGCGTCAGATGATGAAAAACTGGCCGGAATTGGCTTTAGCTGGGGATTTACCGATCACAGCCATTTCTCCACCGCATTTCGCCAGCGCTTTGGCGTATCGCCGGGAGAATACCGTAAGCGCTACCGCTAACTATCGTCAGGTGGCGCTTCGCTTACCTGACCTACAAAACCGTAACCATACCGTAGGCCGGATAAGCGTCAGCGCGATCCGGCAGGACGTCACTTGCGTAGCCACTTGCCGTTAATACCCTTCACATATTCGCCGGATTGCGCCCGGGAGACGAGCTTTTGCCCGGCCATCTTCGCCACTTCATCCACCGGCAGATTATTGCTGTCCGCCAGCTGCTGATAGCTTTCGCTGCGGGCATCGTTAATTTTCTTCACCAGAGCCAGGGTCTCTTTATCCTGCTCGCGTGGCGCCAGGTAACCACTCAGCGTTTCCCCCACGCGCCCCTGCGCCCGCGCTTCATCCAGCGTTAGCGCCTGCACGCTCTGGCTGAGCAACCCAAGGCTAAACACAGCCATTAATATGCTTTTTTTCATAGCGGCCTCAGAACAGATCGCTGCGGGATTTCAGCAGGTTTTCAACGTCTTTATCCACTTTAATATGGATTTCATGCTCGATTTTGACGTTCATGTTGATGGTAATGGGCTCCTTCGGAGCGGCCACCTCTATCCGTGGCGTACAGCCGCTGAGGCTTAAAACCATCACTCCGCTCAGCATGGCGGTTATCGCTTTCATTGTTGCTCCTTACAGTCCTTGCCTGCCTGGCAACGCGGGTCCGGAAGGGCCGCGTTTTGCTCAAGCCATGCCTGAAGATTGTCGCCAAAGCGCAAGCTGCGCCAGAGATCGAACACGTTCTCTTCATGGGTATAGTTTAAATTGACCTTGCCGGTTTTTCCGTCGGCCCGACTGGTGCCGGATACCGTGGCCTGCAGGGTCAGCTTCCCGAGATTATCAAGATTGATTTTTGTCCATGACCGGGAAATTTCCATATAGCGCAGCCAGTTAATCGCCGCTCCGGCGGCCATGTTGTCCTTAACCACCGCATCGGCGGTGTCTTTGTCGATACGCAAGGTCATCGTGCCGGGGTTGGTCAGCCAGCCGTCTTTGATTATCCATTTGTCGTTGTCGAGCCACAGCGGCATCGCCCCGCTGACCGGCCCGGACATGGTGAACTGCTTTGGATTTACGGCGCTGATAAGTTCGCTGGTGGAGATATTCTGCACGCGCAGCAGCGCCGGGTCGTGCTGCGGCATGCGCAGCTGCAGCATAGACAGTTTCCCGCCAAGCAGATCAACGGTAACGTCGCTCAGCAGCAGCGGAGCGCTTTCGCTCCAGGGATAGCTACCCTGCAAATCGGCAGAAAAATTGTGTGCGGTGATCTGGTTGACGATTTCACCAATGCGCAGCGACACAGGGCCACGCGTTCCAAGCTGCCAGACGCCTTCACTGAAGCGGAACGGCAGCACAAAATCGACGCCGTTGATTTGGTTATCCGGCATCCAGGCGCTGCCGCCTTTCAGCACGCCGTGGCCACCCGCCTCAAAGCCTTGCCCTGCCGCCGCCGAAAACGCGACCTGGGCGTACAGCGAACCGTCCCGGAGATTCATTTTTAAGTCCGGCGGCACCAGTGGCTGGAAGACCGTCAGCGACTGTTTTGGCCACCAGGCTTCGCCACGCAGGCGTATGCCGTCCCAGCGGCCGTTAACCCGGACCGGGCCAATCGCTTCGGCATGCAAATCGCCTTTGAACTGGAACCATGTCGGATCGCGCCCGTCCACGCTGAATTTCAGGGTCGACGGCGGAAGCACGCTGCCGCCGCTGAAATGCGTCGGACCTGCGTCCAGCGACAGCGCCCCGCTCAGCGACGGATGCTGTTCATCGCGGATCCAGTGAATGGGTTGATCCAGCACCAGCCGCGGCTGGCTGACGGTCATCGTGCCGTACTGAAGTTTATCGAACCCGGTCGACAGGCTGTTGAGCACAATCGCGCTGTCGCGCCACTCGCCGTCGCCCTTCACGTCCCATTTCGCCTGCATCGGCGTAAAGTGTCCGTCGCCCCAGTATCGCCAGCGCCAGCTGCCTTTGTCCGGCAGGAAGTTTTCCGCCTGGCCATCGAGGTGCAGCACAAAATCGCCCATCTCCTGCTCATGAGCACGCAGAATGGCCTGCAAACGCCCGTCCACGCCCTGGCTGCTGACGTGCACACCGGCAAGCGGCCATCGGATCTCATCGATATTCAGGGAATCAATCACTCGCCCGCGCGAGCGCAGCAGTGCGCCAGGCGCGAAGCTCAACAGCGGGTCGGTTAATGGGCCGCTCAGCTGCGCCGGTAAAATGGCATACAGCACCAGATCGTCGTATTTGGCTTCACCGGTCAGCTGTAACGGCATCGCACTGTTATCCATGCTGAGCGTGCCCGGGCCGATCGTCAGTACGGCGTTGCCTTTCCCTGCGGCGCCCTGCGTCAGCACGTTCATTCGCCCGGCGATCTGCATTTTGTCGATGCCCTGCTGCCAGTTATCCACCTTCAGCCCGACTCTGCCGCTCAGCGGTAAACCTTCCTGCCACGGCCAGTTCCAGCGCCCGTCACTGATGGTCAACCGCTCACGGGTCAGCTCCCATGGCAAATCCAGCAATGGATCTGAGTTATCGCGCGCCGTCACCACCAGTTGCCCCTGATTCTCTCGCCACTCCAGTTCAGCATCGACCAGATCCGCCGGATCGGGGAGCAGGAAAGTCGTCACCACGTGGCCGTTCACAGGCAGCCCATCCGGCACCAGCGGCATGGTGAATTCCCCAACCAGTTTTATCGGCGGTTTGTCATCCTGCACCCGTGCTTCGAGACGACTTACGGTGAGCTGTTGCCCTTTCAGGCTGGCCTGAAGATGTACCGCTTCACCGTCATAGCTGAGCTCCTGTTTTGCCGGGGTTAACGATACAGCCAGTTTGCCCTGCCATTTTTCCCACGGCGAAAGACGCAGCTGGTCGATGGTCAGCCAGCTGTTCGGCAGCATGGATTGCCACTCGGCAAGGCTGCGCGGCGCGCCGGGAGCGGGCGTACTTTCCGGGATTTTGCTCAGGCAGGCCGAATTGATATCAAGCGCACCGACGTGCAGTCGCCAGCGGCTGGGATGAGAAAGTTCAACGTTGGTGACTTCCGCCAGCTGGCAGTCGCCCACCAGATAGCGCAGCTCAGGCAAGCGCACAGAGTTTCGGGTTAAGCGCGGGCTGTGATCGATGGCGATTCGCGTTCCCGCCGGAAGCCAGATACCCGCAAGGGTCGGCACCCAGTGCGTCAACGTCAGCAGCAACGTGAGCGGCAGGAGAATAAGAAGCAACAGTAGCGCGATCGCGGCTTTCCAGGTACCCTTCATGGGCGGTTAACATCCTGATTTGTTGTAAGTAAAAGCCGAATTGGCCCGTATTGTGGCATGTTTAGCCCAGTCGTTAAAGTCACCGTCAGGTTTAAGCATAGATGCAGGACTTTGCCTCTTCCTGAGGATCCCTAAAACATCTGCACAATATGCTCTACACTCTCTGATATAACCTGCTAATTAAACTAATTTTTAAAATTTGTATGATTATTTTAAATATGCTACCGTGACGTTAATATCACTGGAGAAAAGTCTTATGAAAATCGCAGTTTACAGCACAAAGCAGTACGATAAAAAGTATCTGCAAGATGTTAATGATGCATTTGGCTTTGAACTTGAATTTTTTGACTTCCTGCTAAGCGAAAAAACAGCCAAAACCGCTCATGGCTGTGATGCCGTCTGTATTTTCGTTAACGACGACGGCAGCCGCCCGGTTCTGGAAGAGTTAAAAAACCATGGTGTTAAGTACATCGCTCTGCGCTGCGCCGGGTTTAACAACGTCGATCTGGATGCGGCTAAAGAGCTGGGCCTGCGCGTGGTTCGTGTGCCTGCGTATTCACCTGAAGCGGTAGCCGAACATGCGATTGGTCTGATGATGTCGCTGAACCGTCGTATTCACCGGGCTTATCAACGCACCCGTGATGCAAACTTCTCCCTGGAAGGCCTGTGCGGTTTTACTATGCACGGTAAAACCGCGGGCGTCATCGGCACCGGGAAAATCGGCGTGGCGACGTTGCGTATTCTGAAAGGCTTCGGCATGAAGCTACTGGCCTTCGACCCGTACCCAAGCGAAGCGGCTCTGGAGCTGGGTGTGGAATATGTCGACCTGCCGACGCTGTTCTCCCGGTCAGACATTATCTCTCTGCATTGCCCGCTGACGCCGGAAAACTATCACCTGCTGGACCATGCCGCATTCAGTCAGATGAAGGACGGCGTCATGGTGATCAACACCAGCCGTGGCGGTCTGATTGATTCTCAGGCAGCGATTGAAGCGCTAAAAACCCAGAAAATCGGCGCGCTGGGAATGGACGTATATGAAAACGAGCGCGATCTGTTCTTCGAAGATAAGTCCAACGACGTGATTCAGGATGACGTCTTCCGTCGCCTGTCGGCCTGCCATAACGTGCTGTTTACCGGGCATCAGGCCTTCCTCACCGCCGAGGCGCTGACCAGCATTTCCGAAACCACGCTGGAAAACCTGCGCCAAATCGATAATGGCGAAACCAGCCCGAACGCCCTCGTTTAACCTTTTCTGCTCCCCGTTTTCGGGGAGCACTTTCGGATAATCCCCACTCTTCAGCCCGGCACTACAGTGTCATGCTGTGTTGGTATTATTTATTTGGTGAATATTTGATGAGCAGTATGAAACTGACGCTCGCCCTGGTGGCGGCAACTCTCCTGGCAGGCTGTGTCTCCACCAGCAAGGTGACCACGCAGCCGGAACAGCTTCAACACCATCGCTTTGTGCTTGAAAGCGTAAACGGCAACAATGTCAGCCCGGCAAAACCGCTGGAGCTGAGCTTCGGTGAGAAAATGCACATTTCAGGGAATATGTGCAACCGCTTTACCGGCGAAGGAAAGCTGTCAGACGGCGAGCTGAAGGTGAAAAACCTGGCGATGACGCGCATGCTCTGCACGGATGCGCAGCTGAATCAGCTGGACGCACTGGTCGGCGCTATGCTGCACGACGGTGTACAGGTTGACCTCACGGAAAACCAGCTGACCCTTGCAACGTCCCATGATTCGCTGGTGTATAAGCTCGCCGATCTGGTGAACTAACGTCAATAGTTACCACAGGACCCGGTGGCAAGAGACTGCTCGCTGCATCGCTTGCCATTGGGAAGTGCGCACATACCGATGGCAGAGCCATCCAGCTGACGGGCAACGGATAATGCGCCGCCAATCATCGCGCAGTTGGCCTGCCCTGAGTCAGACATCGCCGCCCGCATACCTGGCGTGACATGCGCCGCCGTGGCCTGCTGTACGGGTTCACTGCTGCATGCCGACAGCAAAAGTGCCGCGCATCCTACCCAAAAAGCTGCTCGCATTCTCTTTATTCCCCTGTCAAATACGGTTCGCAAAACCTGTTCATAATAGGCAGCAAGCGACGTGACGTCGAGAGACGAGGCACGCATTTTGCCTTTTTGAAACAAATTCTAGCAATTTATCGCCCAAGGGATTGACCTGCTCGTTGTTAAAAGGAATACCAGGGGCGCAAAAGTATAAATGGGGACCTCTGGTTTCAGTCTGACCGTTTAGAAATTTACCATGTTTGAACGTTATTCAGGCCCAAATTCGCCAAGAAGACCTCGCCTGCATAGCCGCAGGGACGATACAACGTCAGGTCCGCAATAAAAATATTATTGTCACAAACAGGCGGTAAGCTGATGTTTCTGTCCATTTGAATTCTCCTCAGGAAGCCCGGATGGCTAAAATAAAATTTGCTAATTAATACTCACCGTGCATTAATGAATGAGTCAAATCAACACACAGACGAACGTAAAAACATTTTACAGAGCAATCCTCATAACCAGGCGCTATCGCTGATATCCCCTCCTTTTGAGTCCATAAGTTTAATATTATACGTTTATAATCAATACTACATTTTTAAAATGGTCAACAGGAGTCAGTATGTCCACAAGAATTAAAGGCCTGGTTAAGTGGTTTAACGAAGGCAAAGGTTTTGGTTTTATCTCCCCGCTTGATGGGAGCAAAGATGTGTTTGTACATTTTTCAGCTCTTCAGGGTGATAACTTCAAAACGCTCTTTGAAGGCCAGAAGGTTGAATTCGCGATTCATAGTGGTGACAAGGGTCCTGCTGCTGCCAGCGTAATACTTTGCGACAAATAAACATTTGTGGGGCTGCGACAACGATGATGGATTATTCCTGAGTAGACAGTCCCCAAACCTGTAGCGCCCGGATTTTTCGGACAAATCGGCCAGTATATTTTAGATTTTACATGAAAATGCTGACTGATATAATGAAGATCAGATTTACTGCATGAACAGCTTGAAAACAGAAGCTAACGGCATATAAAAATAAAGTTAAGAGGCCTGACGACCTCCAAAAGCATCACTTCATTTACTTTGCCGGGTTAGTCACTGTCAATTTCAGTTACCTTATGGAAATATTCAAGAAAAATTAAGTGATCTTATCCCCTGACAGGTGCTTTTCTTTTAAATCACTTTGCTGACTTGAATAAAGTACTACAGTAAGGGCAGACAAGCTGAGACCCTTTTTGAACACGGCTAAAGCTATGCTCAGAATCTTTTGAACAGTTAGGGCAAGGGCATTTTACTAAGTGATTACG
The DNA here is from genome assembly GCF_040750395.1 of Scandinavium sp. UTDF21-P1B. Lineage (NCBI taxonomy): Bacteria > Pseudomonadati > Pseudomonadota > Gammaproteobacteria > Enterobacterales > Enterobacteriaceae > Scandinavium > Scandinavium sp. UTDF21-P1B. The sequence goes on from NZ_JBFLVD010000015.1 coordinate 239,313, forward strand.
ACGGGTTTGTGTGTTTTTACGTCCAGACATAGGCATCTCCTGGTTTAAGGGACTGCCACCATACACGTTAAATCACATTCTTGCTTGCCTTTATGGCAACGACTTGCAAAAAAACGAAAATGCAAGGCTTTTCTGCTACTGGCTCCAACTAAAAATCATTAACGAGGTAAATAATATTACTATAAACATTCATTTCAGATGTCCATGCTGTCATGGCTCTCAATACCGAACGTCAATTTTTGATGTGTCCGAGAAAAATCCATTTGGCGCAAAGTGTATTTTCTGTAAATCGACAATGACGTTTGATAACAGCCATCAATTCAGCAAAAATGATATTTTAAGAAATAATACATAGTTGCTCCGGGTTTGTTGTTAACAAACTATCGAGTCTCCTTTTGCAGGGATTTTATATCCATGAAAAAAATCAACAACTCCAGGGTGGCATATGAAAAAGGTAATCGTTTTTTTTAATGCTGAACCTTGCAAGGTCATTACCGTTCTTAAGGGCATTACATCTATCCGTAAGGAGTATCCAAACGGTGAAGAGACACATCTCCAGATAATGTCTGCCGGTTTTCCTTCGCTGACGGGTGATCATGGCATTGTTTACGTAGCATCAGACAGAGAGCTGACTTCACAGGAGATCCGGGATGCTGCCAAAAAACATTTATGATATCTCTAAAATGTTTATCTTCCGTATCATGTTAAAACCTGGGTTTAATCACAACTATAACTCCCCCATTTTATCGGATAAATCATATACAAAAATAATAAGATAAAAATTATTGTTACCCTGCCCAGCATCATTTTTTGTTGTTCGTTATGACTCGAACAAAATTTCTGTTCAGAAAGTTATGAACTTAGACTGGTGCAGATTGTCTAAAAAATCACTCTCAACAGAAAAGGTGATGCTATGACATCCTTAATATTAACAACGGTCATTGCTGCATTTATTGGTTTGATGCTGCTCAGTCTGGTTCAAGTTTGGATCGGTACATCTAACAATCCCGATAAACAGTAGTAAATTCAGGTGCCACATCAGAGAGACTTCCTGCCCAGTAACGGCCAACCGCGATACGTTCCTGCACGGCGGTCAACAGCTTCTTCACGAAGATGTCTCCTGTATTGGTGCTTCAATCGTTTTCTTTACTTCTGCTGATTCCATGTACGATCACCTGGCATATCCAGATGTAAATCTGTTCAGCACTCACCGGGGTATGTTCGTTGGCTCGCCAGCAACAATCATCTAAGACTCAACTGCAAAGCAGCGCTTGAAAGTGGAAACAGCCAGCGAGCCACTGTCGTCGGCGCTAATCTCTGCAGAACACAGACAGTTTCCGTTGATAGCCTGCGGGATTTCTACTGTCCAGCCTTCCGAATTCAGACCAGGACTTCCTGCTACCTGTTAAACCCCGATCGATTTTTTCGTTTCCCCTACATCTTCGTCATTGTATTTCAGAATACCGCCCAAACAATCGCACACTACCGGCAAGACTATCTTGATGAATACGTTCGTATCGAGGGGGCTGTTTGACCTTTCAAACAACCTCCATGGCGAAGTATTTGAAGTGATGAGTCCCGGTCAGCGTCAAATGCTCCAATCTCCATCACATTTGACTTTGCTGTGCCGATATCACGAATAGCACTGCTTCCTCAACCATAAGCAGCTCTCATCGCCAGCCAGATGGGGCATGAAAACGCAAAGATGGTTTACGAGGTATACTCAAAGTGGATCGGGGAAAGGGAGCAGGTTGCCTTAGTGAATGAAAAGCTTGAAAACATTTTGCCCCAAATGCGCCCCATTTGTCCGATAGTGCCCAGGAAGGTTTCACAACTTCAATGAGTTACACGGCAGTCCTATAATAGAACAATAATTACAGGACTCGCCGAGGTTATCGCGGGTCCCTTTTTCTTGCGCAATGTAAGGGTGTCACATGATTACAACTGACGGTAATGGCGCTTGCGCGTCGGTGGCGTTTCGCACCAGTGAAGTTATCGCCATCTACCCGATCACGCCAAGCTCGACGATGGCGGAACAGGCCGATGCCTGGGCGGGAAACGGCCTTAAGAACGTCTGGGGCGACGTTCCGCGAGTCGTGGAAATGCAGTCTGAGGCAGGCGCGATAGCCGCCGTGCACGGTGCGCTGCAAACGGGTGCCCTCTCCACTTCCTTTACCTCCTCGCAGGGCTTGCTGTTAATGATCCCGACGCTGTACAAACTGGCCGGTCAGCTGACGCCGTTTGTACTGCACGTCGCCGCGCGCACCGTTGCCACACACGCGCTGTCGATTTTTGGCGATCATTCCGACGTCATGGCCGTACGCCAGACAGGCTGCGCAATGCTCAGCGCGGCAAACGTTCAGGAAGCGCAGGATTTTGCGCTGATCTCAACGATCGCGACGCTGAAAAGCCGCGTGCCGTTCATTCATTTCTTTGATGGCTTCCGCACGTCCCACGAGATCAACAAAATTGTTCCGCTGGCGGATGACACGATCCTCAACCTGATGCCACAGGCAGAAATCGACGCGCACCGTGAACGCGCGCTGAACCCGGAGCATCCGGTTATTCGCGGCACCTCCGCTAACCCGGACACTTACTTCCAGTCCCGCGAAGCCACTAACCCGTGGTACAACGCGGTGTACGAGCACGTTGAACAGGCGATGAATGACTTCGCCAGCGCCACGGGCCGTCAGTACAAACCGTTTGAATATTACGGCCATCCGCAGGCTGAGCGCGTCATCGTACTGATGGGTTCCGCAATCGGCACGTGTGAAGAAGTGGTGGATGAACTGCTGACCCGAGGCGAAAAAGTCGGCGTGCTGAAAGTGCGCCTGTATCGCCCGTTCTCGGCTAAACATCTGCTGGCCGAACTGCCGGATAGCGTAAAAACCGTTGCCGTGCTGGATCGTACCAAAGAGCCTGGCGCGCACGCCGAGCCGCTGTATCTGGATGTGATGACCGCGCTGGCGGAAGCTTTTAACAGTGGTGAACGCGAAACGCTGCCGCGGGTGATTGGCGGCCGCTATGGCCTCTCCTCGAAAGAGTTTGGCCCTGAGTGCGTGCTGGCAATTTTCAATGAGCTCAGCACCAGCAAGCCAAAATCACGCTTCACCGTTGGTATTTACGATGACGTGACCAACCTGTCGCTGGCCCTGCCGGAAAACACGTTGCCCTCCACCGCGAAGCTGGAAGCGCTGTTTTACGGGCTCGGCAGCGACGGCAGCGTTTCCGCTACCAAGAACAACATCAAGATTATCGGTAACTCCACGCCGTGGTACGCCCAGGGCTATTTCGTCTATGACTCGAAAAAGGCCGGTGGACTGACCGTCTCGCATCTTCGCGTCTCTGAACAGCCGGTGCGCTCAGCCTATCTGGTTTCGCAGGCGGATTTTGTCGGCTGCCACCAGTTACAGTTTATCGACAAATATCAGATGGTCGAGCGTCTGAAGCCCGGCGGAATTTTCCTGCTAAATACGCCATACAGTGCCGATGAGGTGTGGTCGCGTCTTCCACAGGAAGTGCAGGCCGTGCTGAATCAAAAACAGGCTCGCTTCTATGTAGTGAACGCAGCCAAAATTGCCCGTGAATGTGGCCTTGCGGCGCGTATTAACACCGTGATGCAGATGGCATTCTTCCAGCTGACGCAAATTTTACCGGGCGACAGCGCGCTGATTGAACTGCAGGGCGCGATTGCCAAAAGCTACAGCAGCAAAGGTCAGGAGCTGGTCGAACGTAACTGGCAGGCCCTTGCGATGGCCCGCGAGCTGCTGGCGGAAGTGCCGCTACAGCCCGTCGACGACAGCAGCCCGATGCGCCCGCCGGTTGTGTCGGACGCTGCACCGGACTTCGTCAAAACCGTCACCGCCGCCATGCTGGCCGGACTTGGCGATGCCCTGCCCGTTTCTGCGCTGCCGCCGGACGGCACCTGGCCTGTCGGCACAACCCGCTGGGAGAAACGCAACATCGCCGAAGAGATCCCAATCTGGAAAGAAGATCTCTGCACGCAATGTAACCACTGCGTCGCCGCCTGCCCACACTCGGCCATTCGCGCCAAAGTGGTTTCGCCTGAAGAGATGGAAAACGCCCCGGCCAGCCTGCACTCGCTGGATGTGAAATCCCGTGATATGCGCGGCCAGAAGTATGTGCTGCAGGTCGCCCCGGAAGACTGCACCGGCTGTAATCTGTGTGTGGAAGTCTGCCCGGCGAAGGACCGTCAGGATCCGGATATCAAAGCCATCAATATGATGTCACGCCTGGAGCACGTCGAAGAAGAGAAAGTCAATTACGACTTCTTCCTCGCCCTGCCGGAAATCGACCGCACGAAGCTGGAACGAATCGATATTCGTACTTCACAGCTGATTACGCCGCTGTTCGAGTACTCCGGTGCCTGCTCCGGCTGCGGCGAAACGCCGTATATCAAGCTGCTGACTCAGCTCTACGGCGACAGAATGATGATTGCCAACGCCACCGGCTGTTCGTCTATCTACGGCGGTAACCTGCCCTCCACGCCGTACACCACCGACCTCAACGGCCGCGGTCCGGCCTGGGCGAACTCGCTGTTCGAAGATAACGCCGAGTTTGGTCTGGGCTTCCGCCTGTCGGTCGACCAGCACCGCAGCCGCGTAATGCGTCTGCTGCAAACGTTCTCCGACAAGCTCCCTGCTGAGCTCAACGAAGCGCTGCACGCGGAAGCCACGCCGGAAGTGCGTCGCGAACAGGTAGCCGCTTTGCGTCAGCATTTGCAGAACGAAGAAGGTGCGGCAGAGCTGCTGACCGACGCCGACGCGCTGGTGGAAAAATCCATCTGGTTGATTGGCGGCGACGGCTGGGCCTACGACATCGGCTTTGGCGGGCTCGATCACGTGCTGAGCCTGACGGAAAACGTCAATATTCTGGTACTTGATACCCAGTGCTACTCCAACACCGGCGGGCAGGCTTCGAAAGCGACTCCACTCGGTGCCGTCACCAAATTTGGTGAACACGGCAAGCGTAAGGCACGCAAAGATCTGGGCGTCAGCATGATGATGTACGGTCATGTCTACGTTGCGCAGATTTCGCTGGGCGCACAGCTCAACCAGACGGTGAAAGCGATTCAGGAGGCAGAAGCCTATCCGGGACCATCGCTGATCATTGCCTACAGCCCTTGTGAGGAGCATGGCTACGATCTGGCCCTGAGCCATGACCAGATGCGTCAGCTGACCGCAACAGGCTTCTGGCCGCTGTATCGCTTCGATCCGCGTCGTGCCGACGAAGGCAAGCTGCCGCTGGCGCTGGATTCACGTCCACCGTCAGATGCGCTGGCCGATACGCTGATGAAAGAGCAGCGTTTCCGCCGCCTGAATGCCCAGCAGCCGGAAGTTGCTGAGCAACTGTGGAAAGACGCCACGGCGGATCTGCAAAAACGCTATGACTTCCTCGCGCAAATGGCAGGTAAAGCGGAGAAATCCACCAGCGATTGATTCCGTAAGCTGGTTCAGAAATAACTAAAAAAAGCCCGGACAGATGCCCGGGCTTTTCATTTCTGTTGAGAGAAAACGGAGATTTATTAACAGTACGCGGCGCCAGAAAAATGATATTCGTGGCAAATCAGGTATATTATGGTGTGGTTTTAGAACGGGATTACCCGTTCTGATTCTGCTTTGTATGGTGATGAAAACCCGCCCGCTCAGGCGGCTTTTTTTATGCTCACAGCGCGCACGTAACAGGCGTACCCCGCAGAGGCCGCCAGGCACAGCATGTAGCCGAACATTTCGCTGCCTTCCTCTACTGCGTTTTTTACAACTCTGGCGTAGCCATCCTGCAATACTGCGCTCCACAGAACGTTCATGCCAAAAAGCCTTGAGAAGACCAGAATGGCGATTAACCCACTGATCATCACGCCATAATAAGGCGTACGGGTATACATATTTAATTCACGCAACGTTTCTGGCCATTTTTTCAACGGATACCACAGTGCGATGAAAGCTGCACCAAGAGCAAACCACACCCAGCTGCCATGAGCGATAACATCAAAGACAGCATCAAGTTCACGAATTAACATCGTCAGAAAGAAACCACCGACCAGAATGTTACAAAGCCGGAAAGCGTTAAAACGTTTTGCCAGAACAAAATGAATCATCACAATCGCAAGAAGGGTTATTTCCTGCACAACTTCGGTCGCTGAAACTTCGGATAAGTCGTCATGCCAGACGGACATATCGAGCCATAAACAGAGCAGCGTGATCAGCGAGCCGCACGATACAACAAGAAAAAACAGCATGCTTTTTAATAAGGACATCAGATTCTCTTCATTCGGACAAATGCAAAGGATACCGTGATGGCTCAATCCTTTTTTTCACTTCGTGCTTCTTATTTACGTATTTTAACCTTTTGAGCGATACAGACAGCGTATTCCCTACGTCATCTGTCCGTTGTCCTGCGTCATTCATACCATAAATACGGAAGTCTAATTTTTATGCCATCCGTTTTTCTTCCGGTTTTCATCAACCACAATGATTTCATCACCACAGGAGATGAAATCATGAACAACGTCCACAGCTGGTTACGTAACCTGAAAAGCCATTGGCTGAAAGAGCCGAAAGATATGCCATACCTGGGACCGTTTTACCTGACGCCAGCCGAGCGCTATGCGCTACTGAAGGAACTGCTGATGCCGCTCAGCGAAAGCCAAAAACCCGGCAAGTAAATGCGCTGCGACAGAAATCACGCTGGCTTTCGGCGCTGTAATCCGTACCATACACGCCAGACTATCGACAGGACAGCCGTAGAGTGATGCTACACTCCCTATGAACCCTGATGTTCGTCAGTGCTCCTGACGCAGGCTGTCCTTTACCTTCGACCAGAGCCATCATTACATGTCGCAAAATCAAGAAGTTAGTAAGAAAGAAATTTATAACCTGAACAAATTGCAAAAGCGTCTGCGTCGTAACGTGGGCGAAGCCATTGCCGATTTCAATATGATTGAAGAAGGCGATCGCATTATGGTCTGCCTGTCCGGCGGCAAAGACAGCTACACCATGCTGGAAATTCTGCGTAACCTGCAGCAGAGCGCACCGGTGAATTTCAGCCTGGTGGCGGTCAACCTCGACCAGAAGCAGCCAGGGTTCCCTGAGCATATTCTGCCGGCTTATCTCGACACGCTTGGCGTTGAGTACAAAATCGTTGAAGAGAACACCTACGGCATCGTAAAAGAGAAGATCCCTGAAGGGAAAACCACCTGTTCCCTGTGCTCTCGCCTGCGTCGCGGTATTCTCTACCGCACTGCCACTGAGCTTGGCGCGACAAAAATTGCGCTGGGCCATCACCGCGACGACATCCTGCAAACCCTGTTCCTGAATATGTTCTACGGCGGGAAAATGAAGGGTATGCCGCCGAAGCTGATGAGCGATGACGGGAAGCACATCGTGATTCGCCCTCTGGCCTACTGCCGTGAGAAAGATATTGAACGCTTTGCCGAAGCAAAAGCCTATCCGATCATTCCATGCAACCTGTGCGGTTCGCAGCCAAACCTGCAGCGTCAGGTGATTGGCGACATGCTGCGCGACTGGGATAAGCGCTATCCGGGGCGTATCGAAACTATGTTCAGCGCGATGCAGAACGTGGTGCCTTCTCACCTGTGCGATACCGAAATGTTCGATTTCAAGGGCCTGACGCACGGTGCAGAAGTGGTAGACGGTGGCGATCTGGCCTTCGATCGCGAAGAGATCCCACTACAGCCTGCAGGCTGGCAGCCGGAAGATGACGAGTCCGACGTGCTTGCCAACCGACTCGACATCGTCGAAATCAAATAAGCCACTGAATCCTGCTTAAAGCCCTCGCCTGAGGGCTTTTTTGTGCCTGCCGCTCAGTAATGCGGCGGCGGATCGATAATCGGATGCGGATCGGGATCAATCGGTGGCTCAGGTATGGGCTGAGGACGAGGGTTCGGGTCCGGTACGGGAACAGGATCGGTGGGTGTCGGATCGCTGAGTCGCCAGTTCATAATGACCTCCTGGACGTTGAACATCCCTTAAGGGTAGAAGGTCTGGCGCGAGAGGCAAAAAAGGTTATCGCAATTTGGGCTGCCAGATAGCGGCTAAACCTTACCCGGCCTTCGGTGTGGGCCGAATTGTAGGCCAGGCAAGCATAGCGTCGCCGGGCAAAAAGCAAAAAAAAGCCGACTTATCTAAGTCGGCGTCGTACGAATCAATTGTGCTATGCAGTAATTCAAAAAAGGAAGTAAGACAATATGGAGCGCAACGCCCATCGCTTGACGTTGCATTCACCTGCGGGAAAGATATTGCCCTGAATGGGTAGTCCGTTTATTGACTTCGCTCAAATTAAACCGCGTTTTCGGCGCATTACCGGTCATAAAACTGATTTCTTACAACCATTTACTTCGATGTAACCACCAGGTAACACCGCCGATCAGCACCACTAAGCCAATGCAAAACAATGAAAAACCAAACTGCCAGCCGCCGCCGGGAATACCGCCTAAGTTGACGCCAAACAGGCCCGTCAGGAACGTGCTCGGCAAAAAGACCATCGCCATCAGCGACATGGTGTAGGTTCTGCGGGCCAGAGACTCCTGCATGACCTGCGCAATTTCATCGGCCATCACGCCGGTACGGGCGATACAGGCGTCAATCTCATCCAGTCCTCGCCCCAGCCTGTCGGCAATATCCTGCATCCTCCGGCGATGATCGTCGCTCATCCAGGGAAAACGCTCGCTGGACAGCCGCGCGTACACATCACGCTGCGGCGCCATATAGCGGCGCATGACGATCAGCTGTTTGCGAAGCAGTGCCAGGAAACCGCGGGGTGGCACCTGCTGATCCAGCAGATTGTCTTCGAGATCGATAATCTTATCGTGCAGCTCCTCAATAAACTCACTGGCGTGATCGGTCAACGCATCACAAACGTCCACCAGCCACCCGCCGCAGTCCGTCGGGCCTGTACCCTCTTCCAGATCTTTTACCACATCATCGAGCGCCAGCACTTTGCGCTGTCGGGTCGACACAATCAGGCGCTCGTCCATGTACAGCCGCATTGCGACCAACTGATCCGGACGTTCATCGGTGCTGCCGTTGATACAACGCAGGGTAATTAACGTTCCTTCCCCAACGCGTGTGACGCGTGGGCGCAAACTGTCGCCCGCCAGCGCATCGCGCACGCTGTTTGGCAGCAGCGGCGTGGTCTCCAGCCATTGTGCGCTTTCAGGGTGGGTATAGTTGAGATGCAGCCAGCAGGGGTTGTCTTTATTGATAACCCGCTCATCCGTCATCGGGATGACGCCGCCCTTTCCGTCCAGCATCCAGGCAAACACCGCGTCAGGTACGTTCACTTCAGCTCCCTTAATGGCTTCCACAGCGCCTCCACTTATCGGGTCTTATGCAATGAAGTCTAGCCCGGCGAACGTAATTAACAATATGCACGCCCTCCATCGCACTGAATTTATTCATGAAAGCAGAATTATCTGGCAGGCACAAACCGTATGCAATCGTCAAATCGTGAATAAGGATAATTTCGGCATCCGGATATAATAAAACGGGCCCGCAGAATGCAGGCCCGTTTTATCGCTCCAGGAGAGAATTAAAAAGAGTGCCAGTAATTTTGCTCACCACCGGAAACCGCTACCGCTGCTGGCTTTGAAGGCGTGGGTACCACAGCCTGTGCGGGTGCCTCATTTCCCAGGCGGAAATTACGCGTTCTGGTTTGTAATTCCACCACCTGATGTTTAAGCACATCAGACGAACCGGCCAGCTCCTCCACCACGGCGACGTTACTTTGCGTGACTTTCTCAAGCTCTGAAAGCGCCAGGGTTATCTGTTCGATGCCTTTTTCCTGCTGCAGCGTGGAACAAGAGATCTGCTCCATCAGACTGCTCAGCAGGCCCGATCCTGAGACAATCTCCTGCATATTTTTCTCCGCCTCGGCAACAATATTCGCCCCCTGAGTCACATTATCGCTGGTGACGCTAATCAGGGTTTTGATATTTTTCGCCGCTTCGGCGCTACGATGAGCAAGATTACGCACCTCGCCTGCCACCACCGAGAACCCTTTCCCATGATCGCCTGCCCTTGCCGCTTCAACCGCCGCGTTCAGCGCCAGGATATTGGTCTGGAAGGCAATGCCGTCGATCATAGTGATAATCTCGGTCATCTGGCGGGCGCAGTCGGTAATGGACTGCATGTTGGTTGCCACATCGCCCATCAGCTCGCCTCCTTTCCGGGCACAGAGCGTGGCTTCTCCCGCACGGCCGCTGGCAAGACGAGTATTCTCAGCATTATTTTTGGTGCTGGCAGCAATCTCTTCCATGCTGGAGGCCGTCTGCATTAGCGTGGCCGACTGCTGCTCCGTCTTCACCGACAGTTCCGCGCTGCGATTCGCCAGCTGTTCGGAAAGCGTCATTGCCGTTTGCGACGATGAGCGAATTTCCGATACCAGCGTGGAAATATTGCTCGACAAACTATTAATACCGGGAATTAAACGTCCTGCACAGTTATTACCAAATTCAGGGATATGCACTGAAATATTTCCGGAGACCACTTCATCAATGCTGCGCTTAACCGCATTAATGGGCGTCACCAGATATTTTGTCATATATAACCATAATAAGGAGAGCGCTAGCAGCCAGCTGATATTAAGCATAATCAGGACGGCAGTATTGGCGGAAAATATCACTGCTAAAATATCGACAATAAAGACAACCACCAGTAAAAACATCAATATGAAAGTTCTGACACTCATATTTCTTAGCATAATCAGGCTCACAGAGATCCTCGGAGGGGTGATCTGGTTATAGCAGCTGGCCTGGCTATTTCAATCCGATCACTATGAGAAATTGATATTCACGGTTAAACACGGTGAGTTTGAGTTTAGAACTTTATTTATCCGACAATTCGCCGACCAGGCAGTTATTCACACCAAAAAACACCGTTTTATTGCCTAATAGCAACAGATTATCTCACAGCAAAGCAGTAATGACGGACTTCATTTTATTGGTGCTATAAGATGCTTAAGCAATACTTAAGTCGATGAGGGTGTTTTGTGCGACAGGTTTCAGCGTGTCGATAAAAATGTGATGCACAAGACCAATCAAAAGAAAATTTGCAAGGGTTCCTCTTTGCCAGGGCGCTCCCCGCAAAGGAGATTCCGCAATTATTAGCCCAGATTGAAAGCGCAAAGCATACTCCGGCAACGGCGTTACACACGACCGTGCAAAAAAAGCAGGCGTGAACAGACACCAGTCAGGAGAAACCATTGATGAAATATTCAAACGCGTAGACAAGGCGCTGTATCAGGCCAAAAATGACGGACGAAACCGGGTGCTTGCCGCATAAAACACAAAAACCGCCCGCAGGCGGTTTTATGCTCAGAGGACGTTAGTGGTGCTTATACTCCCCGGCGCTGTGCTGAGGACCAATACGCCCGGCCTCCACCAGAATTTCCTCTATTAACTCTTCAAGGCACTCTTTGCCGTGCTTGTCGCAAACCAGATGCACCTGCCGGAAAATTTCCTCGGCCTGCATCCCGTCACAGAGCGCGGATTTCAACATCAGAGTAGCCCATCGTTTAGCTTCTGAATGCGTCAACATATCCCCTCCTGATAAAGGATATCAACTAAGCTTAGCCCGCAAATACGACCTTATCCACATTTATGGCGTGGTCTTAGCCATAAAAAAACCCGGCATGCGAGGCCAGGTTTTTACTGCGGGAACGATCAGTGCTTAATGATGTACATCGTACGGCTGTAGGCCACGTCTTCCGGGTTATCGATCGGATAACCTTTCAGCCACGGCTTGATTAATCGACCGTTGGTGTACTGATAAATCGGCGCAATCGGTGCCTGTGCGGCAATGATTTTTTCGGCTTCGTTATAGTCAACATTACGCGCTTTCTCGGTGGTTTCCAGCGTTGCCTGGTTAATCACTTTGTCATAGGCCGGATCGTTGAAGCGCGAAATATTGCCACTGTGCGTGGAGGTCAGCAGCGACAGGAAGGTTGATGGCTCGTTGTAGTCGCCAACCCAGGAAGCGCGGATCACATCGAAATTGCCGGTATTACGGCTGTCGATGTACGTTTTCCACTCCTGATTTTGCAGCTTCACGTCCACACCCAGGTTTTTCTTCCACATTGATGCCACCGCAATGGCAATTTTCTGGTGGTTTTCAGAGGTGTTATAGAGCAGCGTCAGCTTGAGCGGTCGGTTCGGACCGTAGCCCGCTGCGGATAACAGCATCTTCGCCTGAGCATTAAGTTCCGCCTGGCTCATTTTCTCTTCCGCAGAAGGCTGCGGCGTAAAGCCTGCCGTCACGTCCGGCGTAAAACGCCAGGCCGGTTTCTCGCCGGTGCCCAGTACCTTTTCCGCCATGATGCGACGGTCGATGGTCATGCTCAGCGCCAGACGCACGCGGGCATCGGCGGTTGGGCCTTTCTGAGTGTTAAACGCATAGTAATAGGTGCCGAGCTGCGGCGGCGTATAGACCTGGCCAGGAATGTTTTTCAGCAGCTGCTGATACTGATTTTTTGGGAAAGATTCAGTGATATCAATATCGCCCGCCAGGTAGCGTTTGGTGGCATTTGACTCCTGGTTGATCGGCACAAAGGTGACCTGCTTGATCACGGTTTTGGCGTTATCCCAGTAGTTTGTATTCGGGACGACCACCAGCTTTTCATTCACCACGCGGTCTTTCAGCACGTACGCGCCGTTGCCAATCAGCTTGCCAGGACGCGTCCAGTTAGGATCGCTTTCAACGTTGGCTTTTTGCACCGGATAGAGAGAGAAGTTGGCCGTCAGGTTTACGAACCAAGGCAGTGGTTTATCAAGCTGCACGCGCAGCGTTTTCGCATCCACTGCCGTCACGCCGAGCTTATCCGGCGTTGCTTTGCCATCGATAATATTCTGGGCGTTTGTAATCCCCGCCAGTGCCGCAAACCAGGCAAATGGCGAAGTTGTCTTCGGATTGACCAGACGCTGCCAGCTGTAGACAAAGTCCTGAGCCGTCACGGGTGTACCATCGGACCATTTTGCGTTGTCGCGCAGCGTAAACGTCCAGATGCGGTTATCGTTGGACTGCCATTTGGTCGCCACGCCTGGCACAATGTTGCCCTTGCTGTCCTGATTCACCAGGCCCTCAAACAGGTCGCGGATCACCTGGATTTCAGGTAGCCCCACCGCTTTCGCCGGATCCAGAGAAGCCGGTTCATCTTTAATGTGGCGAACCAGCGTCTGCTGCTGCGCCAGGACGGTTCCCTGCGGCACATCCGCCGCGAATGAGTAAGACGCGGTACCACCGAGCGCCAGCGCAAAACAGAGAGACGAAACAGGAAACTTCATGGGATCCCCTTTATTGAAATGAACCCAGTTCAAATAAACCCAGCCAACTTAGACGGGTAATTATTTGTTTCAGCAGGAAGAATTGCAAACGACTTATGGCAAAAAATTGAAGGAAGCAGCGAAATGATTTCAGAAACAGTCTGTATGAAACTATTTGATTCCCGGTGAGTTTTGCACAACACTGCCAGAAACAACACAATTATGCAGGATACGTATGTCTTCCACCCGTCCTCGCCAACAGCGCGGCGCATTTCCACCCGGTACGCAGCACTATGGTCGTTCGATATTAGGCGCGCCGCTGATCTGGTTCCCCGCGCCGCTCGCCGATCATAACAGCGGACTGATTATTGCCGGCACCCACGGCGACGAAAACTCTTCCATCGTCACGCTTTCCTGCGCCCTGCGCACGCTCGCACCGGATCTGCGCCGTCATCACGTGGTGCTGACCGTCAACCCTGACGGCTGTCAGTTGGGGCTGCGCGCCAACGCCAACGGCGTCGATCTCAATCGCAATTTTCCGGCAGCGAACTGGAAGGCAGGCGAAACCGTTTACCGCTGGAACAGTTCGGCAGAAAGCCGTGATGTGGTATTGCTTACGGGCGATAACCCCGGCTCAGAACCCGAAACGGAAGCGTTATGTCAGCTGATTCACAAGATTCACCCGGCGTGGGTCGTATCTTTCCACGATCCGCTGGCCTGTATTGAAGATCCGCAGCAGACGCCGCTTGGCAAATGGCTGGCAGAGTCGTTTGAGCTGCCATTGGTGACCAGCGTAGGCTATGCGACACCGGGTTCGTTCGGCAGCTGGTGTGCCGATATCGGGATGCACTGCATCACCGCTGAATTCCCGCCCATCTCCTCGGACGAAGCCAGCGAGAAATACCTCGCCGCGATGACGGCGCTGCTGCACTGGCATCCGGAATTAAAGGTCAAACGATAACCATGAGAATTGCCCGGCAACACGCCGTTGCCGGGCCTACAAAATCAATCTTTTGCCGTAGGCCGGGTAAGCATCAGCGCCATCCGGCATTCAGTCAGCCGACAATCCCCATTCAGATAAAGCACAGGGCGGCAATCACAACAACCAGAAGAACAACCAGACCCACGGTATCAATCATCCGCTTCGTTAAAACATCCTGCGTAGAGACGCTATCTTCTTCCCAATCAACCATCTCAAATACCCTCAAATCCGATGCGGCTATCCTAAGTGCGCCGCGTGAAGGAGCTATGATCGTTTTGTGCCTGATTTTATTTAAAAATAAACTTGAGCCTTACAGGTATAGCGTACCGGTGCCGAAACGCAACGCGGGTTCTGCATCTACTGCAAGCCAGGTTGGGCCGTCGAGATCGGCAAAGCGAACCTTTGGCGTCAGCGGCAATGCTGCATTGATTGCGCGAGAGGTACACAGCATACAGCCCAGCATCAGCCCAAAGCCCTGGGCATCAGCCTCGGCGGCCAGCGCCAGCGCCTCCGTCAGACCACCTGTTTTGTCGAGTTTGATATTGACCATCTCATAGCGACCGGCAAGCGTCGTCAGGCTTTCACGGGTATGACAGCTTTCATCGGCGCAGATCGGCAACGGGTGAATGAAATTCGCCAGCGCCGCATCCTCAGTCGCCGGAAGCGGCTGCTCCAGCATAGCCACATCAAGATCGGCCAACAGCTGGCAGCGCGCGGCGAGGCCATCGCTGTGCCAGGCTTCGTTGGCATCAACAATCAGCGTCGCCTCCGGCACGGCGGCGCGAATGGCGACCATTCGCTCACTGATCAGGTGATCGTCCAGCTTCACCTTCAGCAAACGCGCGCCGTTATCCCACAGCGCTTTGGCGCTGTTTGCCATCTGATCCGGCGTGCCAATCACCACGGTCTGCGCCGTTATCACGCTGGAGGCCAGCTCCGCCCCGGCCATTTGCGCCAGCGTTTTACCCGCCTTAAGCGCTTCCAGATTCCAGAGCGCGCAGTCCACGGCATTACGCGCCGCGCCTGCGGGCAGTAATTGCTGTAACGCTTCGCGGCTGATGCCTAATTCCAGCTCCTCTCCAATGCTGACGATCTGCGCCATTACAGAGTCAATGCTCTCCCCGTAACGCGGATATGGCGTGCATTCCCCGACGCCTTTCACGCCGTTTTCTTCGATCTCAACCACCACAACTTTCGCTTCGCTACGGCTTCCGCGCGAGATGACGAACGGCGTATGCAGCGGCCAGGCTTCCTCGTACACTCTCAGACTTCTCATTCCCTGCCCCTCGTTATAGATGGCACCAAAAGCATTTGCTGTCGTTATGATTGTTGGCATACACTAGCCGCGACGTTAACTATATGTAAACAGGAAGATAATCATGTCACAAACTGTGCATTTCCAGGGCAACCCCGTCTCCGTTCAGGGCACCATTCCTCAGGCGGGCGCCAAAGCACCAGCATTCACACTGGTTGCCAAGGATCTCTCCGACGTCGCACTGAGCCAGTTCGCCGGCAAACGTAAGGTGCTTAACATTTTCCCGAGCATTGATACCGGCGTATGTGCGGCATCCGTGCGTAAATTCAACCAGCTGGCGACCGAACTGGACAACACTGTGGTGCTGTGCATTTCTGCCGACCTGCCGTTCGCGCAGTCCCGCTTCTGCGGCGCAGAAGGTCTGAGCAACGTGATTACCCTCTCCACCCTGCGTGCGCCAGACTTCCTGCAGCAGTATGGTGTTGGCATTGCTGAAGGCGCGCTGAAAGGCCTGTCCGCTCGTGCCGTCATCGTTCTTGATGCAAACGACAACGTCGTACTGAGCGAGCTGGTGAACGAAATCACCAACGAGCCGGACTACGCTGCCGCGCTGGAAGCTCTGAAAGCCTGATCTTTTCACGGATAAAAAAGGCCGCCTTCATTTTTTGCAGGCGGCCTTTTTATTACTCTTCGTTTTTCTTCTGACTTAAGCCGTATTCACGTAACTTATTGGCAATCGCCGTATGCGACACGCCGAGGCGTTTGGCGAGCTTGCGCGTGCTCGGGAAGCTCCGGTACAGCTGGGTCAGCACCGAACGCTCGAAGCGGCTGGTGATTTCATCCAGCGATCCTTCCATCGCATCTTCGCCAACCGCTACGGTTGTGGTGTCGTAATCCGGCAGCAGGATGTCCTGTGGGCGCAGCTCGTAGCCTTCCAGCTGCGTCAATGCACGGTAGACCGCGTTTTTCAGCTGACGGACGTTCCCCGGCCAGCCGTAGCGCGTCAGCACGGTGTTCAGGTCAGCGGCCAGTTTCGGGCGTGCAATCCCCTGCTCATCGGCGAATCTCGCCACGAACAGCTCGGTCAGCGGCATGATGTCCTGCGGACGATCGCGCAGCGGCGGCAGGTTCAGCGTCAGTACGTTCAGACGATAATAAAGATCTTCGCGGAACAGTCCTTTCTGCACCAGTTCAACCAGGTTCTTCTGGGTAGCGCAGATGACGCGCACGTCGACATGAACTTCATGATCCTCGCCGACGCGGCGGAAGGTGCCGTCGTTCAGGAAGCGCAGCAGCTTAACCTGCATCCGCGGCGACATTTCACCGATTTCGTCCAGCAGCACCGAGCCGCCGTTCGCCTGCTCGAAGAAGCCTTTTTTGCCCTCCGGCGCATGGCCAAACAGCTCGCTTTCTACAGCATCTTCCGGGATAGAAGCACAGTTCAGGGCCAGATACGGCTTCTGCGCGCGTGGGCTTGCCAGGTGGCAGGCGTTCGCCAGCAGATCTTTCCCGGTGCCGGTATCCCCGACAATCAGCAGCGGCGCGGTCAGCAAAGCCAGCTTGCGCGCCTGCTCCACTACGTGGCGCATTTTCGGGCTGACGGCGATGATCTGGCTGAATGCGCTGACATCCTGGCTGGTCATGGTTTGCAGCTGGCGGCCCATACGTAATGTGGAGCGCAGCATCACTACCGCCCCCATCAGCACGCGGGTGGCATTTTCCCCTTCCAGGGTGACCGGGGTAATTTCCAGCAGGAAGTTTTGCCCATTGATGACAACATGCTCGGCGTGGGACTCCACCGGCGAGCCCTCCAGCCAGCGCTGGAAGTTGAAACCGTTAATCAGTTGGGCGACGTGATGAGCACGCAATTTGTCCTGCGATTGCCCGAACAGCTGGCTGCTGGCGGGGTTAGCCAGCTCGACTTTGCCTTTGGTGTCCAGAGAAAGTACCGGTTCCGGCATGGCCTCAAGCAGCGCACTCAGCGCCAGATGCTCGCGCTCGGACGGCATCCAGGGCACCGTGCGCACGTCCGTTACGCCCGCAATACGGCGGATCTCCGCCATCAGCGTGCTGAAGGCATTAAACTCCAGCTCGGCAAAATTAAGGTAGATTCGGCCAATGGGGTCGATATCGATCCCGCGCAGATCAATGCCGCGCAGCACCAGCAGATCGAGCAATTCACGGGTCAGACCAAGGCGGTCCTCACAAAAAACTTCAAGACGCATGGGAAGTATCACCCTCAGAGCCAATAACGCATGGATGATAAGACAGTTCTCCGCCTGCGGGAAGATGGCTGTCAACAATTATTGACAGTATGGCGGAAAATCAGGCGCTTTGCCGTAAAGCTCACGATAAAGTGCACAAAGCGCAAAACATCAGCGCTGAAACATTGCTTCCAGCGTCCCGCTAATCGCAGTGCCCGTCGCGAAGATCGCACGGCCTCACGACCGTGCAGGGAAAAGATCAGGCAGGACGCTTGTTGATGGTCTCTTTCAGCTGCCCGATAAGCTCGCGGCGGAAATCACCGAGCTTCGGTTTGTCGTTGTCTATCCACGGCAGCGGACGGCACACTTCCATCGCCTTGATGCCAAGACGAGCGGTCAGCAGACCGGCACCAATCCCCTGAGCTGCACGAGCAGAAAGACGCGCCGCCAGATCCTGAGACATCCAGTCCATACCCACTTCGCGCACCAGTTCACTGGCTCCGGCAAAAGCAATATTGAGCAGCACCAGGCGAAACAGGCGCAGGCGGCTGTAATAGCCGAGCTCGATACCGTAGAGCGTAGCGATACGGTTGATCAGACGCAGGTTGCGCCAGGCGATAAACGCCATATCCACCAGCGCCAGTGGGCTGACGGCAATCATCAGCGTCGACTCTGCCGCAGAACGGCTGATTTCGCGCCGTGCCTGCGCATCCAGTACCGGCTGAACCAGGTGCGCGTAGAGCGTCACCACTTCACGATCGTTTTGCGTTTCGTGGATCGCGGCGTACCAGCGCTGAAGCGCCGGGTGCGACTGATCGAGCCCCGCCTGGCTGGCAAGCTGCTCGCAGAACGCGCGACCTTTGCCAGTGCCGTGACTGTGCAGGAGATCCCGCGCTTCATCACGCTCCTGCGCGCGCTGGCGTAATCGCCACAGACGACGCCATTCGGTAGCGACGGAACCGACGCCTGCCCCGACGATCAGCGCCCCGGCAGCGCAGCCGCCCAGCGCCACCCAGTCCTGAGTTTGCCAGGCGTTCATCGTCCACTGCACACCCTGAGCGATAACGCTGACGCCGAAAATCGCCAGCCCGGCGCTGACCATCCGCCGCCACAGGCTGCGCTTAGGACGCAGGGCAGCTTCAACCACGGCCTCCGCCTGGCCCTCATCTTCCAGCGGATCGTCCACCAGCGCCGGGGCGAAGGTTTCGGCCTGGTTCTGTTCAAACAGCTGCGCACCGCGAAGCTGCTCTGTTTTGTCCGCTTCCAGCGGCCCGGCAAAATCAATGCGCGGTTTTATCGGTTCGCTCATCGCAATTTGTCTCCAATCAAAAACTCCAGCGCGGCATCCAGCCGGATATGCGGCAGCGGTTTGTCGACGTCCATCGCCTGCGGACGGAACGCTTCAAACTGAAAACCCTGCTGTTCCCAGAACGCCTGGCCCGGCAGGCGCGCCGGAACCTCACCCGGATAGACCGTCAGCGGCTCGCCGTCGCTCAGACGATGGCCGCGCAGCGCCGGGATTTTCTCGCCGTTGACGTCAATCAGCCCGCTCTGCGTCGCCTGCACCGAGGCCAGCCCAAGGCAGTCCATGCTGATGCCTTCAAACGCCGCATTCTGCCACGCATCCTGAATCAGCTGTTGCAGCAGCGACACCATGTTGGCGTGCTGATCGACGGTGACGTGGTCGGCTTTGGTGGCAGCAAACAGCAGCTTGTCGATCACCGGGGAAAACAGGCGGCGAAATAGCGTGCGCTGCCCGTAATGGAAGCTTTGCATCAGCTGCGTCAGCGCCAGGCGCATATCGTTGAACGCCTGCGGGCCGCTGTTCAGCGGCTGGAGGCAGTCGACCAGGACTATCTGGCGGTCAAAGCGCAG
Organism: Scandinavium sp. UTDF21-P1B; assembly: GCF_040750395.1. Lineage (NCBI taxonomy): Bacteria > Pseudomonadati > Pseudomonadota > Gammaproteobacteria > Enterobacterales > Enterobacteriaceae > Scandinavium > Scandinavium sp. UTDF21-P1B. The sequence continues at coordinate 258,926 of NZ_JBFLVD010000015.1, forward strand.
GAAGTGATTTTTATAGAAATCTTTAACGATATGTTCGCAGTAGTAGTCAAAACGCGCACGGAGCATCCCGGCGTTGGTGTGCTTATCGGCCTGCGCCAGCTTTGCCTCGCCTGCGGCATCCACATCCGGCCACGGGAAGAACTGTAGCGCAGGCGCACCGGCCATTTCTCCCGGCAGCACAAAGCGGCCCGGCTGAATGAAATGCAGACCTTCTTTTTTGCAGGTGTGGAGATAGTCGGTCCAGGCCTGGCTGATTTCCGCCAGCCGGTTTTCATCGGCCGGGGCCAGCGGATCGAGCCCTTCGCACAGCTCACGCCAGCGCACAGACCATTCGGCACGCTGGCCCGTCAGCAGGCCAGTCATCTGCCGCGACCAGCTCAGATAATCCTGCGCCAGCATCGGCAGGTCCAGCAGCCACTCGCCGGGATAGTCGACGATTTCCAGATACAGCGTGGACGTGTCTTTGAAGTGTCGTAAAAGTGAGTCATTGGAACGAAAACGCAGCGCCAGGCGAATTTCACTCACTCCGCGCGTGGGCGTCGGCCACGTCGGCGGCGTGCCGTATAACTGTGCCAGTCCCTCGTCATAGGTAAAACGCGGAATACCGTAATCGCGCTGCGGCACGCGCTTCACGCCGAGCAAACGCTCTTCCCGCACCGCACTTAACAAAGGTAAACGTGCGCCCGCGTGTAAATTCAAAAGCTGATTGACCATCGCCGTGATAAACGCCGTTTTACCGCTGCGGCTGAGCCCCGTGACCGCCAGGCGCAGATGTCGGTCCACGCCGCGGTTCATCAGGGCATTGAGTTCGTTTTTGAGTCGGTTTATCGCCATTCCATTGCGTCCAGAAGTGGGAATATCAGTCAAGGATATTACATGAGGGCAAAGCAGGAAGATGCAATGTAAAAAATTCTTAAGATTCTGGCACTTCCGTGGCTGTGCCTCTCATTGCTACTTGAGGTTTCGGGATAAGCGGCTGGCAAGACGCGCCAGCACGGGTTCGAGCGCCACCGCCAGCAGCATCTTCAGCGGCCTGCGGGCAACGGATTTGATAGCCCAACCGGCAACGCCCGCCGGGCCGTAACGCAGCGCGGTCAGCAGCACGAGCTTGCCCGCAATTTTCAGCCCGGGTTTGACCTTCTGCCCGGTGCGTTGCCATTTTGAATTCATGCTTTTCTCTCTCAGTTACAGCTGGCGGAACCGGCTGCGCAGGGAAAACGTATCAGAGGTGACATAGCGTTCCATTTCGCGCAAACGCTTCTCACCCGCCGCCAGTTCAGCATCGACCGCATTAAGCAGCTCGCCGCTGGACGGCATTTTTTCGCCGTACATTTCGCTCTCCGGTATCGGGTCAAGGGCGAACGTCAGGATGATATAGGCCACCACCACGAAGAAAAACAGCCCAAAAATCATCGCCAGCACGGTAATAAGGCGCACCAGCTTCACCGGCACGTCGAGCCAGTGGGCGATCCCGGCACACACGCCCTTCACCATGCCCTGCTGCGGAATACGCCACAGCTTTTTGCTGAAATCTAATGCCATTATTTTTCTCTCCAGTTCGGGTGTTCCGCGTCGAGAATGTCTTCCAGCGCCTGAAGGCGTTCACGCATCCGTTTCGCTTCGTCAGTCAGCTGCGCCAGCCGCTGCTTTTCGCCCGACGTTAAATCTGCGCTGCTGCGGTTGCTGTAGTGCATCCAGAGCCAAACCGGCAGAACAAACAGCACAAACAGCGTCAGCGGAATGGCAAGAAAAAGCGCGCTCATAAGGTCTCCTTACTGATGATGAGCGGCGACACCCGCGGTGCCGCCTGGACGATATTATTGATTATCCTGCTTCATTTTGGCGCGCAGTTCAGCGATTTGCGCGCTGATATCGTCGTCCGCCTTCAGGTCAGCGAACTGCTGATCCAGCGATTTTTGTTTACCAAAGCCGTGACTTTCCGCTTCAGCTTCCATCTGGTCAATACGACGCTCGAAGGATTCAAAGCGCGCCATAGCTTCATCCAGCTTGCCGCTGTCGAGCTGGCGGCGCACGTCGCGGGATGAGTTCGCCGCCTGATGACGCAGCGTCAGCGCCTGCTGGCGAGCGCGGGTTTCGCTCAGTTTGTTCTCCAGCTCGCCAATCTCTTTTTTCATGCGCGCCAGGGTGTCGTCCACCAGCGTCACTTCCTGCTCCAGCGTGACGATAAGGTCGGTCAGCTTTTGCTTTTCAATCAGCGCAGCACGTGCCAGATCTTCTTTTTCCTTACGCAGCGCCAGTTCGGCTTTCTCCTGCCATTCGGCCTGCTGCGCGGTCGCCTGCTCGATGCGGCGGGTCAGCTGTTTCTTTTCCGCCAGCGCGCGGGCTGAAGTGGAACGCACTTCGACTAAGGTGTCTTCCATCTCCTGAATCATCAGGCGGACCAGCTTCTGTGGATCTTCAGCCTTTTCCAGCAGCGAATTGATGTTGGCGTTCACGATATCGGCAAAGCGAGAAAAAATACCCATATTCACATCCTCATACAGTCAGTTTTGTCATCGGGCAAAGCCCTGCTGCAAGGGATAATACAAACGGCGTGCCAACTTTTTATCTTATTGATTTAGCGAGAGGTGATTGAGTTTTACTCAGCTGGCCGCTACAGTGAAGTGGTCAATTACACTAACGAGTGGCGAATTTCATCATGGCAGAATATAAGGACAACCTGCTCGGCGAAGCGAACAGTTTCCTCGAGGTGCTGGAACAGGTTTCACGGCTCGCGCCGCTGGATAAGCCCGTGCTGGTGATTGGTGAACGGGGTACCGGGAAAGAGCTGATTGCCAACCGCCTGCACTTTCTCTCCTCGCGCTGGCAGGGGCCGTTTATCTCGCTCAACTGCGCGGCGCTGAATGAAAACCTGCTCGATTCAGAACTTTTCGGCCATGAGGCGGGAGCCTTTACCGGCGCCCAAAAACGCCATCCGGGGCGATTCGAACGCGCCGACGGCGGCACCCTCTTCCTTGATGAACTCGCCACCGCCCCGATGCTGGTCCAGGAAAAACTGCTGAGGGTGATTGAGTACGGCGAGCTGGAGCGCGTCGGCGGCAGCCAGCCGTTGCAGGTCAACGTGCGGCTGGTATGCGCCACCAATGCCGACCTGCCGAAGATGGTGGAAGAAGGCACCTTCCGCGCCGACCTTCTCGATCGCCTGGCCTTCGACGTTGTACAGCTCCCGCCGCTGCGAGAACGCCAGAGCGACATCCTGCTGATGGCGGAACATTTCGCGATTCAGATGTGTCGCGAACTAGGATTACCGCTCTTCCCGGGCTTTACCGAACACGCGCGGGATACGCTGCAAAACTACCGCTGGCCGGGCAATATCCGCGAACTGAAAAACGTGGTCGAACGCTCGGTCTATCGCCATGCCAGCATTGAAGAGCCGCTGGATAATATTATTCTGGATCCGTTCCAGCGGCCGGTTCCGGCTTCTGATTCGGTGGATATTGAGGAAAAAAACCAGGAAAGCGCCCTCTCGCTGCCGCTCGATTTGCGCGAATTTCAACAGCAGCAGGAAAAGGGGTTGCTGCAACAAGCGCTACAGCAGGCAAAGTTTAATCAGAAAAAAGCGGCTGAGCTGCTTGGGCTGACTTATCACCAGTTGCGGGCTTTGTTGAAGAAGCATCAGCTTTGAAGGCCTAGGCAGTTGATTGTTGTTTGGTACATAGGGGCTGCTTTGTGCAGAAGCGGACTTCATTTGCAAAGCTGTCCCAACAAAATTTAGTATAAATTTGAGCAATTATCATGGTTAAATATTCGAGTTATGAATGTATTTTTTCGTTCTAACTAACAGTATTTTTCTGTCAGGTTCTTAAATTTTAGTTACTTCGATTTATTATTAAAAATATAGGGCATAAGGGATATCCCATACTTAAAACATGGAAGCCCTTTTGCTAAACATGCCATACAGCATAAGGAGTAATGCAAGTGAGTTTCCCTCTAGAATTGACAGCGCAAATTGCTGGTAACAATGAAAACTTCAATCGCAAAGTCACTTTAAACAATGGCCTTACCGTTCTACTCGGCCCTAACGGTTCTGGAAAAACGCACCTTTTGAGGGGGCTAAAGCAAAGTCTATACCAGCATACAAATGGAAAGCATGTGCGCTTTCTCTCTGCTGGACGAATGGGGATGTTGGAGCAGTTCAGGTCAGACTATGACGGGTATCGAGGAGGCTCGCCACACTACGATGATGCAAATTATGGAAGTAAGAGCGATGTTGTTCGCAGACATCAGATGGAAACAATTAATGGTGATTTCCAAACGCTTGCTGAACGGGCTGATATTCTAATTAAAATTCAGGAGAGGCTTCGGAAATTATTCAAGCGCGACATTCTTATTGAATGGGATGGTGGATCACTAAAAATATTATTTTCGCGATTGGATATAGACGCAAAATCATACTCGTCTGGCCGAGAAGCATCCGGATTGATGCATTTAGTTGGGATTTTAGCTGCACTTTATGATGATGATGTAGGGGCGCTTCTTCTTGATGAACCAGAGGTTTCCTTGCATCCTCAGTTACAGGCATTTCTTCTTCATGAAATCCTTAGTGTCTCGGGCCACCCCTCTGAGGGAGGTAACAAAAAGATTGTTATCATCGCTACTCATTCAACAGAAATGCTCCAAATTCAAAAACCAGAAGACTTACTATCTCTCGTCTTCTGTTATGACCTAATCAGTGAGCCAGTGCAAATTCCAGTTGACGCTGGTGAACTCAAGAATAAAAAAGTACAAAACTTAATTGCCCGTCTCGGACAAGAGCATAAGTTATCACTGTTTTCCAAGCGGCCTTTATTAGTTGAAGGGCCTTCTGACGTAATGATTTGCAGTGCGCTTGCAAACAAGCTTGATGTACATCTCGAAGCCGCTGGATCACAGTTATTACCTGTGATTGGTAAAGGGCAGATGCCAACCGTGGCAAAATTATTGCGATTACTCGGCAAAAAACCAGTTGCGTTGGCAGACGCTGATGGAATCGCTGATGGCCTTGATCTTGTCAACTCATACCTTAATGATAATCCCACCGCAGAAAGACGAGCAAGTGAGTTAGGGTACCGATCCTCGCAACAAATGGTTAGTGCCATATTCACGGATTTTTGCAAATTGGTAGATTGCCGGTGGGATGAAATTTCTGTAACTGCCGAATCGCACCCGTATTGGGTGAACAAGAAAACAGAGGAAGAGATACAAGCAAAGCGTCGCTCTGCTTTCTGTACACTTTTCACTATCAATGAGAATGAATTATCAAATTTAGCTAAAGACAATGAGTGGAGTAGTATAAAGACCCGCTTAAATGTGCTACTCGATCTGCTGGAACAGTGTGGTCTATTTATTTTACGCAAAGGTTCGGTAGAATCTTACTACCAGAATTCAGACCCATTTACTTCAATTGGAAAGCCAAGTGCAGCTGTTGGTGAAATTGATCATATCAATCAGCTATCGCATGACGATGTTAACACTGGATATTCAGATTTGATCCGCTGCGTCAAGCATGCCTCGAGCACTGAAATAATATGTGAGGCTGATGCGTTGAGAGATCTTTTACTTTCGATTGTTGCACCCGCACATGCCAGACTAAAGAGCGGAGAAGCCTCAACAAACTTCAATAACCTAGCTCGTTCAATCTTGGGGGAACGTTCTAAAATATTTGGCTTGGATATTGAAGGTGAAAAACTTGTTATTTCAATTAAGAGTAACATTCTTAACATTAGAGGTTTTCCCGTAGCTATTGGAAAAGATGATGATGTACTAAAATGTATCAATGCAGCCCTTGCCACTAATCTTTAACTAATTAGTTGAGCGGACCTGCGTGAAGAAGGCTATTTCATGTAAACGTCCGCTCCTCGCTCATAGCAGTTATAAGCTATGAGCGAACTGAAATCAATAAAACGGATAAAACCCGCCAAACCATTCATTCAATTTATGTAAACAAACTCAATGAATTACACTCAATAATGAGACCCTCCTTCCAGTAATAACCCTTGTTGACACCAGCCTATAGCCGTATTCTTTTCGGGCATCTGCAAAAAACAGTTGCCGGGATTGGTCTCCCGAATCTACCCTACCGACGACACATTGGCGCGTTAGCGCTTTTTTTGTGTCGTGCGCACGGCTACATCTCGATGGTGGGCCGGGCGGTGGCGTCGCAAGACGCGCCGGTGGCTGGTAGGGCCGGTAAGACCAACTCCGCTCGGTTCCACCACCCGTAAGATTGGCCTCTTCGGTGGTGGTTTAGACCTTACCTACCAGAGGCTTCAACATGACAACCCCCACTACAGATCAAGACGTCCTGAACCAGCCCTTCACCGCCGCGGCGGACTTTCTCGAACTCGCCAATCACTGCGACCGCTTTGCTGAAACCCTGATTGACTGTGACGACACAGCCGAAAAGCTAGCGCTGTTGGGCCGCATCGGAGCCTGTCTGGCGCTGCTGCGCCCGACGCTTAACGATCCCATTCCGGATCATCTGATTGATTGCCTGACGACCAAAACGCTCCCTGCCCCTCAATCTCATTTCGAACCGGACTCTGAGGCGCTCTGCGATTACTGCCAGACTTTGGCGCAGGTGCTGTGCCAGCAATCGTTTTTGCCTGAGACGGAAAAGACATTGAGAGGGCTGCTTTGCGAACTGGTCTGGATGTTTGCAGCAGATCTGAAAGCCCCACGTTGGGTTTCAGTTAAGCTCCCGCAGTAAAACAATATGCCCGGTGGCACAAGCTTACCGGGCCTACGCCCCTGCTGAATTGATCAAACCGCTTTGAAGTCAGTCTTGAGAGCGTAAACTGGCCCTTATACTTTCCATGGGAAAATACACCGCTTTTGCGACGGTGGTTCAACCTCAAGCGTAAAGAGGTTGAGTCAAAACGATTGCCGCTGATCGTACGCATGTTTGCTGAATCGGCTAAATCCGGGCTGTAGAGGGTATGACTGAACTAGCGTTACTGCTTTTCTTCATCATAAACAGGTTTGCATCATGCCTGATGGAGAAAGCTTACCAAGCATGCGGCACTGCGAAAGTTGGTTAAAGACAAATATTTAAATATCGTAGCAAAAAAGCTCCATAAGGAGCTTTGTTTATTTGGGTATGCACAATCAAGCTGCGCGCCAGTGATCCGGGTTACCTTTGCTGGTATTCCTTACCCGCGCAACAAGAGGTTTAAACCCCTTTGCTTTCGCAGCGCTGATTGCACTTTCCTGTGTAGCATGATTCTTTCCATCAATACTCTGTCCGCCTGCATACTCAACAGTGTAATGCGTGATAGCCGTCCCTTCCGGGCGCCCAGTCGGTTGTGGTTCTACATAAACATTTGACATCAAGATTTCCTTTCAAAAAGTAAATGAACAATTATTAATTTTCCCAGCGTAGATTTTTTCTACGCCTGTTTCTTAAATAGGCTTCTAAAATTAAATATTCAACATCAATTTATACATTTGTCATAATTATTCGTTTGCGATCACATATTTCTTAATACAAACATCAGGGGGAAATTCACAACCCACTGATCAATAGGTCATTTTCAAAAAGACAACCAAGAATCATTGATTTTAGTGTTGGTTTACTGAATTACATATTCCCCTTACTAATAAAAACTGGAGAGCCATTGACATCAAAAATAGAAAGAAAAGCTTTCAATTGCTTTGGCGTTGCTATTTATAAAGCAAGGAAATAAATACTCCACCACATATACACAGGGTGAATACACACCTCCAACCTCACTCTTTTTTTAGTTAAAAGCCTGACAAAATCATGCTACCTTTCATATTCGCACCAACATTTACCGGAGGGAACTGGATATGTATTACAGTGATTTAATCATAAGCGAAACGCAGGCAGACAAAATATTGGCTTTGCAACTTGATAAGTCTCTAGCAGGGATGAAGGATGAAATGTTAGACGCAGCGGCTAGGATACAAGATGGCGCGACACGGGCAATTTATTACACCTCTTGCTTTACTCAGAATTATCAAAATGTGTGCGCAAAGCTGAAAAGTGAAGATAGTCGTTTTCTCTCCGGGATAGTTCAGTTGGTACGTAATCGAAGGATCATTTATGACTTAATTGGCATTTACTTTGACGAAGTATTCAAGAACAAAACGCAGCAGCAAGTTCTGGCCATCGGCATGGCACTCGAAAAAGTTGGCGTTAACGTCTCAGCCAGCACATTGACTGCAAAGTCGTTTGTTGCGGGGCTGACCACAACCGTATGTTTGAGCGCCGGATTTAGCCCTCTAATTGTTGCAAAAGTCCGTAAGCTATCAGGTGGAGCCGTATTTCTTGCAGGAGCTTATGGTTATGTACAGCAGGCATCGGAAAGCGCTGACAGATTGAAGCTCCTTAGCCCCATGTATTACCATGCCCTTTACATGCAGCAGCTTGAAATGATGTATTTTTTAGTTGAGCCGGTATTTACTAAGGCGGGAGCATTTGCACCTCACTACTATATGTCAGATCATGACGTGGTTAACATTATACAAAGAATGGTCCGTTAATTATGTTAAAACTATTAAAGAAATGGATTAGGTATGAAGCATCGTTCTTTTTATGGTCATGCCTGCCCGTTGTTTTGACCGTGCTATTCGGTATGTTTGCGGTGACCTGGTTCCCATCCTTCGCTATTCAGTCAATAGGAATCTTTATAGTTTTCGTGTTTGTTCTTATGTGGTTTTTTCCACGAAAACCCAAATAAGAAAAAAAAGGAAATTTATATGTCAACTCCAGCGCACTTATGGTTAACAGACGAAAATGGCTCACCCATTGTTGGCGGGTGTTTAATGCCTACCCGACTCGGTTCCATTGAAATTCAAACGTTAACGCACAATGTTTGTATCCCCGTCGATCCCAATTACGGAAAACTTACCGGGACGAGGGTCCATTCCCCAATCGTTATGCAGAAAGAGTTTGATCAGACTACTCCCCTGCTTTTCAGGGCGTTATGTGAGGGGCGAACGCTTAAGACTGCTACCATCAAGATGTACCGGATTACTGATGCAGGAGTCGAGGCTGAGTATTTTAATATTACATTGGAGAATGTGAAGATTTGCAGCATTACGCCTGCCCTGCTACCGAGCGGAGTTTCCAGTACGCACCTGGAAAACATTGAGCTACGCTACGAGAGTATAACATGGAAATATACAGACGGTAACGTTTCGTACAAAGACGGCTGGAATGTTCGCTGGACTGCATAACAAAAAGGGCGCAACCTCTGCGCCTGACATCTCAGCGCAACAGAGGTATTTTTATTAAAATATTCAATGCCAATATAATTTAACAATCCATTCATTCAAGAGATATAATCATTCCTATTATGGTGATGATTTTTGCGTAATCAATATTAAATTTAAATGTATGCAGCAGACCGCCTTCTAATGACAGAAATAATCGAAGATGTTTTAGTGTTATTCCACGAATAAATCCCCGTCTATTTAGACAGCGACTGGAAGGAGATTCCATCAGAGCTTGATTCTGATTTATTTGAGCATCCACGTGCTGATTTGTAAGATACTTTAGACAAATACCAAAAGCAGTTTGGCGTATGTCTTGAACAGGTAAACAGGACATCTTACTTCCCGTGGGAAAATACACCGCTTTTGCAACGATGGTTCAAACTCAAACGTGAAGAAGTCGAAGCAACCCGCTTGCCGCTGAACGTACGAATGTTTGCTGAATCAGCAGAAGCCGGGAAGTGGCTCTATGGCTGAACAGACGCGCCCTCAAATCATAGGGGCAAACTATTTACAGTGGAGCTCAGCGCCAGCACTGCCCGGTGGCACAAGCTTACCGGGCCGACAAATTCCTTCAATCGGGTAATTTACTCACCAATCGGCTGGTAGCCCTGCCACTCAGGCTTGTCGCGCGTTCCGGTGGCGCAGGGCGTTAAATGCACATAAAGTTCACCCACTTTATCGAGCAACAGACAATCATCCACCTCTTTGAGGTTGTCTTTATGCTGCTGATCGACGCCGCACAGGAGCGTATCCAGCGCTTTCTTTTTTGCCTCCTGCGCAGTCGCCGCAACGAACAAATCGAACTCGTGCAGTTCAGCTAGCGTGTCCGGACGATATCCCCCGGCGTTAACAAAAAAGAGCCTGAGGCTGGAAGAGGATGGTTCGGCAGAGAGCGTGACGCTATAGCCATCCGCCCAGGTAATCTGGCTGTAGCCATCAATGTGAATTTTATCTTTATCGCCAAACCACGCGGCCCTTAGCGCAGGCCATGCCTCGCGTGGAGAGTTAGCGGCGACAAACTGAATGTCATGAACTTCTATATTGGACTTGCCGGCATTGCCGCCGACGTAAAACATATACAGCCTCATCGGAACGCTCTCCTTAACTAACCGATATGCATTTAATTATATAGCGATTATTACTGCAACCCTTGACGAGAATAACAGAGGGATAAGTTCAGGAAGGTTGTCAAGCCGCAGCGGGCGTGACAGGCAAAATCAGGCCTGCTCGTCGTCTTTACCGTAGTAAAGCTTACCGAGCTGAATGAGAGGACGGCCCTGAGATTTACGGTGCAGATTGCTGTCACGCAGTGAGTAAACACAGCCGCAGTATTCCTGCTGGTAGAACTGTTCGCGTTTGCTGATTTCAATCATGCGCGACGAACCGCCCTGCTTGCGCCAGTTATAGTCCCAGTACATCATGCCCGGATAATGCGCAACGGCCCGCTGTCCGCAGTCGTTGATTTGCTGCATATTCTTCCAGCGTGAAATGCCCAGCGAGCTGCTGATCACGCTGAAACCATTTTCAGCGGCGTACAGCGCCGTCCGCTCAAAGCGCATGTCAAAACACATGGTGCAGCGGATACCGCGCTCGGGCTCCCACTCCATGCCTTTGGCTCGCTCAAACCAGTTGTCGGTATCGTAATCCGCATCGATAAACGGCACGCCATGCTGTTCAGCAAAGCGAATATTCTCATCCTTACGAATCAGATACTCTTTCTGCGGATGAATATTCGGGTTGTAGAAGAAGATGGTGTAATCGATGCCCGAGGCCTGGATCGCCTCCATCACCTCACCGGAACAGGGAGCACAGCACGAATGCAGCAACAGTTTGTCTGCCCCCTTCGGGAGTTCCAGCTTAGGACGTTTGAAATCAGCGGTAGTCATAAGAGATTCTTTGGGGTGGTGTAACATGTGGAGGATTGTAGCATCAGAGCCGCATTGGTGGGATTTTTCGCAGCGTTCAGGTACAGACCTTCATACGTTGCCGAAGTTAAACTGCCGATGACGCTCGCCGTGCGCGATGAGCATCTGCACGACAGTTGGCAGATGGTGGATTCACTGGAGAGCAATGCGCTGGTGCTTTATGAGCTGACGCCGTTGAATGCGTAACTTCAGCGCCGCTCGATACACTCGATGTATTTTCGCGCGGATTGCTGCACGATATCTGCGGCGTTGTCCGGAATATCTTTGCCTTCAAAAGCACCGTACAGCGCGCTGTACCGGACGTCTTTTAACCGTTGTGCGATATCAGCAACGGTGGTGGCAGAAAGCGGCAGCATATTGGGGTAGCTCCACATAAAGGAGACGCTGCCCGCACCGGGTGCCACCTGAATAATATCCCCGGTCAGCAGCACGCCCTGATTTTCTTTGTGAAGCAGAACGCTGCCACCGGCAAAATGACCGCCGAGGCGCAAAAGCTCCACGCGGCTGTTAATGGGCAGCGACTCCCCATCCCATAAATGGATATGCGGACTGTCGCGCTGAATCCATTTGCGATCGGCGGCGTGCAGATAAACCGGAGCGTTAAACTCTGCCGCCCAGTCCTGCATGGTGCTGTAATAATGCGGATGCGAAATCGCAATGGCTTTTAGCCCGCCGAGCGCGGTGATAATCGCCTTTGTGGCATCATCCAGATTGGGAATACAGTCCCAGAGAATGTTGCCCTCTTCGCTTTGCACGACGATCGCGCGCTGACCAATCGCAAAACCAGGTACGCTTTCCACGCTGAGAAGCCCGGGCGCAAGCTGGCGCCACTTATTCGCGTGCCCCGCGTGAAGGGCTGAAGGTTCAATCCACGCCTGCCCGCTCACCGGAACGTATTGCCGCTCGTCCTCGCAAATCGGGCAGTTTTCCGGATGCCCCGCCGCAACGTCGTAAGAGGTTCCACACGCTTTACATAACGTTATCATCATCTTCCTCGCCTCAGCCCGAATGCTTTTAAGTGATAACCGAGCATGGCACAGGGAGACGAGGGGATGTGTTGGAAAATGCTTAACGTCCGGATTTTATGCCAGCCTGCTGCCGTTCAGGAGCAGACATCATGCATCACCAATAGTCAGCCAGAAGCAAGCTTAACCGGTTCAGATAATGTGCCGATCGAGCCCACCGTTACACGGTTGGAATGGTGCCGCCATCTATCACAAATTCAGTACCGGTAATGGCGGCCGCATGAGACGACGCGAGGAAAACAATGAGATTCGCCACTTCAATGGGCTTTGACGGACGGCCCAATGGAATACCACCGAGCGCATTCATGATGATCTGCTTCCCGCCTTCATAATCCGTGCCCGCTTGCTCTGCCAGCCGCTCAGCCAGCGCCACCGACGCTTCAGTTTCGATCCAACCTGGCGCAACGCGAACCACCCGAATGCCCTTCGGCGAGACCTCTTTTGACAAGCTTTTGCTGTAAGCAGACAGCGCCGCCTTGGCCGCTGCGTAGCCGGTAGTCGACTCCGGTAACGGCAGTTCACGCTGGATAGAGGTGACGTGAACAATCACGCCGTGGCCCTGAGCTAACATCCCCGGCAGCAGCGCGCGATCCAGGCGTACCGCCAGTAACAGATTAAGGTTAAGCTCCTGCTGCCACTCCGTCTCGCCCAGCGCCGCAAAACCACCGGCCGGTGAGCCAGATCCGCCCACCACGTGAATGATAATGTCGACGCCGCCAAGATGCGCCTGCACGGCTTCCGCAACGGCGGCACATCCGGTGATAGTGGTCAGGTCCGCCGCCACGAAGGCGTCAGCGACCGCTTCCTCCGGCGCGTGGCGGGCGGTCGTTAACACCTTCGCGCCCCGCTGTTTGAACAGCCCGACAACCGCTTTACCGACGCCTTTGGTTCCTGCGGTAACCAGCACGCGCTTGCCCTGAAAATCGGTATCTGATGACATCATGCAATCTCCAGCGTGTTAATTCTGTCGCCAGTCAAGCCAAACACGTACCTGAGTACGACAGGGCTACCGGGAAAATTCCCGACAAGGTTGGCGGTGACCGTAAACCGGCTACCGTCGGCGTGGACATCAATCGGTTCGACGCTATAGTCAAACGATGACTGCACTGAACGCAGCCATGCTTCAATAGCCGCATGTCCCTGATGCGTTTTACCTTCATCGATCACAATCGCATCGGCAGTAAACCAGCGTCTGATGCCGGTAAGATCGCCCCTCTTATCAATGGCAAACCAGGCAGAAACAGCATTCGGTAGAACTAATGACATGGCCTTTACCTCCCTTGATTTACAGTACCCGCATTTTCGACATAGACTGTGAAATTGACAAGTACGCACAAAAAAGTGAGTGGCTGAACAATGAGTAAGTTATACAGTCCGGAATCTGCCGCAAGCGGCGTGGAGCAGGTCATTCGTTTGCTGGAAGGCCGCTGGAAATTAATCCTCCTTTTTCATCTTTTCGATGGAAAAGTACAGCGCTATTCAGATTTCGAAAAACTGATCCCGACGATTTCGCAGAAAATGCTCGCACAGCAGCTGCGGCAGCTCGAGGCCGATGGGATCGTGTCACGGCAGGTGTATCCCCAGGTGCCACCTAAGGTGGAATATCGCCTCACGGAATGGGGGCAGGCCCTGTGCCCGGCTCTGGATGCGATGCTGAAATGGGCGGAAAAACGCGAAATCCAGCCATAGCGGGATCTTGTCGCGTGAATAAAACATAACCAGGCGGATCCGCACAGTTCGTCGTACTTCACCCCATATCAATGAAGAACAGAAGCGTTTCTGGCTGAGAATCGCTTTTGTTCTGGTCAGAACGCCTTCCCTTTTCTGCCCGCCACGATCGTTTGCCTGCGTATTACAACGTCGATGCCATCCTGATACAGATCGCGCCCGGAAACACGCCTTCCGGACAGGTGCGAACACACTGTGTTACCAAACTTTTCCGGGATAAGAAAAGGGTTGAAGAAATCAGGCCAAAACCCTAAGTTACGTTATACCATAACGCCCCACACCCGTTGGCTCCCCTGCACGCTCACCCAAAGTGACAAAAAACACAATGGCAGGCTCGTGTACCCGGGGATAAGCAAAAACCATTCGTAGAATGTGCAGGATCCTTTCAGGCATCCGTTAAGCCGCGTGCGTTGTGGATAGTCCCTTTTTATCCCTGAGCGAAATGACGCGTTTCGTTTTTATATTGTTAATCAGGAGCTTTCATGGAGCCTTCTCCTCAGAATACCGTTCCGCCCCAGGACAGCCGTTTGCGCTCGCGATTATTATGGTGTCGGGCCATCGTTGGGATGGTATTAGGCGCCTTCGCTATTCTGTTTTTCATGCTCGAATTATTTGATGAGCAAAGCGGCTGGATGGTTCTTATCCGGCCTCTGCTGGCCTCAGGATTGTTAACGTTCGCGGTGGCAGAAAATGCGCTGCGGGCGTCTTCATTCCCGCCCCCCTGGGAGCCAGAGCACGGCGAAGAGGCAGCAGAAAATAAAAGAAAGAAAAAACCGGACTGGCTTATCAGGCTGGATACGCTTCTCGCGCAATGGGAACCCCATATTATTCACCTGGGGATAACCGCTATCTGCGCCCTTATTGCCCTCTCGCTTGTCAGCAAAAATTTCACCACCGACAATGTTTTTACGCCGCTGGACAGCGGTATGATCCCGGCCGGCGCAGTACTTCTGGTGGGCTGCTTCGCCCTGCTGGTCTGTGAACGAACCCTCAGCTTCCGGCGTATAAAAACCTGGCCGCAGCAGGCCGCGATTATTGGTTTGATTCGCACCATGCTCAGCATTGGCTTGCTGATAGCCGCCGCTTTTGCGGTCTCCGCGTTTTCACTTGCGATCGCGTTCTGGATAGTCCAGGTCGCAAGCATAATCGTGTTTCTGCTTGCCCTTGAGTTTCTTCTCCGGACGCTGGCTGCCGCCTGCACGTTACCCGCCCCTGACGAAAAACCGCCCTTTCTGACCCAAAGCCTGATTGCTGAACAGTATCGCTGGCCGCTACATCCTTTACTGGCGCTGCGGAAAAAGATCGTTCAGCATTTTGGCGTGGACATTGGAAGGATTCAGGCATTCAGGCTAATAGGACAGCTATTTTTACCGGTTTTTCTGGGCATTGCCCTGACGGGCTGGCTGGTCAGCGGACTGCAAGAAGTCTCTCCTGCTCAGCGCGGGGTTTACGAACGCTTTGGGCGCCCTATTGCCGTGCTGCCACCAGGTTTACATATCGGCCTTCCCTGGCCTTTTGGGCGGGTCATCCCCGTTGATTTTGGCACCGTGCATGAGCTTCAGCTGAGCGAAAAAGCCCCCGAAGCAAGCGCAAATGCCCTCATCCCCGATACCATTGAGGGCCCGGCACCGCAGGAAAGCTGGCGTCTGTGGGATAATACCCATATCACCGACCAGGCACAGGTTATCGCCAGCGCCCTTGGCGATAAACAGAGCTTCCAGATAGTCAATATGGATATTCGCCTCATCTGGCGCGTGGGGTTGCGGGACAAAGACGCCATGAACAGCCTCTACCAGACCGATGATTTGCCCACCACTATCCAGCGCATTGCCCGTCAGGTTCTGACGCAATATTTCGCGCATCAGCAGCTGGATGCCCTGTTGAATGAGCAACGCGCGTCGATGTCTGCGGCGATGAATACCGCCATCCAGCAACGTCTGGACCAACTCCATTCCGGCGTTGAACTGCTCTATACCCGTGTTGAATCTATCCACCCTCCGGCCGGTGCGGCAAATGCCTATCACGGCGTACAGGCCGCCCAAATTGCCGCCAGCACTCAGATGACGAAAGAGAGAGGCTACGCCGCATCGCAGGGGCAAGAAGCGCAGCGTAACGCAACCACGGCTATCAATGCAGCCGAGGCGTCGGCAGGTGAACGTATGGCGCAGGCCAATGTCGCCCTGACGCGCTACAGCGCAGAGCATAATGCCTGGAAAATGAATCCGGAGGCTTACCTTAATGAACGCCGCTATCAGACATACAGCAAAGCGCTGTCCAGAACGCCGCTCTTCATTCTCGATAGCCAGGTGGCTGAAGGCCATGAGCCCGTGCTCGATTTACGTCAATTTTCCCAGCCCGCACGATAGTGCTGCATAAATAAGGTTCGCTGAGAATGAAAATCCGTACTCTTTCCCCCTCTGCAGAAAACAGCAAGGTGGGTTTCAATCCTGTCGCCGCACGGAAGCACGTTTCACACTCTTCACGTCGCTGGCTGCGTTACAGCATCGCCGCCCTGCTGGTGGTACTGGCGTTGCTGACCGCATGCCTTGTTCAGGTGCACGCCGGGAGCGCCACTATCATGACCCGTTTTGGTAGCCCGGTTCGGGTTTTACTCTCCCCGGGGCTTGCCTGGCGTCTTCCGGCGCCTTTTGAAACGCCAGTCGATGTCGATTTACGCACCCGCTCAACCTCAAGTGGCTTACAGGATGTAGGAACGCGTGATGGGTTGCGGGTCATCGTTCAGGCCTGGGCTATCTGGAAGGTCAGCCCTGAACAGACTCACGTGCTGCGCTTTATTCGCGCGGTGCAGAACCAGCCAGAAGAGGCCGCACGCCAGATTCGGACCTTCATCGGCTCTTCCCTCGAGACGACAACCAGCAACTATGCGCTGTCCGAGATAGTCAATACGGACGCCAGAAAGGTAAAAATTCCGCAGTTGGAGCAGCAGATCAAAAATCAGCTAAAAGCTCAGCTTCTCAGCAGCTATGGCATTGAGCTGATTGATGTCGGCATTGAGCGACTGACGCTGCCCGCCGTTACCCTTAATGCAACGGTTGATCGAATGCGGGCAGAACGTGAAACCATCGCGACTGAACGGACGGCGGAAGGAAACCGAATGGCGGCAGAAATCCATTCCACAGCTGATAAAGAAGCCCGCATTATCGAAGCGGATGCCTCAGTAAAAGCGGCCGCCATCACGGCTCAGGCGCAACAGGACTCCGCCGCTATCTACGCCAAAGCCTATGCGCTGGACCCTCAGCTCTACAACCTGCTGCGCTCCCTCGACACGCTTAACGACGTGGTGAATAAAAGCACCCGCATTGTGTTGAGTACTGATGCCGCGCCGTTCAATGCCCTGGTGCAAAAACCGGCTGACGGGCAAAAGGCGAATCCATGAAAAAACAAGCCTCAAGCATGAGCCCGTGGGGACAGTCTTACCGGATTGCCTTTTTTAGCTTGTATGCCGCCACCGTGCTGGCCGCTGTGTCGTGGATCTTTTCCAGTTTTCACCAGGTGACGCCCGATACTCAGGCCATTATTTTTCGTTTCGGCAAACCCGTAACGGTCGAAAGCTCGGGCATGCTGTTTGCCTGGCCCAAACCGGTGGATCGCGTTGAAATCATCCCGGGCCCGGCCCGTATCATGCAGCACGATGTTCTGCCGCTGCAGCGACATGAACAACTCAAGCAACTGACTGGCGATCAATACACCAGCGATGCCGGAGCCGGGGCGGGTTATTTACTGACGGGCGATTCCGGTGTCGTCCAGCTTAATATGCAGGTGTATTACCGCATCAGTTCGCCTCTCCAGTATGTGCTCCAGGAGCAGCACATTGGTCCACTGCTGGACAGGCTGGCGCAACGCGCCGCGACGCTGGTTAGCGCAGGACGCGACCTGGATACCATCCTGGTTGCCCGCCCTGAAACGCTAAAGGATGACAGTCGTGCCGCGCAGGAGCGTTCACGATTACGCAGCGATTTGCGCCTGGTGATGATGCAGGATTTGCAAGCGCTGAAAGGCAGCGATAACGATCCGGGCATAACCATCGAGCGCATCGATGTCTCTTCGTCCCTGCCGGACAACGCGGTGGACGCTTTTAATGCCGTTCTGACAGCCAGCCAGCGCGCGGAGCAAAGCGTCGCGCAGGCCCGCAATGACGCGACGATCCGTTTACAAAAAGCCCGGCAGCAGGCCGATCGGGTGATTCAGCAGGCGGAAGCTGACAACCGGGAAATGCTCGCGCACGCCGAAGTGGTGACAAAGTCCATGACTAAACTCGCTCAGGCACGTGCGACAGGTAGCGATCCCGGCATGCTGTCACGCATTTGGCGCGATCGGATTTCAACCATCTTCTCCCATGCCGGACAGGTGTTAACCGTTACGCCAGAGACTCAAAGTCGTCTCGTGCTTTCAGGGCCTGAGGATGAGGGAGCCCGTCTACCAGCATCTGGCCGCTCAGGTGAATCCGCTGGCAATACTTCAGGCGGTTCTTCTGCGTCATCTTCAGCCACGACGCCAGCATCAAGCGCCTCCACCACTCTGTCTGATGTATTTGGAGATCTGCGATGAGCCATCAATGCAGCCACGGTCATATTCATCCCAACTTTAGCCAGGCGCTTCTGACGCCCGAGGAGCAACGGCGGATGACCGTGCAACTGGCCCTGGCTATGACAACTATCGGTCTGATTTTGCTCAGTTTGCTTTGGCGGTCGCTGGCCCCTGAACAAACCGCAATTAGCGATCTGCTCGCGGGCGTTGCCTGGATCATTGTCGCTATTCCTGTTTTTCGGGCAGGTCTGCACAGCCTTCGTCATCCGGACCTGCACGGCGTGACCGATTTATTGATTGTGCTGGCAATGCTTGGCGCGTGGGCTTTGGGAGACTTGATCACCGCCGCCCTGCTGCCGGTGCTCATGATTTTCGGCCATATCCTTGAGGAGCGCAGCGTCATGGGAACACGTCAAGCCATTGCCGGACTGACGAAGCTGACCCGCAGCACAACGCGACGTATCTGCGAAGATGGCTCATTCGAATCGGTCGACAGCGCCATGATCCGACAAGGCGACATTGTGGAAATCCGCGCCGGGGATAATGTCCCGGCAGACGGTAAAATTTTGAGCGGCTATGCCAGCCTGGATGTGGCTTCCATCACCGGGGAGTCGGTTCCGCAGGAAGCCGGGCCAGGATCGCTTATTTTTGGCGGCGCCATCAACCTCAACGGGCTGCTGCGCATGGAGGTAATGTACACCGGCGATCGCTCCACGCTCGGAAAAGTCATCGCTCTGATGAAGGATGCCGAACAGGCAAAACCGCCCATTACGCGCTTACTCGAACGCTATGCCTCACACTATCTGGTACTGGTGCTGTTAATCGCCGCCAGCACCTGGTTTTTTACCTACGATAGCCAGGCAATGCTGGCGGTGCTGGTTGCCGCCTGCCCCTGTGCGCTGGTCCTTTCCGCACCAGCAACGGCTATGGCGGGCATTGCGGTTGCGGCTCGCCACGGCATACTGATCCGCAATGCGGCGTTTCTTGAGGAGCTGGCAGATGTCGATGCGCTGATCGTCGATAAAACGGGCACGTTGACGCAAGGTCGACTGAAGCTGGTTGATGCGGTTCTGGCGCAGGGTTCCGACTATGGCGATGTTGTACAGCTTGCGGCAACTCTGGGAGCGACCAGCAGTCACCCTGTCAGCCACGCCCTCGCTGAATATGTGAGCGCAGAGAACCGCCTGCCGATACTGGACGTACAGGAAAAACAGGGCTTAGGCATTGTGGCGCAAACCGAAAAAGGAACCGCTCTGCTTGGGCGAGCCGATCTGTTTACGGAGCATGGCGTCACAATGTTGCCACAGCCGGATCATCAGGGGCCGATGGTGGGTGTTGCGCACCAGGGACAGTTCCTGGGCTGGCTGCTGCTGGCCGACACGCTGCGCCCTGAAGCTTCTGAAGCGCTCCAGGCATTAAAGCAATTGGGCATTGATAAGCACCTGCTGCTTACCGGAGATCGCCTTCCGGCCGCGCAAAGCGTCGCCGGCGAACTGGGCATTCAGGAGATTGTCGCTCAGGCCCTCCCCGCCACCAAGTTGCAGGAAGTGCAAAAAGCGGTGAACGAAGGCTGGAGACCGCTGGTCGTGGGGGATGGCATCAATGATGCTTTAGCATTAAAGGCCGGGGCCGTTGGCATGGCGATGGGGGCAAACGGGGCGGATATCGCGCTGGTTTCCGCAGACGTGGTGCTGACAGGCAGCGACCTGCGACGTATCGCTTCGGCAATCAGGCTCAGTCGCAAATGCCGAAGAACCCTGATGGTGAATGTGTTCATTGGTCTTGGCTGGACCCTCGCGATCGTCACCGCAGCGGCGCTCGGCTGGCTGGGTGGCGCAGGCGCGCTGGTTGCCGCGTTGCTGCATAATTTGAGTACGCTAATGGTCCTGGGCAATACGGGTCGTTTGCTGCAGTTCGATGAAACCCGTTAATGTATTCAGCAGCCCGGTATCCCTGGGCTGCTTTTATCAAAACTCACTTCTTCTTATTGAGCATCGACTTTAAATCAGCAAACGGGTTGTAAGTCGCGGCTTCAACGTCATTCTGCGCGTCTTCCCCGGCGACGACTCGCGTGCCGTACTGATCGGCCTCCGTGTATTTCGAGTGCTCGTGATCGTGACAATACAGGCACAACAGCTCCCAGTTGCTGCCGTCTTCCGGGTTGTTGGTATGATCGTGGTCGATATGGTGCACGGTGAGTTCACGCAGGTTCGAATAAACAAACTCTCGCGAGCAGCGTCCGCAAACCCAGGGATAAATTTTGAGGGCTTTTTCGCGGTAGCCGCTTTCCAGCCGTGCATAGTTTTTAGGGATCAGAGCCATGGTAAATATTACCTGTAATAAAGAAGGTTGAGGAAAGTGCGCCCAATATATCCCACATCGGAACCGAGGGAAATTGCCGGGTGGCGCCTTCGCTTATCCCACCGACAAAACATCAGGCCTGCGTAAGCCCAATGCCGCCGGGCAAGCCTCCCCCTTACCCCCACTGAATTGACGACTTTTACAGCGGTCAGTCGCGAAGTTTGTACGACGCCGCCTTAAGTGCGATACACTTTGCAGATCGGTCTGAAATTTGAAGAAGATATGCGCCTGAAATTCTCCTCTTTACTGGCACTCCTGGGATGCCTGTGCGGCAATGCGATGGCGGTGACGCCACCTGCGCTGGCACCAAAAGCCGACATCCGCGACAGCGGTTTTGTCTACTGCGTCAGCGGCCAGGTCAACACCTTTAACCCGCAAAAGGCAGGTAGCGGCCTGATCGTCGACACCCTTGCGGCGCAGATTTACGATCGTCTGCTCGACGTGGACCCGTATACTTACCGGCTTGTACCGGAACTGGCGGAGAGCTGGGAAGTGCTGGACAACGGCGCAACCTACCGCTTCCATTTACGCAACGGCGTGCAGTTCCAGAAAACCGCCTGGTTTACCCCCACCCGGACGCTCAACGCCGACGACGTCGTGTTCACCTTCCAGCGCATCTTTAACCGCAGCCATCCGTGGCATAACGTCAACGGGCCAAACTTCCCCTATTTCGACAGTCTGCAGTTTGCCGACAGCGTGGAGAGCGTGCGCAAGCTCGATAACCGCACCGTTGAATTTCGTCTGAAGCGCCCGGACGCCTCGTTTCTCTGGCACCTGGCGACGCACTACGCCTCCGTGATGTCCGCCGAATACGCGGCGAATCTCACTAAAATCGATCGTCAGGAGCAGCTCGACCGCCAGCCGGTCGGCACCGGGCCTTATCAACTGGATGAATATCGCACCGGGCAATATATCCGCTTACAGCGCCACCCGAACTTCTGGCGCGGCAAGCCGCTGATGCCGCAGGTGGTGGTTGATTTGGGCTCCGGCGGTACCGGGCGCCTGTCAAAGCTGCTGACCGGCGAATGCGACGTGCTTGCCTGGCCTGCCGCCAGCCAGCTCTCCATTCTGCGTGATGACCCACGCCTGCGCCTGACGCTGCGTCCTGGCATGAACATCGCCTATCTGGCGTTCAACACCGACAAGCCGCCGCTGAACAACCCGGCCGTTCGCCACGCGCTGGCGCTGTCGATCAACAACGAGCGCCTGATGCAGTCCATTTATTACGGCACCGCCGAAACCGCCGCGTCGATTCTGCCGCGCGCATCGTGGGCCTACGATAATGAAGCTAAAATTACCGAATATAACCCGGCGAAATCGCGCCAACAGCTGAAGGCCCTTGGGCTGGAAAACATGACCCTGCGCCTGTGGGTGCCCACTACCTCTCAGGCATGGAACCCAAGCCCGCTGAAAACCGCCGAGCTGATTCAGGCGGACATGGCGCAGGTCGGCGTCAAGGTGATCATCGTGCCGGTGGAGGGCCGTTTCCAGGAGGCGCGCCTGATGGACATGAATCACGACCTGACCCTTACCGGCTGGGCGACGGACAGTAACGATCCGGACAGCTTCTTCCGCCCGCTGCTGAGCTGCGCGGCGATCGGTTCGCAGACCAACTTTGCGCACTGGTGTAACCGTGAGTTTGACGAAGTGCTGCGAAATGCGCTCTCGTCGCAGCAGTTGGCCTCGCGCATCGACGCCTATGACGAAGCGCAGCAGATCCTCGCGAAAGAGCTGCCGGTGCTGCCGCTGGCCTCTTCGCTGCGGCTTCAGGCCTACCGCTATGACATCAAAGGTCTGGTACTGAGCCCGTTCGGCAATGCGTCGTTCGCGGGCGTGTCCCGTGAGAAAGAGGAAGAGGTGAAAAAACCATGATTATTTTTACCCTTCGCCGTCTGCTTTTACTGCTGGTGACGCTGTTCCTGCTGACCTTCGTTGGCTTCAGCCTGAGCTACTTCACGCCGCACGCACCGCTGCAGGGTGCCTCACTCTGGAACGCCTGGCTGTTCTGGTTTAAAGGCCTGCTGCACTGGGATTTCGGGGTATCGAGCATTAACGGGCAGCTGATTTCCGAACAGCTGAAAGAGGTTTTCCCGGCAACCATGGAGCTGTGCATTCTGGCCTTTGGCTTTGCGCTGTTGGTCGGCATTCCCGTCGGCATGCTGGCCGGGATCATGCGCAACAAATGGCAGGATAACGTCATCAGCGCCTTCGCCCTGCTCGGCTTCTCCATTCCGGTCTTCTGGCTGGCGCTTTTACTGACGCTGTTCTTCTCGCTGACGCTCGGCTGGCTGCCGGTCTCCGGGCGCTTCGACCTGCTGTATGAAGTGAAAAACGTCACTGGCTTTGCGTTGATCGACGCCTGGATTTCCGATTCACCGTGGCGGGATGAGATGATCGTGAGCGCCGTGCGCCACATGATTTTGCCGGTGCTGACGCTCGCCGTTGCACCAACCACCGAAGTTGTACGCCTGATGCGCCTGAGCACCATCGACGTGTACGACACCAACTACGTTAAAGCTGCGGCTACACGCGGGGTGTCGCGCCTGACGATTCTGCGCCGCCACGTGCTGCATAACGCCCTGCCGCCGGTGATCCCGCGTCTTGGGCTACAGTTTTCCACCATGCTGACGCTCGCCATGATCACCGAAATGGTGTTCAGCTGGCCGGGCCTCGGCCGCTGGATGATCAACGCCATTCGCCAGCAGGACTACGCGGCGATTTCCGCAGGCGTCATGGTCATTGGCGCGCTGGTGATCATTGTGAACGTGATTTCTGACATATTGGGTGCCATGGCTAACCCGCTGAAACATAAGGAATGGTATGCCTTACGATAGCGTCTATCTGGAGAAGCGCCCGCCCGGCGTGCTGCGCACCGTGTGGCGTAAATTCTACGGCGATACCACCGCGATGATCGGCCTGTACGGCTGCATTGGCCTGGCCGTGCTGTGCGTTTTCGGCGGCTGGTTCGCGCCTTACGGCCTCGATCAGCAGTTCCTCGGTTATCAGCTGCTGCCGCCTTCGTGGTCGCGCTACGGCGAAGTGTCGTTCTTCCTCGGCACCGACGACCTCGGCCGAGACGTGCTGAGCCGCCTGCTGAGCGGTGCGGCACCCACCGTTGGCGGCGCTTTTGTCGTCACGCTTGGCGCAACGCTGTTCGGCCTGGCGCTGGGCGCTTTTGCCGGCTCCACTCGTGGCCTGCGTTCAGCAATATTGAATCACATTCTCGACACCCTGCTCTCGATTCCGTCGCTGCTGCTGGCGATCATCGTCGTCGCCTTCTCCGGGCCGCATCTGCTGCATGCAATGTTCGCCGTCTGGCTGGCACTGCTGCCGCGCATGGTGCGCTCGGTCTACAGCATGGTGCATGACGAATTAGAGAAGGATTACGTCGTTGCCGCACGTCTGGACGGCGCCACCACGCTCAATATTCTGTGGTTCGCGGTGCTGCCAAACATCGCCTCCGGGCTGGTGACGGAGATCACCCGAGCCCTGTCGATGGCGATTCTGGACATTGCCGCACTCGGTTTTCTCGATCTCGGCGCGCAGCTTCCTTCCCCGGAATGGGGCGCGATGCTCGGCGATGCGCTGGAGCTGATTTATGTGGCGCCGTGGACGGTGATGCTGCCGGGTGCCGCCATCATGATAAGCGTACTGCTGGTTAACCTGCTGGGCGACGGCATTCGCCGCGCCATCAATGCGGGGGTGCAATAATGCCGTTACTGGATATCCGTAACCTGACCATCGAATTCCGCACCAGCGAAGGCTGGGTGAAAGCCGTCGATCGCGTCAGTATGACCCTCGCAGAAGGGGAAGTTCGCGGGCTCGTCGGTGAGTCCGGCTCGGGAAAAAGCCTGATCGCCAAAGCCATTTGCGGCGTCACCAAAGACAACTGGCGGGTTACCGCCGACCGCATGCGCTTTGACGACATCGACCTGCTGCGCCTGTCGAGCCGCGAGCGACGCAAACTTGTCGGCCACAATGTGTCGATGATTTTCCAGGAGCCGCAGTCGTGTCTCGACCCGTCGGAACGCATCGGCAAACAGCTGATGCAAAACATTCCCGGCTGGACCTATAAAGGCCGCTGGTGGCAGCGCTTCGGCTGGCGCAAGCGTCGCGCTATTGAGCTGCTGCACCGCGTCGGCATTAAGGATCACAAAGATGCGATGCGCAGCTTTCCTTATGAGCTGACAGACGGCGAGTGCCAGAAGGTGATGATTGCCATCGCGCTCGCCAACCAGCCACGCCTGCTGATCGCCGATGAGCCGACCAACGCCATGGAGCCGACGACCCAGGCACAGATCTTTCGCCTGCTCGCAAGGCTCAACCAGAACAACAACACCACTATTTTGCTGATCAGCCATGACCTGCAAATGCTGAGCCAGTGGGCCGATAAAATTAACGTGATGTACTGCGGACAAACCGTGGAAAGCGCGCTGAGCGAAGACCTGGTCAGCACGCCGCATCATCCTTATACTCAGGCGCTGATTCGCGCGATGCCGGACTTTGGCCGTTCAATGCCGCATAAAAGCCGCCTGAACACCCTGCCGGGCGCGATCCCACTGCTGGAGTCGCTGCCGATTGGCTGCCGTCTGGGGCCGCGCTGCCCTTACGCCCAGCGCAAATGCATTGAACGACCGCGGCTGACCGGGGCGAAGAACCACCTGTTTGCCTGTCATTTCCCGCTGAACATGGAGAAAGAGTGACATGGTCGAGACCCTGCTCGAAGTCCGCAACCTGAGTAAAACCTTTCGCTATCGCACCGGGTTGTTCCATCGCCAGACGGTTGAGGCGGTTAAACCGCTGAGCTTCACATTACGTGAAAAGCAGACTCTGGCGATCATCGGCGAGAACGGCTCCGGAAAATCGACGCTGGCCAAAATGCTGGCGGGTATGATCGAACCCACAACCGGCGAGCTGCTGATTGACGATCATCCGCTGGCCTTTGGCGACTACTCGTTTCGCAGCCAGCGTATCCGCATGATTTTTCAGGACCCGTCGACGTCGCTCAACCCGCGTCAGCGTATCTCGCAGATTCTGGATTTCCCGCTGCGCCTGAATACCGATCTGGAGCCTGAGGAGCGGCAAAAGCAGATTATTGACACGCTGCGCCTTGTCGGTCTGCTGCCCGATCATGTCAGCTACTATCCGCATATGCTCGCGCCAGGGCAAAAGCAGCGTCTTGGCCTTGCCCGTGCGCTGATTCTGCGCCCGAAGGTGATCGTCTGCGACGAGGCGCTGGCCTCGCTGGATATGTCGATGCGCTCGCAGCTGATTAACCTGATGCTGGAGCTCCAGGAAAAACAGGGCATTTCGTATATTTACGTCACGCAGCATCTGGGGATGATGAAGCACATCAGCGACCAGGTGCTGGTGATGCACCAGGGGGAAGTGGTCGAACGCGGCAGCACCGCCGACGTGCTCTCCTCCCCGCTCCACGACCTGACCAAACGCTTAATTGCCGGGCATTTTGGCGAGGCGTTGACGGCAGATGCGTGGCGAAAGGATCGGTAAAAACGCAAGCGGCTGAATCATTCAGCCGTTTTTTTTTGTGCATTTTCAGGCACAGCAGCGATCGTTCCACGAATCGCGATAGAGGATATTCCCTTCCGTGTATTTCCAGGTAATCGCTTCGTAGCGGAGCTCAATCGTTTCAAGATGCGTGCTGCTCCGGCCGCCAGGCGTCAGAAGCGGCGATACTGTCGTCAGTATGACGTTTTCCAGAACGATGTTGAAATACTCCACTTCAATGCCTGATTCCAGAATGCGGTACATCCTGATAATCGCCTTTTTGAACGGACGTCCCTGACAAACAGCACGATAGAGAATCGGCGTGGTCCGGTCGAACTCTTTCACGACAACAATTGGGCGATGAACGCGCGTGCCGGTCAGTTTGCCCCACTGAGGATCGACAGGAATAGTGACGCCATGGGAGAAGGATTTTAATTCAATCGAACCGGCTCGCAGAGGCATTATACAACTGCCGACAATCGGTGAGCCATTTTCATCCTCAAGCCATAAATGGGCCGGTGCGGACATAGTGATTCCTTATTGATGAGCGTTAAGGGTAAATGTTATTTGTTCACTTCTTGAATTTTCTGTATCTGTGCCAGAGATAGATTGCAGTCGCAAAGAGAAAGAAGGCTCCAATTGGCCAGACCGGGCTACCTGGAAAAAAATAGCTCTCCAGCAAAGCAAATATAACAGTTGCAATTACAGGGTGGGAGCCTTCCAATGCTGACTTACATGGCCAGCACATTATTTTCATGACCCATTTCATCGCTTATTCCATTTAACTTCACATCAGGACAGAGTAATCGTCACGACAATATAGGAAATCGGTATTAGCCAGAGCGGGATGCCAGGAAAAAATTGCAATTGAAGCAGTACAAATATACATAACAAGCCGAGAGATCGTAATACCCATTTGATAAACTCCATCATCACTATTGAATCATCCTTCTAATGATATCGACGAGTGACGAATCGGAAGTAAATTGCCCCTCCAGAGCGCCTGCACGCTGAAGCACGGGTTCTATCAAAAAATACATCATTTCAAGTTCGTGCGTGTACAACGCGGCGTAATAAGCTGGAAATTGTATATGTAACCGATAAGCGCTATCGGCAGCTTTCTGAACAACTCCATACAGTGAAGCACCTAACACGGCAACCCTGACACTGTCGCTAGCCAGAGCACTAATCTGCATGCTGAGGTTCAAGCCACCTTTGACTAAAGCAGCAGTTGCAAAAGCAAACCCCTCCTTTGTAAGCGAACTGGATGCAATATGCACGCTTCCCGCCAGCAACCATTGCTTAATGTACTCTAACTGTTCAGTTGTTCTGTACCTGAATACTTCATCAAAATAGATCCTGAGCATCTCACCAACAATATCTTCGCGGCGCAGCAATCGGACGACTCCATTAAAGAAACGAGCATCCTCCCGCCCCTGCTTTTTGCAAACGTCATGATATTCATCGGTAAAGCAGGAGAGATAATTCAATGCACGGGTTGCACCCTGTTCTGCATTTTTTACCTGCTCCATTACTTCTTTTCTGACGGCTGAAGCGGCGCGATCGAGTTTTTTGGAAAGAATGTTATTCGCCTGGAGATAGCTGATAATGGCGCTATTCTGATGCATTACGGATTCCTGTTATTCATTCTCTTACAGTTTCAAAACGGAAATGATTAAAGCCGTCAATAAAAACAAATATCAGCAAAACAGACAGCACGTCAAACAATAAATACAGCATCGTTAATAGAACAAATAAAACAACCCCGTACTAAAGAAGACATTTCCTGAACGCTTTATTTATATCGCTATTGCTTTTTATTGATTCTGAATATGTAATAAGCCCGCCAGACTTGCATTTAATAAAGTGAGACCGCTTCCGGGAATAGCGCTTGTCGTAATAACGCTGACCCCTTATTCTTTTTTTCGCATCTGCAAAATCAGATGCCGGGATTGAGTTTCTGGAAACCTTAAGTGACGACACACTGTCGCGTCTGCGCCATTTTTGTGTCGTGCGTACGGCTACGCTACAATGGCGGGCCGGACGGGGGCACCGCAAGGTGCGTTAGTTTCACTAAGGCCAGTAAGGTCAGCATCGTCCGGTTCCCTCCCCCGTGAGATTGGCCTCTCCAGTGGCGGTGAGGTTGGATCAGTCCTCTTCACGACTCCTGATATAATAGAAAGGTATCGTTTTACTGCGTTTTGCCGCCCTGCCTGCCGGGCGCAATGTAAAAATCACGTGACAATTCAGGCGTGTAGTGAGCTATAATTTCGGCCTGCTATCTCTCTGTTCTGGCTTTGATAACAGTAACTTACTGAATACAAAGCCAAAAACAAGCAATAACATAAGGATTAAAAGCTATGGGTTTTCTTTCCGGTAAGCGCATTCTGGTGACTGGCGTTGCCAGCAAACTCTCCATCGCCTACGGTATCGCACAGGCTATGCATCGCGAAGGCGCTGAGCTCGCCTTCACCTATCAGAACGAAAAACTGAAAGGTCGCGTTGAAGAGTTCGCTGCACAGCTGGGTTCCAGCATTGTTCTGGAATGCGATGTTGCGCAGGACGAAAGCATCGATAGCCTGTTCACTGAACTGGGCAAAGTGTGGCCGAAATTTGACGGTTTCGTTCACTCCATCGGCTTCGCGCCGGGCGACCAGCTGGACGGTGACTACGTAAATGCCGTCACCCGTGAAGGCTTCAAAATTGCACACGACATCAGCTCCTACAGCTTCGTTGCGATGGCAAAAGCCTGCCGCGAAATGCTGAACCCGGGCTCTGCGCTGCTGACCCTGTCCTACCTGGGTGCAGAACGCGCCATCCCTAACTACAACGTAATGGGTCTGGCTAAAGCGTCTCTGGAAGCAAACGTGCGCTACATGGCGAACGCGATGGGCCCTGAAGGCGTGCGCGTTAACGGTATCTCCGCCGGTCCAATCCGTACGCTGGCGGCCTCTGGCATTAAAGACTTCCGTAAGATGCTGGCACACTGCGAAGCGGTTACCCCGATTCGTCGCACCGTCACTATCGAAGACGTGGGCAACAGCGCAGCATTCCTGTGCTCTGACCTGTCTGCCGGTATTTCCGGTGAAGTTGTTCACGTTGACGGTGGCTTCAGCATCGCCGCAATGAACGAACTGGAACTGAAATAAGTTCTTCTTCCGCCCTGCTTTCGCGGGGCGGATTTCCCGCCGTTATTCCACTCCGTTATTTGTTATCACGCTTCAATATTTTTACCTGCCCGCGCCTTACGTCAGGATAGCGTTCTATCGATACGACATCCCGAAGGACATTCCATGGAGCAAAGCCGCGCTCACGGCAAAAGCCATTGGTATCATGAAACGCAAGCAAGAAATCAGGCAGCCGACGTGCTTCCCCTGGTTCCGGAAGCGGCCCACGTTGCAGACCGC
This sequence comes from Scandinavium sp. UTDF21-P1B, assembly GCF_040750395.1. Taxonomy (NCBI): domain Bacteria; kingdom Pseudomonadati; phylum Pseudomonadota; class Gammaproteobacteria; order Enterobacterales; family Enterobacteriaceae; genus Scandinavium; species Scandinavium sp. UTDF21-P1B. The sequence continues at coordinate 288,668 of NZ_JBFLVD010000015.1, forward strand.
TTTTTGCTGGATCTGACTCTTCCTCCCTTTTCTTCCCAAACGCTACGCTGGCTTGAACTTTCGCGGCAAATTTCGGCACATCTTTTTCCGGATGCCGTTGACGTCAATCGCCTGAATACCTTTAGCGCCTATGAACGCCTGAGTACCGCCCTCACCGTGGCGCAGGTTTTTGGCGTCCAGCGCTTATGTAATCACTACGCCGCGCGTCTCGCGCCGCTGCCAGGCCCCGACTCCTCGCGCGAAAGCAATCACCGGCTGGCGCAGATTACGCAATATGCGCGCCAGCTGGCCGCATCACCGTCGATTATCTGTACCCAGTCACGCCAGCAGCTTGACGCCGTTGGGCTGACGGCGCCTGATATGGTGCTGATAACCCAGATTGTTGGATTTATCGGCTATCAGGCACGTGTGGTCGCCGCCGGGCAGGCATTAATGGGATTACCGGTGCGCTGGCTTCCCGGCATGCCGATGCAGGACGATGCGCCTGCCAGCTGCTTTGACTCGCCAAAGGGGAGCTGGCAACCGGGACTGGCCTGCCGTGAAGCCACGCAGATCGATGCGATATCGAACGAAATCCCGCAAGCGCTTGCTGCCCTGCTGGCATGGGACGAATCGCTGCCTGACCTTCTGGCCGAACTGATACAGTCGCTTGAGGTTGATCAACCACTTGCAACGCTGGTGGCATTGCTTAACGCGCGTATTAACGGCAGCACCAGCTGTTTTCAGCTGAACGGTGCCGACGAGTTGCTGAAAGCTGCCACGCTGACGGGAGAACGGGCATTAAAACTGTGGCAACCGGAAGATCTGCTCAGTCACGCCGTCATTCAGGCCGTGCAGCTGATAATCCGGGCGCCAGACCGCTTCAGCGCCGCACAGTTTTCTCCCCTCACTGTACAGGGGCTTTCCGTCGAACAGGCCTTTACGCTGCTGGCATGGAGCGGCGTTTGCGGGTGGATAAACCGCCTGAAAATCGGCCTTGGCGAGGTGCTGCCGGATGCGTAAAAGCCTTAAAGTTCGCTTGCTGCGACAGGCATATTCGCGTAAAACTGTCAGCCGCTCTTTTGGCCACGAAAATACATTATTATGTTTCAGGACAATCCGCTGCTTGCGCAGCTAAAACAGCAACTTCATTCCCAGACCCCTCGCGCTGAAGGGGTGGTGAAAGGCACGGAAAAAGGCTTTGGTTTTCTCGAGGTCGATGCTCAGAAAAGCTATTTCATTCCGCCTCCGCAGATGAAAAAAGTGATGCATGGCGATCGTATTATCGCCACCATCCACAGCGATAAAGGCAAAGAGAGCGCTGAACCAGAAGAACTGGTTGAGCCATTTCTGACGCGTTTTGTTGGCCGGGTGCAGAAAAAAGACGATCGCCTGTCGATTGTTCCTGACCATCCGCTTCTGAAAGACGCCATCCAGTGCCGCCCGGTGCGCAGCCTGGAGCACGATTTTAAAGAGGGTGACTGGGCCGTGGCAGAAATGCGCCGTCATCCGCTGAAAGGCGACCGCAGCTTCTACGCCGAACTCACCCAGTTCATCACTTTTGGCGACGACCACTTTGTTCCGTGGTGGGTGACGCTGGCACGCCACAATCTTGAGAAAGTCGCACCGGATGGTGCTGCCACCGAAATGCAGGACGAAGGCCTTGAGCGTCGCGACCTGACTGCGCTGAACTTCGTCACCATCGACAGCGCCAGCACCGAAGATATGGATGATGCGCTGTTTGCTGAAGTCGCCGAAGACGGCAAACTGCATCTGACCGTTGCTATCGCCGACCCGACCGCGTGGATCGTCGAGGGCAGCAAGCTCGACAACGCTGCAAAAATCCGCGCGTTCACCAACTACCTGCCGGGCTTTAACATCCCGATGCTGCCGCGTGAACTCTCAGACGACCTCTGCTCGCTGCGCCCGGACGTTGTACGTCCTGTTCTGGCCTGCCGCATGATCCTCGCCGAGGACGGTGCTATCGAAGACGATATCGAATTCTTCGCCGCCACCATCGAATCAAAAGCCAAGCTGGCTTACGACGACGTTTCCGACTGGCTGGAGGGCAACGGCAGCTGGCAGCCGCAGAGCGAAGCAATCGCTGCGCAGATCAAACTTTTGGAGCGTATCTGTGCCCTGCGCGGCGAGTGGCGTCACAACCACGCTCTGGTGTTTAAAGACCGTCCGGATTATCGCTTTGTACTCGGTGAAAAAGGCGAAGTGCTGAACATCGTGGCGGAACCGCGCCGCATCGCCAACCGTATCGTTGAAGAATCGATGATTGCCGCTAATATCTGCGCCGCCCGCGTGCTACGCGATAAGCTCGGCTTCGGCATCTATAACGTGCACACTGGCTTCGATCCGGCGAAAACCGAGCAGCTTTCTGAGCTGATGAAAACCCACGACGTGCACGTCGATCCGCAGGAAGTACTGACGCTGGAAGGTTTCTGCAAGCTCCGCCGCGAGCTCGATGCGATGCCAACGGGCTTCCTCGACAGCCGCATTCGCCGCTTCCAGTCCTTTGCAGAAATCAGCATCGAACCGGGCCCACACTTTGGCCTTGGCCTCGAGGCTTACGCCACCTGGACTTCCCCGATCCGTAAGTACGGCGATATGGTGAACCACCGTCTGCTGAAAGCGATCGTTAAAGGCGAAACGCCGGCGCGTCCGCAGGATGAGGCCACCGTCCAGATGGCCGAGCGTCGCCGCCTGAACCGCATGGCGGAACGCGACGTGGCGGACTGGTTATACGCCCGTTTCCTGAATGATAAAGCCAGGACCGACACCCGCTTCGCGGCTGAAATCATTGATATCAGCCGCGGCGGCATGCGCGTGCGCCTGGTAGACAATGGCGCAGTTGCCTTTATTCCCGCACCATTCCTGCATGCAGTTCGTGATGAGATGGTTTGCAGCCAGGAAAATGGCACCGTGCAAATCAAAGGCGAAACCGTCTATAAAGTCACCGACGTGATTGACGTGACGATCGCCGAAGTGCGCATGGAAACCCGCAGCGTCATCGCGCGTCCGTTCCAGGCGTAATACTTAAGGGCGACTAATCATTGCTTAGTCGCCCTTCTCTTTCTGCAATGCGATTCCATCCACAATTTTTTTCCTGTTTTTCCCCACATTCCATCAAAAGCGATCACAATAAAGTGGTGTATCGCAACGCAAAATAATGACCCGCCTGATCGGTGCTCTTTTTTAGCTTCCGGGAACGGATATACCATTGAGAACCACCAGGCTCCGTCGCTGGCTAAGACTTTCGTATGAGCTGGCCGGACCAATTGATTCATGATTTCAGGATGCGCTTAACCAGGTTTTGGAGAAAAGATGGCTGAGGAACTGGAGCAAAATCTGCTCTTCCGGTATCTGGGAACCACGAGTCCCTACTGGCGATTGTCAGCAGACAGCAACGCGCTGCATCTGGCTATCAGCGAGGACACCGACACAAGCCAGGTCGTCGCGCTGAGCGCCGAACAGGCGAACAGCATTCGCGAGATGACGGTGATCACCTCCAGCCTGACGCTCAGCCTCAATCTGTACGGTAACGCCGTGCCGGTACATCTAGTTGGCCGTAAAATCAACAAATCACAGTGGGCAGGCAGCGCCTCCGCCTGGGATGATACCGGTTCCGTCGCCCGCGACCTGGTGCAGGGCCTCTCCTTTGCCGAACAGGTCGTTTCCGAAGCCAACTCCGTTATCGTTATCCTCGATAGCCATGGAAATATTCAGCGCTTTAACCGCCTGAGCGAAGAGTATACCGGGATGAAGGAGCAGGAAGTCATCGGCCAGAACGTGTTCAAATTGTTCATGAGCCCGGCGGAAGCGGCGGCATCGCGCCGTAACATCAGCGGTTTCTTTAAAAACGGCAGCTCCTATGAAGTGGAGCGCTGGATCAAAACCCGCAAAGGTCAGCGTTTGTTTCTGTTCCGCAATAAATTTGTGCACAGTGGCAGCGGCAAAAACGAAATTTATTTGATCTGCTCCGGTACCGACATCACCGAGGAACGCCGCGCTCAGGAACGCCTGCGCGTGCTGGCCAATACGGACACTATTACCGGACTTCCCAACCGTAACGCCATCAACGATATGATAGCCGAAGAGATTACCGGGCGGGGTGAGAATCAGGTTGGCATCGTCTATCTCGATCTCGACAACTTTAAGAAAGTGAACGATGCCTACGGGCATATGTTTGGCGATCAGCTGTTACAGTCCGTAGCCTTATCGATTTTGAGCTGCCTTGAAGAGGGTCAGACGCTGGCACGCCTCGGCGGCGATGAGTTTATCATCCTGGCAACGAACACCTCTCAGGGAAGCCTGGAGGCGATGGCTTCGCGCATTCTGACCCGACTGCGCGATCCTTTCCGCATCGGGCTGATTGAAGTCTATACCGGCTGTTCACTGGGGATCTCCCTCGCCCCGCAGCATGGTAACGATCGCGAAAGCCTGATTCGCAATGCCGATACCGCGATGTACACCGCCAAGGAAGGCGGTCGCGGTAAGTTCTGCGTGTTTTCACCCGAGATGAACCAGCGAGTGTTCGAATACCTGTGGCTCGACACCAATCTGCGCAAGGCGCTGGATAACAATCAACTGGTCATTCACTATCAGCCGAAGATCACCTGGCGCGGTGAAGTGCGCAGCCTCGAAGCGCTGGTGCGCTGGGAATCGCCCGAGCGCGGGCTTATTCCGCCAACCGAATTTATCTCTTATGCCGAAGAGTCAGGCCTGATTGTTCCGCTCGGACGTTGGGTCATGCTCGACGTGGTGCGCCAGGTTGCGCTGTGGCGTGATAAGGGCATTAATCTGCGGGTAGCGGTGAACGTTTCGGCTCGCCAGCTGGCGGATCAGACCATTTTCAGTGACCTGAAGCAGGCGTTGCGCAATCTGAATTTTGAGTACTGCCCGATTGACGTAGAGCTGACGGAAAGCTGCCTGATTGAGAATGAAGAACTTGCTCATTCGGTTATCCAGCAGTTCAGCGCGCTGGGCGCCCAGGTGCATCTTGATGACTTTGGTACGGGCTATTCATCACTGTCGCAGCTTGCCCGTTTCCCGATAGACGCCATCAAGCTCGATCAGATTTTCGTACGAGATGTGCACAAGCAATCCGTCTCGCAATCCCTGGTGCGTGCGATTGTCGCGGTGGCGCAGGCGCTTAATTTACAGGTCATTGCCGAAGGCGTTGAAAGCGCAAAAGAAGACGCCTTTCTTACCAAGAACGGCGTCAACGAACGGCAAGGTTTCTTATTTGCAAAGCCGATGCCCGCTGCCGTATTCGAGCGCTGGTTCAAACGGCGCCAGGCGCGCAAAATGGCGCGCTAATCGTAATGCAGCCTTGAGGGATAACAGGTCAATCTCAGCCAGCTTTTAGCCTACGCTTTCCTGGCCAAACTGGTGGCGATAGTCCGCCAGCAGCGCTGACGTGTTGTCGTAACCCAGAATGACGCCTGAGACAAAGCCAAGGGCGCCGCCCATGATCGTCGGCACAATCAGTCCCACCAGCTGCGAAAGCGCGCCAAAGCCAAATCCGCCCGCGCCGCCATATTTGCCACCGATAGACATACCTGTCGACATCCCGTCCAGGGTATTAGAGAAAATTTGATCCATGCGCTGGAAGATCTCCGGAGTAAAAGTACCGGCACCGCTCACTTCATTCATTTCATTTAACGCTAATTCTCTCATATTTATTTCCTTATCCTGTTCGTATTGTGAATAAAAAAGAGGTACGTATGAGCCACTGTCGCTAATTTAAAGCAACAGGATACGCACCTCTCTTTCATTATTAATCAGCAGTAATTAGCCGATAGTACCGCCGTGGTTAACGTCGCCTGGACCAAAGCTGTGACGATAATCGCTAAGGATTGCGCTGACGGTCTGGGTATCGCTCATCGCACCGGTAACAAAGCCAAAGATGCCACCCATTGCGGTAGGCACGATCAGACCAACCAGCTGAGAGAGCGCACCGAAGCCGAAGCCGCCTGCACCGCCCCACTTACCGCCGATAGACATACCGGTAGACGCGCCATCAAACAGGCCGAAAATTGCACCAGCCAAATCGCCACCTGCAACATTAGACAGTTCGGTATTAGATAATTCACGCATGATTTCTTTCCTTGTAAAATAGTTTTATCAACCACCGTCTCAGCATCAAAATTGATCTTTCACTGCTGGGCTGGTGATATAAAGTCTAACCTCCTCCCTCAGCGAAGAATATAGTAAAAATTTTATTTTACGGGTCAGATGGGTGGCACAAACATAATTAAAACCGGGACATGTCTTCACCGTGTCTGAACAGTTAATAACGCTCAAGTTTAAAAAGACGCCATTTAACCGTTATTAGCAGCAATGGCGTCAGCGAACGGCGATTTATTGGCTTACTTTCGCGATCCCGGCCGCAGTAAGCATGAGAAGGTACAACCCATGGCTAGCTGGCCTTACGCAACGCAACCTGCGTGTGTCGGTTCTGCAACATGACCAGTCGTTCCATATAGGCAATGTCTTTCTCCTGAAGGCAGAACGCAGCATCGACCCAGTCTTCGGTGATGTCCATCAGTTCGCTTCGCGGCAGCGTCAGTACCCGCTGGCGGGCCCGCAGCATCGCGCGGACGCCGTTCAGCTTCGGCAGCAGGGTGTCGATAAACGTGCGGGTCGCCACGTAGCTGTTACCCGGTTCAAACAACACGTCCACTAATCCTCGTTGTTCATGCCACTCAGCCGTATGCGCTTCTCCCCGATAGATCAGCTGCTCGGCAAGCTTCATGCCCGAGCGACGGCTGACCAGCGAGTACCCACCCATGCCCGGAAAGAGATTAAACGCAATCTCCGGGAAGCCCATCCGGGCATCCCGCTGAGCAAGAATAAAGTGATGCGCCAGCGCCGCTTCAAAGCCGCCGCCGAGTGCACTCCCCTCTACCATCGCAATACTGATAGCACCCGTATCAAACGCCCGGGAGGCCGCATGCACACAGTCCACGCAGGCACGGGCATAAGCACGAAGCGCTTCGCGCCGCCCGTTGCGAATGCACTCCACAAAATAGCGCAGATCGCCGCCGGTGTTGTAGATCCCCGACACCAGCGAGCCGGTTACCCAAAAATCAACCGCAACCCCCTGCTGCCTGACGAGCCAGGAGAGGTTCATGATCTCTTCTATCAACGCGTGGTTAAAGCACGGCCGAGGCTGCGCGCGTAACATCATCCACACGGTGCGCCGTTCTTCCTCGTAGTAGGCGGAGAGCTGGGTGAATCGTTCAGTGTCGGTAAACAATTTACAGGTAGGCTGATTAATCACGGTCATAATCTATTCCTCATAGATAAAAGCGCGTTGCGCGCCTGATCAGACTAATCCAGGCCATTTACTGCGGATATGTTGCAGTAGTAATTTATAATTTTATGTTATGTGTTTCAGTCCCGGCTCAATTTCCTCTTCTCTTTTCTTTCTAATTTTTGCATCATTGATTTTTCTTACTTTTCTTTCAGAGATGGCCTATGCCCAAGCTTGATGCGCGTCAGTTAGCTCAACGTATTGATACCGTGCTGGATATTCTGGTGGCGGGTGATGACACTTCCGCCATTAACAATCTGGAAATTCTGAAGGCAGAATTACTGGCCCAGGCGTCCGGCGAAGAAGAGGCCTCCTCTTCTCAGCCAAAATCTCCCTGGGAAATTTGAAGATACGACGACCCTGATATGAACGCCCGACAACAATCTATTTTACAAATGGTAATCGACCAAGGCCGCATGAGCGTTGGCGATCTCGCCCGAATGACCGGGGTTTCAGAAGTGACTATCCGTCAGGACCTGAACCTGCTCGAAAAACAAAGCTACTTACGCCGCATGCATGGATTTGCCGTTCCGCTGGACAGCGAAGACGTCGAAACCCGTATGATGAACAACTTCGCTCTGAAGCGTGAGCTGGCGGCGTTTGCAGCCAATCTCGTGAGCCCGGGGGAAACGGTGTTTATTGAGAACGGCAGCAGCAATGCCCTGCTCGCACGCGCGCTCTCCGAGCAACCAGGCGTCACGATCATCACCGTCAGCAGCTATATTGCCCATCTGCTGAAAGAGACGCCCGGCGAAGTGATTCTCCTCGGCGGCATTTATCAGAAGAAAAGTGAAAGCATGGTCGGTCCACTGACCCGCCAGTACATTCAACAGGTCCATTTCAGTAAGGCGTTTATTGGCGTTGATGGCTGGCAGTATGAAACCGGATTTACCGGCCGCGACATGATGCGCGCTGACGTGGTTAGCGCGGTGCTGGATAAAGGGTGCGAGTCTATCGTGCTTAGCGACAGCTCAAAATTTGGCGCGGTACACCCCTATCCGCTGGGCCCTTCCCATAAATTTAATCGTGTGATCACTGACGACAACCTCTCCGCCAGCCAGCGACAGCAGCTGGAAATGTCAGGTCTGACGGTCAATATTGTGCCTCGCCCATAATGACGGCCCCCAATTGGGGGCTGCAATTTAACTATCATCTTGATTTTGTCTCATTTTTCAACATTCAGACACATATAAGATTGTTCTGACCCGCCAATTAAGACAATTTACCTGCCTCATTCTTTCCCGTGTCGTAAAATTAATGTTAGCGATATAACAGGAAGTGACTATCACTTGCGTGATTTTAGTAACGCCTGCGCAACCTACTCCACGAGTGCCAGCTTTATTTCTGCGGAAATAATGATTGTAGACGCGGCGTGGACGAATTATTCAGGAGAATACTTTATGACTTCAATGAGCAAAAAAATGACTGCAGCCGTTCTGGCTGTCACCCTGGCCATGTCCCTGAGCGCATGTTCACATTGGTCTAAACGTGACCGTAACACCGCTATCGGTGCCGGTGCCGGTGCCCTTGGTGGCGCAGTACTGACCGATGGCAGCACCCTGGGCACCCTCGGCGGTGCAGCAGTCGGTGGTATTATCGGTCACCAGGTAGGCAAATAATCCTCCAGGGAAAGATAACAATAAATAAGATTTACAGCAGACTTACGCACCAAAAAGACAGGGCCACGCATTCGCGTGGCCCTTTTACATGGAATATATTTTCTGCCAAAAAGAAATATTAACCGCCGGCCAGTTTCACCTTCATGCCTTTTGCTTCCAGCAGGGTTTTAATCAGGTCACGTTTATCGCCCTGAATTTCAATCACGCCCTCTTTCACCGCACCGCCGCAGCCGCATTTCTTTTTCAGCTCAGCCGCAATTTTTGCCAGTTCGGTGTCGTCGGCATCAATGCCGGTAATCAGGCAGACACCTTTACCTTTACGGCCGCTGGTCTGGCGCTGAATGCGCACAATGCCGTCGCCTTTAGGCCGATCGACCGTGGCTTCAGGTTCATCGATACGACCACTGTCGGTGGAATACACCAGACGGCTGTTGGAATCGTTCATCAGACCTCCTTTACGAGGGATGCATTAATCTGGCGCAGCGTTTGCGCCGGGTCCGCAGACTGGGTAACCGGGCGGCCAATCACCATGTAATCCACGCCTGCCGCCTGTGCCTGTTCGGGGGTCATGATACGACGCTGATCGCCTGCATCGCTCCCTGACGGGCGAATGCCTGGCGTCACCAGCTTAAACGCCTGCCCCAGTTCCTGCTTGAAGCGCACCGCTTCCTGCGCGGAACATACCACACCGTCAAGCCCACAGCGCTGGGTCAGCGTCGCGAGTTTTGCCGCATGATCTGCCGGAGAGAGCGTAATGCCCAGGTCCTGTAAATCGCTGGCTTCCATGCTGGTTAATACGGTCACGGCAATCAGCAGTGGTGCATCTTTGCCAAACGGCAGAAGCGCTTCACGGGCCGCCGTCATCATCCGCGCGCCACCGGAGGCGTGCACGTTCACCATCCATACGCCCAAATCCGCTGCAGCGGCAACGGCATGTGCCGTGGTGTTCGGAATATCGTGGAATTTCAAATCCAGAAAGATGTCGAACCCGCGCTGTTGCAAATCACGCACCAGCTGCGGCCCGAATAGCGTAAACATCTCTTTCCCGACTTTCAGACGACAGTCGCGCGGATCGATGCGGTCGATGAAGGCCAGTGCTTTATCGCGATTATTATAATCAAGAGCAACAACGACGGGAGAGGAAGTAACACTACGGGATGGAGACGTCATGACCAGACCTTCTTGTTGTGAGCCGCAACCGGCGAAAAATCGGTAAACGGCGTGCATTCTACCTGCGATATCCGCAAATTAACAGGCTGCATTTCCCGCTTTTCCCTGCATGGCAAAGACGGGCACGTTGCCACTTAATGGGTTTAAAAAACCATTAGTATGTTGTAACTAATTAAATTGTTTTTAAAAATTACTGGCCGTCGAGACCACGGATAGGTTTCACCGTTGACCACGCACGGCAGGAAGGACAGTGCCAGTAGAGGGTGTAGGCCGTGAAGCCGCACTTCTGGCAACGATAGCGCGGTTTACTGCGCACCTGTTCGCCGACCATATCGCGCAGAACCATCAGGCTCTCTTTCGCACGCCCTTCTTCCGCTTCATTGAGGTGGTAATCCATTAGCTTATGAAAGACGCGCATAGTTGGATGGCGCGTGAGCTGGCGCGTAATGTAGGTTTGCGCTGTATCAGCGCCCTCTCGCTGTTCCATGATTTGTGCCAGCATCAGCTCGGCCGTCGCGCCGGTGTTTTCCTCCACCGCACGGCGCAAGAAGTGTTCCCACTCCGCTTCTTTCCCTAACTGCAGGTAGCAGGTTTGCAGCATCTCGAGGGTTTCGCTGACCAGCTCGCGGTCCTGGTCGATAACGCGTTGCAGGGATTCCACTGCTTTAGCGTAATCACCGTTAGCCATAAATACGCGGCCCATCATAATGGAGATACGCGCACTGTTGCGATCCGCCGCCGCACCCTTTTTCAACAGCGTCATGGCTTTGTCCATGTCGCCATTACCCATTTGCTGCAACGCAAGCTCACACCAGAAATGGGCGATTTCAGGACGATGCTTTTCTTTGCCCAGTTTGACCAGGCGCTCGGCTACATCGATGGCTTTTTGCCAGTCGCTGGTCGCCTGGTAAATCTGTAATAACTGCTGATGCGCGCTGATGCGGAAGTCGGTTTCGTCCACCAGCTGGCTAAACATGTCTTCGGCGCGGTCATACAGGCCTGCGGCCATGTAGTCGCGCCCCAGCTGCTGGACGGCAAGCAGGCGCTGATCGTAGGTCAGAGAGGCGCTTTCCATGAGAGTCTGGTGAATGCGGATTGCGCGATCAACCTCACCACGTGAACGGAACAGGTTGCCCAGCGTGAGGTGCGCCTCGACGGTACCGGTGTCTTCTTTCAGCATGTCGAGGAACAGGTCTACCGCCTTGTCCTGCTGATTGCTGAGCAGGAAGTTTACCCCTGCGACGTAATCACGGGAAAGGCGGTTGGCATCGTCCTGTTTGGACTGTTGTGCACTTCTGCGGCCCATGTACCAGCCATACGCGGCGGCAACGGGCAAAAGCAGAAACAACAACTCCAGCATAAAGCGTTATTCCTTCACAGCCGGTGGCATCGGCACGGTCGAAGCGGGCGTCACCGGCACAAGTGGTTGTTCGAGACGTTTAATTTTGCGTTCAGCACGAAGCAGCGAAACGCGGGTACGCAACCAGAACATGCCGCAAATCAGCCAGCCAATGGCGAACCCTGCGGCAAACAGCACGGCCAGCAGCGTGGAGATACGGAACTCCCCTTGCGCCAGCAGGTAGTTGAACGTGACCTGCTGATCGTTTTGCGCGCCAAGGGTGACGGAAATAACGAAAATTGCCAGCACCAGTAAGAAAATGAGTAAATATTTCACATTACTTCCCGTTATGTGGTTTATGTGAATAAATCATGTTCGATTTCTCGCTTCCAGCCTTATAAAGTACCATCTTCCCCGCAGCGGCGAAACTGGCAACCCGGTCGCCTGATAAGGATTTGTGGGCAGAAAGCACCGAAATCAAGCTTTACTTCTCATCAGACTCGCGGTTTCGGATATCCTGAGCCTCTTCTCCCGGCGGCGTCAGCGGGCCACACACTTTTTGTGCAAGCCAGGTGGCAAACGTCACCAGCAGCCATGACATCAGTGTGGCAACGACCAAATCCCGCGGCCAGTGCATGCCCAGCAGCAGCCTGCTGCCCATCACCGCCGTTGCCCAGACCAGCAGAATCACAATAGTCACCGTACGCCGACGAGGCCACAGCAGTCCGACCGCCAACAGCGCCCAACTTGCGGCAAACATCGTGTGGCCCGAAGGAAACGCAAAACCCGTCTCTTTTTGCCAGTGATGGCGTAAAAACGCTGGTAAATCATCCCGGTGCGAGAGTTGCTCTTTCACCAGATGCGCGCGTTCCTTACGTTTTAAAGTGTAGAACGCCTCGACCGGCACCTGCTGCGTTTTTTCCAGCCAGATAACAAACGGGCGCGGCTCCTGGACCCGATCCTTCACCCAGGATTTCGCGGCCTGGCCGATAAGAATGGCCCCTGCCAGAATGGCAAACAGCATGATTGCCGCCTTCAGCCGAAAGCGAAGGCACCACAGGAACCAGCCGCAAAGCACCACGTGAGTGATGATGCCCCAGGGCTGAGTCACCGTTTCGGTCATCCAGTACAATGCCTTCAGCCACCAGCCGTTGTGCCCCGGCTGCCACGTCCAGCCTGAGATCCACACCGCCAGTGGCATAATAAGTAACACCGCAGCGCCCGCTGCAGTTCGTCGGGCAATCGAAAGCATTGTCTCTCCTTTTTCCTTAAACATCACAATCATAACTGAAAAAAGCCAGAACGGTGAAAGTGCCCGAATTGTGCGCTTAAGCAGCAGACAACCTTCCGCCATTAGGTGAAGTTCCGCCATTGTGGCAAAATAATACGAAACAGAAGGCATTGGGATGCCGAAGAATCTGGAGAATCACATGCAGCTTAAACGTGTGGCAGAAGCCAAACTGCCAACCCCCTGGGGCGATTTCCTGATGGTGGGCTTTGAAGAACTGGCAACCGGGCAGGATCACGTTGCCCTGGTGTTCGGCGATATTTCTGGCAAAACTCCTGTACTGTCGCGCGTTCATTCTGAATGCCTGACCGGCGATGCGCTGTTCAGCCTGCGCTGCGACTGCGGTTTCCAGTTAGAAGCGGCGCTCGCCCACATCGCCGAGGAAGGTCGCGGCATTCTGCTCTATCACCGCCAGGAAGGACGAAACATCGGACTGCTGAATAAAATCCGCGCCTATGCGTTGCAGGATCAGGGCTACGACACCGTGGAAGCCAATCATCAGTTAGGCTTTGCCGCTGACGAACGCGACTTCACGCTTTGCGCAGATATGTTCAAGCTGCTGGGCGTGGACGAAGTGCGCCTGCTGACCAACAACCCGAAAAAAGTAGAGATTCTGACCGAAGCCGGAATCAACATCGTAGAACGCGTGCCGCTGATCGTGGGCCGTAACCCGAAAAACGAACATTACCTCGATACAAAAGCGGCCAAAATGGGCCATTTGCTCGGAGAGTAATCGTCGCGCGGCGCATTTTTATATGCGCCGTTTTCTTGCATTCGTGACGATTTTTGCCTCTTTTACTCCCTCTCGTTTCCTTCCTGTTAACGGCCCGTCGCAATAGTGTTGCTGCGCAAAGAATAGCCATCAGTTCTGTTTGCTTATCCTTCTGTTCAAAAAATAATCAGCTGATACGATATGTTCACGCCTCGCAAGAAGCCCCTTGTGAATGTTTTTTGATTAGCCTGATTTTTCGTTATGTCTTTGCCAAAATACTGTTTCACCACCCTGCTGTTTCTCGTTACTATGCTGTCTGTTTTTTCAGCAAGCGCCCTCAATCTCCCTGATCGTTTCACGACGCCGAAGCCATCAGCCTCTCATCATTTGAAAGCATCCCTGCTTCAGCAATATGCGCTCTGGAAAGGCACGCCATATGATTTTGGCGGCACCCGACGCAGCGGCATCGACTGCTCGGCGCTAATGCAGAAAGTTTTTGCACGGCACATAAGCCTGCCCCGAACCACTCATCAGCAAAAAAAACGGGGTAAGAAAGTCGGAAAACATGAGCTTCGCATCGGCGACCTGGTATTTTTTAAGTCTTCACCTCGCGTACAGCATGTGGGTGTATACATTGGCGATCGCCAGTTTATTCACGCCTCGCAAAAGGCAGGCGTCACCATTTCCCGGCTGGACAATCCCTACTGGGCACCGCGTTATGAGACCGCACGGCGAGTCCTTCAGTAACCTTTTAAACACGGGTTTATTGTCCGGTAGAGACTTTTGCAGTACCGTTAACGCATGAACAGCAAAAACCCTTGCCCTTCTCACCTCTCATTACGTTGGTGGCAGCCTTAACCAAGGCCGCCTGATTTCCCCTTTTCTTTTTTTTATCTCAGGCCGCCGGAAGGCGTCCGCTCTGTCTGCAGAACCGCTTTCTGGCGCACAACAGGAGCTTCTGATGACAGAGTTAACTGAACAATCTCACGTGATCCTCACCGGCGATCGTCCTACCGGCCAGCTGCATTTAGGTCACTATGCCGGCTCGCTGCGCCAGCGCGTCGCCTTGCAAACGCAATACCCTCAGTACATTCTGATCGCCGATTTACAAGGGCTGACCGATAATGGTTCGCAGCCGCAGAAAATCGCCAGCAACGTACTGGAAGTAATGGCCGATTATCTGGCCGTCGGCATCGATCCACTCCATTCGACAATCTGTCTGCAGTCCGCGCTGCCCGTGCTGGCGGAACTGACGATGCTGTATATGAATATCGTTACCGTCTCGCGGGTAGAACGAAATCCCACCGTTAAAAACGAAATTCAACAAAAGGGCTTTTCCCGTTCTCTCCCGACAGGTTTTCTGGTTTATCCGATAAGCCAGGCCGCTGACATTACCGCATTTGGCGCCGACAGGGTGCCCGTAGGAGACGACCAGTTGCCGATGATTGAACAGACCAATGAAATTGTTCAGAAGATGAATAGCCTGCTGGAGAAGCCCGCACTACGCCGCTGCAAGGCGCTGTTGAGTCCGGTCGGCCGCCTGCCGGGTATTGATGGTAATGCCAAAATGTCGAAATCGCTGGGGAACACGCTCACGCTGTCGGCCACTGAGGAAGAGATTCATAAAGCCGTTAGCGCGATGTACACCGATCCACACCATTTGCGCATCAGCGATCCGGGAAACATCGAAGGCAACGTCGTGTTTACCTATCTGGATGCGTTCCACCCCGATAAGGAAAAGATTGCGGCGATGAAAGCGCACTATCAACAGGGCGGCCTGGGCGATCGACAGTGCAAGCTTGAGCTGGAACAATGCCTGCAAACGCTGTTGGCGCCGATTCGCGAACGCCGTAAAGAAGTGATTGCTGATAAAAGTGCGCTGCTGGCGATGCTAAAGCAAGGCAGCGAGAGGGCGCATGAGCGCACGCAAAAGACGCTGCATGCGGTCAAACGTGGGCTGGGATTACCGGTGATGTTCTAAAAAAAGGGCCTGCATGCAGGCCCTTATGTTTTAGTGAAGCATATTGCGGATCACATAATGCAGGATCCCGTCGTTCTGGTAATAGGTCAGCTCTGTCGCGGTATCTATGCGACAGCGGCAGTCAATGACCTCTTGCTTACCGTCAGCGCGGGTCAGCGTAACGGGAACCGTGGCCCCCGGTTTAAGACTCTGTAGGTTGGCGATATCAATCTGCTCTTCGCCCGTTAGCTCCAGCGTTTTACGCGTGACCCCTGATGGGAACTCGAGCGGCAAAATCCCCATTCCAATGAGGTTCGAGCGGTGAATTCGCTCGAAGGATTCGGAGATGACCACCCGCACGCCCAGCAGACGAGGTCCTTTCGCCGCCCAGTCACGGCTGGAGCCAGAGCCGTATTCTTTCCCGGCAATCACCGCCAGCGGCGTGCCCTGCTCCTGATAGCGCATGGCTGCGTCATAAATGGAAATCACCTCTGAACCGGGCAGATGGCGAGTCATACCGCCCTCAACGCCTGGCACCATTTCGTTGCGGATACGGATATTGGCGAAAGTCCCGCGCATCATCACTTCGTGGTTACCGCGCCTTGAACCGTAAGAGTTGAAATCACCCCGCTCGACGCCATGATTTTGCAGATAGCGGCCAGCCGGACTGTCTGGCTTGATACTGCCCGCAGGCGAAATATGATCGGTGGTGACGGAGTCGCCCAGCATCGCGAGGATCCGCGCGCCGTGTATGTCCTCCACCGGATCCGGCTCCGCGCCCATCTCATCAAAGAACGGCGATAAACGAATATAGGTGGAATCCTGCTGCCAGCCGTAAGTGTCCGACTGTTCGGTTTTAATCGCTTTCCACTCCGGCGTGCCTTCAAATACTTCGGCATACTCTTTGTGGAACATCTCGGTCGACACCTCTTCCACCGCCCGGGCGATTTCAGCCCCGCTCGGCCAGATATCTTTGAGGTAAACCGGGTCCCCTTTCTTGTCGTGTCCCAGAGGATCGGTCATCAGGTTGATATTCATATTCCCCGCCAGCGCGTATGCTACCACCAGCGGTGGCGAGGCGAGCCAGTTGGTTTTCACCAGCGGATGAATACGTCCTTCAAAGTTTCGGTTGCCGGAAAGCACCGCGCCAACGGTCAAATCACCTTTTTTAATCGCTGTTTCAATCGGATCGGGCAACGGGCCGGAGTTACCAATACAGGTGGTGCAGCCGTAGCCGACCAGATTGAATCCCAGCTCATCCAGCCAGGGCGTCAGCTTCGCGTGAGCCAGATAGTCGGACACCACCTTCGAGCCAGGCGCAAGCGAGGCTTTTACCCAGGGCTGGCGCTTCAGCCCGAGCTTGACGGCCTTTTTCGCCAGTAGCCCGGCGGCCATGAGTACGCTCGGATTCGAGGTGTTCGTACAGGAGGTGATGGCGGCAATCACCACCGCGCCATCAGGCAGCTGATATTGATGCCCGTTCAGCGTGTAGTCCACCGGGTTCCGGTCTTTTTGAGCGGTGTTCAACTCAAGCTCCTCGCTTTGCGAGAACGCTTTTGGCACATCGCCCAGCGCCACGCGGTCCTGTGGACGTTTTGGCCCGGCCAGGCTCGCTTCAACCTCGCCCATGTCCAGGGCGAGCGTACTGGTAAACACCGGTTCATCGCCGGTATTACGCCACATGCCCTGTGCTTTAGCATAAGCCTCTACCAGTTCAATTTGTTCATCGCTGCGGCCGCTCAGGCGCATGTAGTCGAGGGTGACGCCATCAATCGGGAAGAAGCCACAGGTTGCGCCATATTCCGGCGACATATTGGCAATGGTGGCACGGTCCGCCAGCGGCAGTGAATCCAGTCCATCACCATAAAATTCAACAAACTTGCCCACCACGCCGTGCTTACGCAGCATCTGGGTGACCGTGAGCACGAGGTCAGTGGCGGTAATTCCTTCGCGTAGTTTTCCGGTCAGCTTAAAGCCGACCACATCCGGGATCAGCATCGAAACCGGCTGCCCCAACATAGCGGCTTCCGCTTCAATCCCACCGACGCCCCATCCCAGCACGCCGAGACCGTTAATCATGGTGGTGTGAGAATCCGTGCCGACAAGCGTGTCCGGATACGCGACCCACTTGCCGTTCTGCTGTTCGCTCCATACCGCTTTGCCCAGGTATTCGAGGTTCACCTGGTGGCAGATGCCGGTGCCTGGCGGCACCACGCTAAAGCGACTGAACGCCTGCTGGCCCCAGCGGAGGAAAACATAACGTTCGTGGTTGCGCTCCATTTCCAGACGCACGTTTTCGCCGAACGCATCATCATCGCCGAAATGGTCAACGGTCACGGAATGGTCGATAACCAGATCGACGGGGGAAAGCGGGTTCACTTTGGCGGTATCGCCACCGAGACGTTTCACCGCCTCGCGCATTGCTGCCAGATCGACCACCGCCGGAACGCCGGTAAAGTCCTGCATCAGCACACGGGCAGGCCTGTAGGCAATTTCACGGTCGGCATGGGCATTTTTCAGCCATCCGGCCAGGGCATGAATATCTTCTTCGGTGACGGAATCACCGTCCTGCCAGCGCAGCAGGTTTTCGAGCAGGACTTTAAGCGATTTGGGCAGGCGAGAAATATCGCCCAGGGTTTTTGCGGCGAGCGGCAGGCTGTAATAGTGGTACGTTTTGGTTTTGGCCTGTAGCGTGTCCTGGCTCGCTTCTCGTAGGGTTGACGACATAGCTCCTCCTTAATGACAGGGAATTGCGATACCCCGACTCTCCTCAGGGTCTGTCTTTAAAGATAACACACGCGCAACGTAACGTTTTGATAACAACCCAAATCGCTAAAAAGCTGAAGGTTCTTTACAAGGCAAAAAAGAAAACCCGACGAGGATTGTCGGGTTTATCAGAGGTTCACTGAAGGACCATCCAGACCAGCTGGCACCAGAAAAGGAGAGAAAGTGAAAACGCCCCAATCCATGACCAGTATTTCACGTTGCGGTTCGTATTCATTATTTAATACCCATAATTATTCATTTTAACTGCCTGAGCAGGCAGCCGGATTATTGCTGTGGTGTATTTATTAACGAGTACAAAACCCAAAATACAGACCGAAAGTTAACAACCTGACGACATCGAATTAGCGTTTTTTAGCGTCGTTATCATCAAAGGAATCAATAAAAGCCTGCTGCTGCGCTGTCAGTTTCCAGGACTCCGGCACCGCCGTTTTGCCTTTTTTACGGACCCGTGGTTTGTCACCAGACTGACATGTTGGCTTCACGGAGACGTTCTGGCCTGACACCGCCATAGTTACCCCCAAAATTTCCAGATGAGCATGGCCACGACTATCCAGAACAGCGCGGAGCCCAGGAATACCGCCCGCCAGGCTTTTCGCTTCAGCTCAGGATCCCTCTGCGGTTCATCTCGTCCTGACGGCATTGCTAACCTCATACAATCGGCATCACTTATCGTTTGGCACCGAACAATCGGTACAATTAATAATCATTGAGATAAATCCTAATAAAAAACGCCCTAAAAATCCAGAGATTTTATGAATCGTCGCGGGTGAGATCCTGAATCTTTGACGGAAAATAAATAATTGGTAAACAAAATTTGCGTAGCGGCAAAATAGTTTCTACTTTTGCCTTCATTTCACAGCATATAAACATTCAGACAGGCTAAAAACGCAGAGGTGAAAAAAGCGAGAAATGCAAATGAGGGGGATTTTAATTTCCATTAAGTGATCGGTTTCACGATATCCCCGACACCGGGGATACCATTAATACCGGCAGGGATTATTTCTCTGGCAATTTAATATCTTTAAACATCGCTTCAATATCTTCATTCGAACGCAACGCCACGGCGGCGTCGACCACATCACGCGTCAGGTGCGGCGCAAAGCGCTGAATGAAATCATACATATAGCTACGCAGGAACGTGCTACGGCGGAAACCAATTTTCGTGGTGCTGTGGCTGAAGATGTCGCCCGCTTCAAGCTTAATCAGATCCGGGTCGGAAACAGGATCAACCGCCATGCTGGCAATCACCCCTACCCCTAATCCCAGACGCACATAGGTTTTAATCACATCGGCATCGGTAGCGGTAAAGACGATGCGTGGCGTCAGCCCTGCGCGGTTAAAGGCGGTGTCCAGCTCAGAACGTCCGGTAAAACCAAAGGTATAGGTAACAAGTGGATACTGCGCCAGCTCTTCAATCGTTACGGAACCTTTGCCCGCCAGCGGGTGATCCGGTGTGACTACGATCGAACGGTTCCAGTGGTAGCAAGGCAGCATCACCAGATCGTCATAGAGATGCAACGCTTCAGTGGCGATGGCGAAGTCGGCATTGCCTTTGGAAACCGCCTCAGCAATTTGCGTGGGCGACCCCTGATGCATATGCAACGAAACGCGCGGATAGCGTTCAATAAAACCTTTAATGACGCCCGGCAGCGCATAACGGGCCTGGGTGTGGGTCGTCGCCACGTACAGCGATCCTTTGTCCGGCCAGGTGTGCTCGCCGGCAACCGACTTAATCGCATCCACTTTGGAAAGCACTTCCCTGGCAATACGAATAATTTCCTGACCGGCTGGCGTCACCTGCGTCAGGTGCTTGCCGCTTCGCGCGAATATCTGGATACCCAGCTCATCCTCGAGCATACGAACCTGCTTACTGATGCCCGGCTGAGAGGTATAGAGCCCTTCAGCGGTCGAGGAGACGTTGAGGTTATGGTTCACAACCTCAACGATATAACGGAGTTGCTGTAGTTTCATGACCGGTATCCGATATGCGTATGGCGCTGATGCCTAATACGATTTAATAATAAGAAAGTGGTTAACTATAACCACTATATCATTTATACCGGATGTGTATAGATGCGAAGAAAAAATAATAACGTGGGGTTTTATCGCAAAAGAAAGGGCCGCAGTGCGGCCCTTCAGAGGAGACTTATCGTCACGAAAATGCGTTACTTTTTCGCCACTTCCTGCCATTTGCCGTCGATGAAGAAGGCAGACCAGCCGGTTGCTTTTCCGTCTTTCTCCGAAGCCACATACTGCTGCTTGGTTTTACGGCTGAAGCGAACCATGGTTTTGTTCCCCTGCGAATCTTCCTGCGGCGCATCTGCAAGATAGCGCAGTTTTTCCGGCAGGCGATCGCGGAAGCGATACAGCTCCTCCACCAGCGGCGCGCGGGTTTCACGCGATTTCGGGAAGGTGTTCGCGGCCAGGAACACGCCCGCAGCACCGTCGCGCAGCACGAAATACGCGTCTGATTTTTCACACGGCAGCTCAGGCAATGGAACCGGATCTTCCTTCGGCGGAGCCACTTCACCGTTACGCAGGATCTTACGGGTATTTTTACACTCGTCGTTGGTGCAGGCCATGTACTTGCCGAAACGCCCCATTTTCAGGTGCATTTCAGAGCCGCACTTTTCACACTCAACGATCGGGCCGTCATAACCTTTGATGCGGAACTCGCCCTCTTCGATTTCGTAGCCATCGCAGGTCGGGTTATTACCACAGACGTGCAGCTTGCGCTTCGGATCGATCAGGTAGCTGTCCATCGCCGTGCCGCACTTGGCGCAACGGCGCTTGGCGCGCAGCGCGTTGGTTTCCGCGTCGTCGCCTTCCAGCACGTTCAGCACTTCGTTTTCCGGCACCAGGTTAATGGTGGTTTTGCAGCGCTCTTTCGGCGGCAGCGCATAGCCAGAACAGCCGAGGAACACGCCGGTGCTGGCGGTACGAATCCCCATTTTACGACCGCAGGTCGGGCAGTCGATGCTGGTCAGGATCATCGGGTTAGGCTGCATGCCGCCCTCTTCCGGATCCTTATCTGCCGTTTCCAGCTGACGCGTAAAATCGCCGAAGAAATCGTTCAGCACCGCTTTCCACTCGGCCTGATGGTTTGCCACCTTATCGAGGCTGTTTTCCATCTGCGCGGTGAAGTCGTAGTTCATCAGCTCGCGGAAGTTTTCTTCCAGGCGATCGGTGACGATTTCACCCATTTTTTCGGCGTAGAAACGGCGGTTTTCAACGCGAACATAGCCACGATCCTGAATGGTCGAAATGATCGACGCATAGGTGGACGGACGGCCAATCCCACGTTTTTCAAGCTCTTTGACCAGTGATGCTTCGCTGAAGCGCGCCGGCGGTTTGGTAAAGTGCTGAGCTGGCAGCAGTTCAACCAGCGCCAGATCGTCGCCTTTTTTCACCGGAGGCAGCGTGCGGTCTTCATCACCTTTGCGCAGCGCAGGCATGACTTTCGTCCAGCCGTCGAAGCGCAGCGTGCGACCGCGAGCCTTCAGTTTGAAATCACCCGCGCCTACGGTAAGCGTGGTGGAATCGTACTGGGCTGGCGTCATCTGACAGGCCACGAACTGACGCCAGATCAGCTGATACAGCTTCTGCGCATCCGCTTCCATGTCCTTCAGTGATTCCGCCAGCACGGCAACGTCGGAAGGACGAATTGCTTCGTGCGCTTCCTGAGAGTTCTCTTTGCTCGCGTACTGGTTTGCATTTTCCGGCAGGTATTTCTTGCCGAAGTTGTCGCTGATGTACCCACGAACCATATTCACCGCGTCCTGGCTCAGGTTAGTGGAGTCAGTACGCATATAGGTGATGTAACCCGCTTCATAGAGACGCTGGGCCATCATCATGGTTTTCTTCACGCCGTAGCCAAGACGGGTACTTGCCGCCTGCTGCAGCGTGGAGGTGATAAACGGCGCGCCCGGCTTGCTGCTGGTTGGCTTGTCTTCACGCTCCAGCACGCTGTAGCGCGCTTTTTCAAGCAGGCTGACCGCGGCCATGGTTTCGTCACGGGTGACCGGACGGAACGGCTTGTCGTGATGGTGGCTGACTTCCAGCGGCAGCGCTTCGCCTGACGGCGTCGTGGTATTGGCGTCGATTTCCCAGAACTCTTCCGGTACAAACGCTTTAATTTCACGTTCACGTTCGACAACCAGACGTACCGCAACGGACTGCACGCGGCCAGCGGACAGACCACGAGCAATTTTTTTCCACAGCAGTGGCGACACCATGTACCCGACCACGCGGTCGACAAAACGACGCGCCTGCTGAGCGTTAACACGGTCGATATTCAGTTCGCCCGGCGTATCAAACGCCTGACGAATAGCATTCTTGGTTATCTCGTTAAACACCACGCGACTGTAGCGTGAGTCATCACCACCGATCACTTCCCGCAGGTGCCATGCAATGGCTTCCCCTTCGCGGTCAAGGTCGGTTGCGAGATAAATGTGGTCAGCTTTTTCAGCTAACTGTTTGAGTTCCGCGACCACCTTTTCTTTACCCGGCAGCACTTCATACTGGGCAGCCCAGCCGTGCCACGGATCCACGCCCATACGGTTTACCAGGGCGCCGCGCTCATCTTTCTTCGGCTTTTTGGCCGGTTTGGTGGCGGTGGCGTCAGCGCTTTTTTTGCTTGCTGAACCGCTGGTCGGCAGATCGCGGATATGACCGACGCTGGATTTCACCACGTAGTCATTGCCAAGGTATTTATTGATCGTTTTGGCTTTTGCCGGGGACTCAACGATAACGAGAGCTTTACCCATATTCACCTTTACCTAATTTGATTCTTCCAGAAATACGCGTCCGCCTCGGGGTGTGGCGCATATATCGCACTTGAATTCACCTTCCACTGGCGACGAACCTAATCTGGTGGCGGCGTCAATGGAGTTCAACCCTCTGGTCTGCATCGGCCCCAGAAGCCGGAGGCAGCACGTTGAGATTGCTGGCTAATTCCAGCCAGGTGGTACACCACGAAGAATATTCGGTCGAATGTCAAGCAAATCTGTTGCCAGAATGCGAAAGCGTCACACTGTACCTGATAAAATCCGTTACGCAACTTTATTAGCATGCAAAAGTGATTCCCGCCAGCAGACACTCCGCCGGGAAGTCCTTGTGATTTTCAGGGAAAATTTGCCCACGTTGCGCGCCCGGCGTAGACTATCGCCAGTGTTTTAGAGGAGTCAGAGATGCAAGAAACATCCCAACCTATCGATCGCCAGTCCCTGCTGGCCGAAGCCAACCGTCTCATCCGTGAACATGAAGATACCATGAAAGGCATTGAGGCCACCGGCGTCACCCAGCGCAACGGCGTGCTGGTATTCAGCGGTGAGTTCTATCTCGATGAACAGGGCTTACCGACGCCGAAAAGTACCGCCGTCTTCAATATGTTCAAGTATCTGGCCCATCAGCTGTCTGAAAAGTACCACCTGATCGATTAAAAAAATGCGAGGCCCAGGCCTCGCATTCTTTTTTACATCATGGGTTTCTGCCCACGCTGCCACCAGCGCATCAGCAGGTGGTCGGCGCTTTGTGCCGCGCTGCCGGTAAAACGATCCATCAACTTCTTGCGTTGCAGATAGCGCACGTTCAGCACTTCATGGCTCTCCATCAGCCCCAGCAGCAGATCGTCGCTGGTGCCAATTTCATCCACCAGCCCTTTCGCTTTCGCCTGTTGGCCGTACCAGTGTTCGCCCGTTGCTACCTCGTCGATATCCAGCTGTGGACGCATCTGATGTACAAAATCTTTAAACAGCAGATGGGTTTCATTAAGATCTTCACGGAATTTCTGCCGTCCTTCTTCCGTGTTTTCCCCCAGCAGCGTCAGCGTGCGCTTGTACTGCCCGGCGGTGTGCAGCTCAATATCAATGTCTTTGCTCTTCAGGAAACGATTGAAGTTCGGGATCTGCGCCACAACGCCAATAGAGCCGATAATCGCAAACGGCGCAGAGACAATTTTATTCCCCACGCACGCCATCATGTAGCCACCGCTGGCCGCTACTTTATCGACGGCAATAGTCAGCGGGATGTTTTTTTCCCGCAGACGCTGAAGCTGAGACGCCGCCAGGCCGTAGCCGTGTACCACCCCACCAGGACTTTCTAAGCGAATCACCACCTGATCCTGAGGCTTGACGACCGCGAGCACCGCCGTTACTTCTTCACGGAGCCCGGTGACCTCGTGAGCATCCATGCTGCCTTTAAAATCGAGTACCCAGGCCTTCGGTTTCTCTTGCGGATCTTTCAGGGCTTTCTTTGCATTCGCCTTCGCCGTTTTCGCTTCAAGCTTGTGCTTCTTCTTTTGCGCCTTGTGCCAGAGCTTTTGCTGTGGTCCGTCGAGCAGAGCCACGCTCATCTCTTCCTGCATCTCTTTATAGTGTTCACTGAGGTTGGTGATCCGCAGCTCCCCTCGCTGCCGCTTACGTTGGGTAAGATTCACGATTAGCGTGGCAACCACCGCTATCGCAACTACAACCGTGGCGATTTTCGCCAAAAACAACCCGTATTGAGCAAGTAATTCCACGCTTCCACCTTGAAAAGAATCACACAGTTATCGCGCACAGTGTACAACAGCCCTGACGGTGCGTCTCCCGCCTGAATTGTACGATGCGAGCGCGCTTCCCGTTTTTTTCTCCACTGATGAAATGATTGCAAAATGTTAATTATGAACATGCTTTCCGCATGGCTGATTGAAATAGGTCGCCGTTTAGGGCATAAAGCCGAAAAGCGAACAAACAGAAGCAGAACAGCGACGTGGCGCGTTTGAGCACCACAGGAGAGAGTCCGTGCATTATCAACCTCAGCGCGATTTGCTACAAAATCGCATCATTCTTGTTACCGGTGCCAGCGATGGCATCGGCCGTGAAGCCGCCCTGACCTACTCGCGCTACGGCGCCCGAGTCATTTTACTTGGCCGTAATGAAGATAAGCTGCGGGCCGTCGCCCGCGAAATTGAGCAGGAAAGCGGCACGGTGCCGTACTGGTTCCTGCTCGACCTGCTGACCTGCACGCCGGAAGAGTGTCAACAGCTGGCGCAAAAAATCAGCATCCATACGCCACGGCTCGACGGCGTGCTGCATAACGCCGGCCTTTTAGGTGACGTGGCGCCAATGGATCAGCAGAAAATCGACGTCTGGCAGGACGTCATGCAGGTCAACGTCAACGGCACCTTTATGCTGACCCAGGCGCTGCTTCCTTTATTACTTCGTTCAGATTCCGGCTCGCTGGTCTTTACGTCCTCAAGCGTCGGCCAGCAGGGGCGCGCCAACTGGGGGGCTTACGCCGTCTCTAAATTCGCCACCGAAGGCATGATGCAGGTGCTGGCGGAGGAGTATCAGGGTCAGCTTCGCGTCAACTGCATTAACCCGGGCGGCACCCGCACCGGCATGCGCGCCAGCGCGTTCCCTACAGAAGATCCGCAGAAGCTGAAAACCCCTGCCGACATTATGCCGCTCTACCTGTGGCTGATGGGCGACGACAGCCGCCGCAAAACCGGGATGACTTTTGATGCTCAGCCGGGCCGCAAACCAGGTATTGCGCAATGAGTGATGAAAGACATCGCGAGCGTCAGCAGCGACTAAAAGAGAAAGTCGATGCCCGCGTCGCGGAAGCCCGGCAGGAACGCGGGATCCTGCTGGTGCTCACCGGCAACGGAAAAGGGAAAACCACTGCGGCATTTGGCACCGCCACCCGCGCAGTCGGCCACGGTAAAAAAGTTGGCGTGATCCAGTTTATCAAGGGCGAATGGCCAAACGGCGAGCGCAACCTGCTGGAGCCGCACGGCGTCGAATTTCAGGTGATGGCGACAGGATTTACCTGGGACACGCAGGACAAAGCGGGCGATACCGCCGCCTGTCTCGCCGTCTGGCAGCACGCAAAACGGATGCTGATGGATGAAACCCTGGATCTGGTCATTCTCGACGAACTGACCTACATGGTGGCATATGACTATTTGCCGCTGCAGGAGGTGCTCACAGCGCTCGAGCAGCGTCCACGCCAGCAGACGGTCATTGTCACGGGCCGCGGCTGCCACAGGGATATTCTGGAGATGGCCGATACGGTGAGTGAGTTACGTCCGGTGAAGCACGCATTTGACGCAGGCATCAAGGCGCAGATCGGCATCGACTACTGACAAAAAAGGCCCCTGAGGGGCCTTTTTGCATCGAACGGCGGTTATGAACCGCTGCCGTTATTACGGCTGCTGGAGCGACGAGCCCCACCGCTTTTCGCCGGTTTACCGCTCACCTGCGTATGGCGTTTCACCGCACGCCGAATCTGATTCGCCTTCATGCGACGACGGTCTTTTTCCACCGCCACTTTTGATTCGGTTTCAGGCTTCAGTTCCACCAGTTCACGCAGGTAGTTAGTCTGCGCCAGATCCAGCTCGGTGTAACCGCCGCGCGGAAGGCCTTTTGGCAGTGGAATATCGCCATAGCGAACGCGAATCAGACGGCTCACCTGCACGCCAACGGCTTCCCACAGACGACGGACTTCACGGTTACGGCCTTCGGTCAGGGTGACGTTGTACCATTGGTTGATACCTTCACCGCCGGTGAATTTAATCGTTTTGAACGCCGCCGGACCATCTTCCAGCTGCACGCCGCGTGAGAGCTGTTTCACTTTGTTGTCGTCAACTTCGCCAAACACGCGCACGGCGTATTCACGCTCAACTTCGCGGCTTGGGTGCATCAGACGGTTTGCCAGCTCGCCGTCGGTGGTGAACAGCAGTAAACCGCAGGTGTTCACGTCCAGACGCCCGACGGCAATCCAGCGCGCACCGCGCAGTTTTGGCAGACGATCGAACACCGTTGGGCGCCCTTCCGGATCGCTGCGGGTACACAGCTCACCTTCCGGTTTGTAGTACGCCAGCACGCGGCAAATCTGCTCCACGGACTCTTTGACGGAGATAAGATGACCGTCGATACGAATTTTAAGACCCGGGATCACTTCAACGCGATCGCCCAGCGTGGCTACTTTGCCATCGACGCTGACGCGACCTGCCTGAATCATGGTTTCGATTTCACGGCGGGAGCCGTGGCCGGCACGAGCCAGCACTTTCTGTAATTTCTCGCTCATCGAGCATCCTTAAGGTGTCGCCTTCCCAGGCGTCTGGTATACATGCAAAATCAACACGTTAGCGAAAACTGAACCTGTCGACAGAGTGATTCTTGCGCCGTCAGCGGCGTGTTTTCACCCGCCCGGCGTTGCGTGACCGCACATAATACATGAATTTTCGGTGAAAAGGTTCATCTCATTAGCGCTGGATATCGCCACACGCGCTCCGACAGCGCTTTTTCGCGCCGCCAGATTAAACGGCTCTGTTTTCCTGACATCCAGGGATAACGCTCAAAGAGCGGATTGACCGCAGCAGCAACGTTTTGGGCTCAGGACTTCATCAGATGACGGAAGCGCTTCGCTGGCGCTACAGGGTGAAACGGAGTGGCACAAGGTACCACTCGCAAAGATTACAGGAACGGTTTCACGTCGCCCACGCCTTCGCGCAGCACCACCGGAGAATCTTCGGTAATGTCGATAACCGTGGTGGGCTGCTGGCCGAGATAGCCGCCGTGAATGATCAGATCTACCTGCTTCTCGAGTCGGTCTTTGATCTCTTCCGGATCGGATTCGGTGAATTCACTGCCCGGCAGCATCAGGGACGTGGAGAGCATGGGTTCACCAAGCGCTTCCAGCAGCATCTGGGCAATCGGGTTTGACGGTACGCGCATGCCGATGGTTTTGCGTTTTTCCTGCAACAGACGGCGCGGCACCTCTTTGGTGCCTTTGAGAATAAACGTGTAGTTACCCGGCGTGTTGTTCTTGATCAGCCTGAAGGCCACGTTGTCCACATAGGCATAGGTCGACAGCTCCGACAGGTCACGACACATCAGGGTGAAGTTGTGGCCGTCCGGCAACTGGCGGATACGGCAGATCCGCTCCATCGCGCCCTTGTCTTCAATTTTACAGCCAAGCGCATAGCCAGAATCCGTGGGATAGACGATAACGCCGCCTTTACGCACGATTTCCACCGCCTGGTTGATCAGGCGCTGCTGCGGGTTTTCCGGGTGAATATAAAAAAACTGACTCATACTTCCTCTCGTTTATCCTGGGGCGCTTCCCAGCTCTGCCACACGCCTTCCGCCCCGGCGGGAAGCCACAGCTTCCGGCCAAGTTCGATCCACGGGCAAGGCTGATGAAAATCAGACCCCTGTGACGCCAGTAATCCATACTGACGTGCATAAGCGGCAAGCTGCGTTCGCTCGTGGGGAGCCTGCTGGCACTGGGCGACCTCCATGGCGTCGCCACCGCATTCACTGAAGAACGCCAGCAGTCTTTTCAGCCACTTGGCGGAGAGCTGGTAGCGTCCCGGATGGGCAATCACCGCTTTACCACCAGAATGGTGAATCACATCAATAGCTTGATCTATTGTACACCACTGTGGCGGAACGTATCCGGTTTTACCGCGGGCGAGGTATTTTTTAAAGACGTCGTTGAAGTTGCTGGCCTTGCCCGCTTCAACCAGGAAACGGGCAAAATGGCCGCGCGTGACCACGCCGCCGTCGGCAAACGCCAGCGCGCCTTCCCATGCGCCGGGGATCTGCGCTTTTTCCAGTCGTTCAGCAATCAGCTTCGCGCGCTGCTGGCGACGTTCAGTCTGCTGCGCCAGAAACGCAGTCATTGCCGGATGCCCGATATCAATGTTCAGCCCAACGATGTGGATCTCATGATTTTCCCAGACGGTCGAAATCTCCACGCCTGAAATTAAATTCAGCGGCAGCCCCGCGCGGGCGATTTCAGCCCGGGCGGCAGGAATGGCCGCTACGGTATCATGATCGGTTATCGCAAGCGTACCCACGCGCATTGAAGCCGCACGGTGCACCAGCGCTTCGGGCGTCAGGCGTCCATCGGAGGCGGTTGTGTGGCTGTGCAGGTCGTAAATCAGGGCGTAGGGATGGTCGCTCAAAATCACTCCGGAGTTCAGTTATGCAATCAGGTCAGGCTTATGTCGGCGTCCATCATAGCCGTTGTGAATGAATTTCTGAAATCAGGGGTTGACTTTACCCTCTCGGACTAGTTAACTAGTACACAAGTTCACACAACGAGGTATCTGCGATGACCCACTTTACCGTTACTTTTCATAGCTGGTGGCGTACAACCTGAAATCGGGCTGTACGATCGCGTCTGCACAAGACCAACAGATACCAGGCCCGCCAGTGAGCGGGCTTTTTTTTGAACCACAGATAACAGATTGAGCGAGAACAAGAATGCAAAACTCAACACCGAAACTCGAGCTTCTGACCAGTGACGCCATCTATCGCGAAAATCCGACGGCGCTGTTCCACCAGCTGTGCGGCGCGCGTCCGGCGACGCTGTTGCTGGAGTCCGCAGATATCGACAGCAAAGATGATTTGAAAAGCCTGCTGTTAGTCGACAGTGCACTGCGCATTACCGCTTTAGGTGACACCGTCACCATTCAGGCTCTCTCTGACAACGGCGCAGCCCTGTTGGATTTGCTTGATGTTGCCCTGCCCGCAGGCGTGGAGAACCAACGCCAGCCGAATGGCCGTATCCTTCATTTCCCGGCGGTGAGCACGCTGCTGGATGAAGACGCTCGCCTTTGCTCATTGTCCGTTTTTGATGCCTTTCGCCTGTTGCAAACGCTGGTAACGGTGCCGGAAACCGAACGCGAAGCGATGTTCTTCGGTGGCCTGTTTGCTTATGATCTGGTCGCAGGCTTCGAAGATTTACCTCAGTTAGACAGCGACACCGCCTGCCCGGATTACTGCTTCTACCTGGCCGAAACGCTGCTGGTTATCGACCACCAGACCAAATCCTCCCGCATTCAGGCAAGCCTCTTTACCCCGCTGGAAGCGGAAAAGCAGCGCCTGACCCAGCGCCTGGCGCAAATTCGTCAGCAGATGAACGAACCGCCAATGCCGCTGCCGGTTACACGGGTAGAGAAAATGCACACCGAGGTGAACCAGAGCGACGACGAGTTCGGTGCCGTGGTGCGCAAAATGCAGCGCGCGATTCGCGCCGGGGAAATTTTCCAGGTCGTGCCTTCCCGCCGCTTCTCGCTGCCTTGCCCTTCGCCGCTGGCGGCCTACGACGTGCTGAAGAAAAGTAACCCGAGCCCGTACATGTTCTTTATGCAGGATAACGACTTCAGCCTGTTCGGTGCCTCGCCGGAAAGCTCGCTGAAATACGATGCCGGCAACCGCCAGATTGAAATTTACCCGATTGCCGGTACGCGTCCGCGCGGCCGCCGGGCCGACGGTTCTCTCGACCGCGACCTCGACAGCCGTATCGAGCTGGAAATGCGTACCGATCAGAAAGAGATGTCGGAGCACCTGATGCTGGTTGACCTGGCGCGTAACGATCTGGCGCGTATTTGTACGCCGGGCAGCCGCTACGTGGCAGACCTCACCAAAGTGGACCGCTACTCCTTCGTGATGCATCTGGTCTCCCGCGTGGTGGGCGAGCTGCGCCAGGATCTGGATGTGCTGCACGCCTATCGCGCCTGCATGAATATGGGCACGCTGAGCGGCGCACCGAAAGTACGCGCGATGCAGCTGATTGCAGCCGCCGAAGGCAAACGCCGTGGCAGCTACGGTGGTGCGGTGGGCTACTTCACCGCTCACGGCGACCTTGATACCTGCATCGTGATCCGCTCTGCCTTTGTTGAAAACGGCATTGCCACCGTCCAGGCCGGTGCTGGCGTGGTGCTTGACTCCGTACCGCAGTCCGAAGCCGATGAAACCCGTAATAAAGCTCGCGCGGTGCTGCGCGCCATTGCTCAGGCCCACCACGCAGAGGAGATTTTCTGATGGCTGACATTCTGCTGCTCGACAATATTGATTCCTTTACCTACAACCTGGCCGACCAGCTGCGCGCCAGCGGGCATAACGTGGTCATCTACCGCAACCATGTACCGGCACAGACGCTGATTGAACGTCTGGCCACCATGGATAACCCGGTGTTGATGCTCTCACCGGGTCCGGGTGCGCCATCTGAAGCAGGCTGCATGCCAGAGCTTCTGACCCGCATGCGCGGCAAGCTGCCTATCATCGGCATCTGCCTCGGCCATCAGGCGATTGTTGAAGCCTACGGCGGCTACGTCGGTCAGGCAGGTGAGATCCTCCACGGCAAAGCCTCCAGCATTGAACACGACGGTCAGGCAATGTTCGCCGGGCTCGCCAATCCGCTGCCGGTTGCGCGCTATCACTCGCTGGTCGGCAGCAATATTCCGGCTGGGCTGACGATCAACGCCAGCTTTAACGGCATGGTGATGGCCGTCCGTCACGATGCCGATCGCGTGGTTGGCTTCCAGTTCCATCCGGAATCTATTCTGACCAGCCACGGTGCACGCCTGCTGGAACAGACTCTGGAATGGGCTCTGAAAAAGCTGGAGCCGGCCAATCTGCTGCAGCCGATTCTGGAAAAGCTGTATCAGGCGCAAACCCTGACCCAGCAGGAAAGCCACCAGCTCTTCTCCGCCGTTGTGCGTGGTGAGGTGAAGCCGGAGCAGCTGGCCGCCGCGCTGGTCAGCATGAAAGTGCGTGGTGAACAGCCGCAGGAAATTGCCGGGGCCGCCACCGCGCTGCTGGAAAACGCCGCGCCGTTCCCGCGCCCTGAATATGCGTTTGCCGATATTGTCGGCACCGGCGGCGACGGCAGCAACAGCATCAATATCTCTACCGCCAGCGCCTTTGTGGCGGCGGCCTGTGGAATGAAAGTGGCGAAACACGGCAACCGCAGCGTATCGAGCAAGTCCGGTTCCTCCGATTTACTCGCGGCCTTCGGCATTAATCTGGACATGAACGCCGATAAATCCCGGGAAGCGCTGGATGAGCTTGGCGTCTGCTTCCTGTTCGCGCCGAAATACCACACCGGATTCCGCCACGCGATGCCGGTTCGTCAGCAGCTGAAAACCCGCACGCTGTTCAACGTGCTCGGGCCGCTGATCAACCCAGCGCACCCACCGCTGGCGCTGATTGGCGTCTACAGCCCGGAGCTGGTGCTGCCGATAGCTGAAACCCTGCGCGTGCTCGGCTATCAGCGTGCCGCCGTGGTACACAGCGGCGGAATGGATGAAGTTTCCCTGCATGCACCAACCGTGGTGGCGGAACTGAAAGACGGCGAAATTCACAGCTATCAGCTGACCGCCGAGGACTTTGGCCTGACGCCATATCGTCAGGAGCAGCTGGCAGGCGGCACCCCGGAAGAAAACCGTGACATTCTTTCCCGTTTACTCCAGGGTAAAGGTGAGAGTGCCCACGAGGCCGCAGTCTCTGCCAACGTCGCCATGCTGATGCGCCTTCACGGCCATGAAGATTTAAAAGCCAACGTGAAAAAGGTAATGGATGTCCTGCACAGCGGTGCAGCCTACGATCGCGTAACCGCATTAGCAGCAAGAGGATAAGAAATGCAGACCGTTTTAGCCAAAATCGTTGCCGATAAGCGTATCTGGGTCGAAGCCCGCAAAGCGCAGCAACCATTAGCCAGCTTCCAGAATGAGATTCAGCCGAGCCAGCGCCATTTCTATGATGCGCTACAGGGTGCACGCACCGCATTCATCCTCGAATGCAAAAAAGCGTCACCGTCAAAAGGCGTCATTCGTGAAGATTTTGACCCGGCGCGTATCGCCGGGGTGTACAAACATTATGCGTCCGCTATCTCCGTGCTGACGGACGAGAAATATTTCCAGGGCAGCTTCGATTTTCTGCCCATCGTCAGCCAAATCGCGCCGCAGCCGATTCTGTGCAAAGACTTTATCGTCGATCCGTATCAGATTTACCTGGCCCGCTACTATCAGGCCGATGCCTGCCTGCTGATGCTGTCGGTGCTGAATGATGACGAATATCGTCAGCTCTCAGCCGTGGCGCACAGCCTGAGCATGGGCGTGCTGACGGAAGTCAGTAATGAAGAAGAGCTGGAGCGCGCTATTGCGCTCGGCGCAAAAGTCGTCGGCATCAATAACCGCGACCTGCGCGATCTCTCTATCGATCTCAATCGTACCCGCCAGCTCGCCCCGCGTTTGGGCGCAGGCGTCACGGTGATCAGCGAATCCGGCATTAACACCTATGGTCAGGTCCGTGAACTGAGTCATTTCGCCAACGGCTTCCTGATTGGCTCAGCGATGATGGCGCACGACGATCTTAATGCTGCCGTGCGTCGCGTGCTGCTTGGCGAAAACAAAGTATGCGGGCTGACGCGCAGCCAGGATGCGCAGGCCGCCTTCGAGTCTGGCGCTCTTTATGGCGGGCTGATTTTTGTGCCTTCCTCTCCCCGCTACGTCAATGAAGCGCAGGCCCGCGACGTCATCAACAGCGCACCGCTAAGCTACGTTGGCGTGTTCCGGGATACTGACCTGGCGGATATCGTCGCCAAAGCAGAAAGCCTGAAGCTGGCGGCGGTACAGCTGCACGGCAATGAAGATCAGGCGTATATCGACGCGCTTCGCGTTGCCCTGCCTGAGAACGTGCAAATATGGAAAGCGCTGAGCGTAAAAGAGACGCTGCCTGCCCGCACGCTGAATCATGTCGACAAATACGTGTTCGACAACGGCCAGGGCGGCACAGGCCAAAGCTTCGACTGGTCACTGCTGAATGGACAGGACTTAAGCAACGTCCTGCTGGCAGGTGGCCTTAGCCCGGATAATTGTGTGGCAGCGGCGAAAAGCGGCTGCGCGGGGCTCGATTTCAATTCAGGCGTAGAATCTGAACCGGGTATCAAAGACGCCGGCAAGCTGGCCTCGGTTTTTCAGACGCTGCGTGCATATTAAGGAAATGGACATGAAGACATTACTGAACCCCTATTTTGGTGAATTTGGCGGCATGTACGTGCCGCAGATCCTGATGCCCGCCCTGCGCCAGCTGGAAGAAGCGTTCGTAAGCGCGCAGAAAGATCCTGAGTTCCAGACCCAGTTTACCGATTTACTGAAGAACTATGCGGGTCGTCCGACCGCGCTGACCAAATGCCAGAACCTGACCGCAGGCACCAAAACCACGCTGTACCTTAAGCGTGAAGATCTTCTCCACGGTGGCGCGCATAAAACCAACCAGGTGTTGGGCCAGGCGCTGCTGGCGAAGCGCATGGGCAAAACTGAAATCATCGCCGAAACCGGCGCAGGCCAGCACGGCGTAGCCTCCGCCCTGGCGAGCGCCCTGCTCGGTCTGAAATGCCGCATCTATATGGGCGCAAAAGACGTTGAGCGCCAGTCGCCAAACGTGTTCCGTATGCGTCTGATGGGCGCGGAAGTGATCCCGGTACACAGCGGCTCCGCCACGCTGAAAGATGCCTGTAACGAAGCGCTGCGTGACTGGTCCGGCAGCTACGAAACCGCGCATTATATGCTCGGCACCGCAGCAGGCCCTCACCCGTTCCCGACCATCGTGCGTGAATTCCAGCGCATGATCGGCGAAGAAACCAAAGTGCAGATTCAGGAAAAAGAAGGCCGTCTGCCGGATGCGGTTATCGCTTGCGTCGGCGGCGGATCCAACGCCATCGGCATGTTTGCGGACTTTATTGATGAAACCTCCGTCGGCCTGATCGGCGTAGAGCCCGCCGGACACGGCATCGAAACTGGCGAGCACGGCGCGCCGCTTAAGCACGGTCGCGTTGGCATCTATTTCGGCATGAAATCGCCGATGATGCAGACCGATGAAGGCCAGATTGAAGAATCTTATTCCATTTCGGCGGGCCTGGATTTCCCGTCCGTTGGGCCACAGCACGCGTTTTTGAACAGCACGGGCCGTGCGGACTACGTCTCTGTCACCGACAACGAAGCGCTGGACGCCTTTAAGGCGCTCTGCCGCCATGAAGGGATCATCCCGGCGCTGGAGTCTTCCCACGCCCTCGCTCACGCGCTGAAAATGATGCGCGAAAATCCGGATAAAGAGCAGCTGCTGGTGGTTAACCTTTCCGGCCGCGGCGATAAAGACATCTTCACCGTACATGACATCCTGAAAGCACGAGGGGAAATCTGATGGAACGCTATGACAACCTGTTTGCTGAGCTGAAAAACCGCAAGGAAGGCGCGTTTGTTCCCTTCGTGACGCTGGGCGATCCCAACCCGGAACAGTCGCTAAAAATCATTGATACGCTGATTGAAGCAGGCGCAGATGCCCTGGAGCTCGGTATTCCCTTCTCCGATCCGCTGGCCGACGGCCCGACCATTCAAAGCGCTACGCTGCGTGCGTTCGCCTCGGGCGTTACCGTGACCCAGTGTTTCGAAATGTTGGCGGCGATTCGCCAGAAGCACCCGACCATGCCGATTGGCCTGCTGATGTATGCCAATCTGGTCTTCAGCCGCGGCATCGATCGCTTCTATGCCGAATGCGAGCGCGTGGGCGTGGATTCCGTTCTGGTGGCAGATGTGCCGGTGGAAGAGTCTGCCGAATTCCGCCAGGCGGCGATGCGCCATAACGTGGCACCGATTTTCATCTGCCCGCCGAACGCAGATGATGAACTGCTGCGCCAGATTGCGTCCCACGGTCGCGGTTATACCTACCTGCTTTCCCGTGCAGGCGTAACGGGGGCGGAAAACAAGGCTGCGCTGCCGCTGCATCATCTGATTGAGAAGCTGAGTGAATACCATGCCGCCCCGCCGTTGCAGGGCTTTGGCATTTCCGCGCCAGATCAGGTGACCGCCGCCATTGGCGCGGGTGCCGCAGGCGCAATTTCCGGTTCGGCTATCGTCAAAATTATCGAGAAGAACGTCGATAATCACCCGGCAATGCTGGCAGAGCTGAAAACGTTCGTGCAGAACATGAAAGCCGCGACCCGCAGCGCATAACATTCCGCCGTCTGGCTAGCAGTCAGACGGCGTTTTTCCCTTCACGCTTTCCGCATATTGCCTTACCAGACGAAATAACGCCTTCACGTCTTCCTCCGGCCACTCGGCAAAAATTGCATTCATCAGCTTTTGTCTTGCGCCGTCAATCGCGTTCGTCAGCGCTTTACCCTGCTCTGAGAGCGTCACTTCGCTGATACGCTTGTCCCGTTCGGCAGGCTGCTTTAGCGCCAGCCCCTGCTCCTGCAACTTCTTCACCTGACGACTGACCGTGGTGTAGTCGCGCCCGAGGCTGTCCGCCAGTTCCACCACGCCCACCGGCCCATAGCGGCCAATTGTGACCAATAGCGGAAACAGCACCTGATCCAGCTTGACGTCTGCCGCCGCCAGCAGCGTTTCATCGCGCTTCGGCTGATTCATCACGCTCAGGATGTCGAGCAACGCGCCGTGAAAATCCGTCACGTCATATTGTTTATGTGCATATTGCATATAATTTCTCTTCGGCGTAGAGTGGCCTTATCAATTATGTGCATTTTACACGTAAAACCGATTAAGGAGAAACAGGATGAAAGCAGCCGTAGTATTTGCTCCCTCACAGGGGCCGGTTTATGCCGATTTTGCTGAACCGGTTGCCGCTGAAAATCAGCAGTTGATTCAGGTTACCGCGTCGGCAATCAGCCACGTGGTGAAAAGCCGGGCATCCGGTAAGCATTACAGTTTTGACGGCACGCTCCCGTTTATCGCCGGGATCGACGGCACTGGCGTCACCCGGGACGGTCAGCGCGTTTATTTCGTATTCCCGCCAACGCCCTGGGGCAGCATGGCGCAGCTTGCGCCTGTCGATGTTGCTCATTGCCTGCCGCTGCCGGACGGGCTGGATGATGCCACCGCTGCGGCAATGGCAAATCCTGGTATGTCGGCCTGGGCCGCGCTGGTTAACCGTGCTGGCTTTAAGGCAGGTGAAACCGTGTTGATAAACGGTGCGACGGGCAGCGCCGGACGGTTAGCGGTACAAATCGCCCGCCATCTTGGCGCTAAAAAGATCATCGCCACCGGGCGTAACCCACAGGCACTGGCCTCGCTCAACGCCGATGCCACCGTTTTGCTGACCGAAGATGAAAGCGTGCTGGCGCAAACCCTCGCGACACATGCCGCCGGGCAAATTGACGTGGTCATTGATTATCTGTGGGGCCGCAGCGCCGAACTGCTGCTGAAGGCGCTGGCAAAACATGTGCCGGGTACAACTCCCGTGCGCTATGTCCAGGTGGGTTCGCTCTCCGGGCAGGAGATTACGCTGCCGGGCGCCGTGCTGCGATCCTCCCCCATTCAGCTGATGGGCAGCGGGATTGGGAGCCTTTCCCTGCCCGCGCTGGTAAAAGCCACCGGCGAGATGCTCAATGCGGCGGTAGCAGGCAGCTTTTCCATCGCCCACCGCACGGCGCTGCTGGCCGACGTTGCGGAGGTCTGGCCACTGGATGACAGCCAGAATCGTACCGTTTTCCAGATTGGCTAACATCCCCAGAAAAGAAGGGGTTGAACTTCTTAATGAGAAGCATTATCTTTCTCAACACCGAGTAATTGAGCAAATCACTCAGGTATTCGGTACGACATTGCTCACATTGCTTCCAGTATTGTTTGCCCGCCTTGCGCGGGCTTTTTTTGCCTCTCAGAACTGTACCTGATTCACGTTCAGTGCCCTGTCTACAAACATGCAGCGATTTCTTCCGCTCTGTTTTCCGCGATACATAGCGCAATCTGCCCGCTCCAGCACCCGATGCAGCGTTTCGCCCTGATGGGCTCGCGTCAGTCCTGAGGTGACGGTTATCGACAGCTGCTCTGCGCCAAATCGGATGCGGTGTGCCGCAATGGCTTCGTTAATGCGCAACCCTGCGTGACAGGCGTCCCGGTCGTTTCTTGCCTTCAGCAGCGTGATGAACTCCTCACCGCCAAAACGGTACGAAGGCTCATAGCTACGGGTGCATTCACGCAGCTTTAACGCCAGTGCACGCAGCACCGCATCGCCCGTCATGTGTCCCCAGGTATCGTTCACCTGCTTGAAATGATCGACGTCGGTGATCAGCACATACACGTTGTCGCCGTTTTCTTCGGGAAGATGGCTGTCGAAGGATTCATCAAGAATGCGGCATCTGTTGCAGCTCCGTCAGCGCATCGTAGCCGCTGCAAAGCTTGCTTGAAGACATCAAAGAGAGCCAGCTTAACGTCGCCATCGACGATGGAGGTGACCAGCTCACGGCAGACGTTATGCGTCTCTTCATGGCGCTGATGTATGGCCAGTACGAATCCCCCTGTCGTCGGAGTTTTCGCTCAGCTAACCGTTGATCCAGCTACCGAAAGCACAAAGATTATGCGACGCCTGGCGAGTAATGGCTGGCTGTTCCCTGTCACGCACTGAAATATAGCTGAATACCTCCACCAGCCACTGATAATGCGCCTCAACGGCCTGGTTCAAATCACCAATCAGTTTATCGATTTCATTGAGTTTTTTGCTCATGGAACCTCCTGTTCCGTTCGCTGATATGCCCCCTGAGGGTAGCAGGCAAAACTTACAGAAACGTAAAGCGCAGGCAAATCAGACGATCCGCTGAGCAATAATGAATACGGGAAAGACAGCGAAGCAAAAAACGACGACGGCGTTGTCGACGTCGGGAAAATTATCGATTGAGGTCCGTGTTCGGGCGGCCTGGTTTAGGCAGCGCGCAAAATGACGCGAGAGAATAGAGATGCGTAACTATATGAAATTTAATAATAAATTCAGGATAGCGTGTTTATCGTTTATAAAGAGTGACCGCAAAGCGGCCACTCATCTCGTTATCAGAAGCGATAACCCGCGGAGAACATAAACACCCAGGGATCGATACGGACTTTGTCGTTATAGCTCTGCGCCGGGAGAACCGAACCATCGGACTTGTAGCGCGCTTTGGTGTCGATATCCATGTACCACACGGAGGCGTTGAGCAGCCAGTCGCGGTTAATGAGATAATCCACGCCCACCTGCCCGGCAACGCCCCAGGAATCCTTCAGGCTCAGATCGGAAAGACCTGCATCTTTACCGTTGTCGTTGAATTTCTCATCAAAAAAGGTGGTGTAGTTAACCCCAACCCCAACATAAGGGCGGAATTTGCTGGTAGCCTCACCGAAGTACCACTGCGCCATTAACGTTGGCGGAAGCTGGTGTACCGTGGCGATATCGCCGGTCGCACCGGTGCCAATTTTATGGCGGAACGGCGTTGCTGCCAGCAGTTCAACACCGAGATTATCGGTCGCCATGTAGGTAAAGGTCAGCCCGAGCTGTGTGTTATTGCTGACGTTAAAGCCATTGAGGCTCCCGAGGGTACCGTTCGCGCCTTCCGTTGGTCTGACGGTGGCCGTACCTGCACGAATAAAGAACTCACCCGCTTCATGCGCCCAGGCTCCGCCAGAAAGACTGCCTAAAACCAGCGCTGCCACTGCTAACTTTTTCATATCCACTCCTTCGTTATGGTTTTATAAGCGCGATGAATATACCCACAAAAGAGTAAAAACGATCCAACTCAGATCACATTCAATCCTGAGATTTAACATTCATTGATCTGGATTAATTTTTCGTAGCAATTGCATTAAGGGAAAAGCATATCCATATCAATTTTCTGTCTTTTCTTCGTGACAAAATAAGCAGCGCACGCGGTACTCACCCAATCCTGACCTTTTACGGCTTACCGCCTCTTTACAAAGATATGCTTTTCCATACAGGTGTTGATGCTGCCACTTTGACGTCGGGTGAGTTACAATTGCCGGCTTATTCATACCAGCCAGACTCAAGGAGAGTGCATGTCTATCACGGCTAAGTCGGTTTACCGTGACACGGGTAATTTTTTTCGCAATCAGTTCGTTACGATACTGCTGATTGCGTTGTTGTGTGCGTTTATCACGGTGGTGCTTGGCCATGCGTTCTCACCGAGCGACGAGCAGCTCGCCGTTCTGAAAGAAGGCGATAATCTCGCGGGCAGCGCGGGTCTGTTTGAACTGGTGCAGAACATGACGCCAGAGCAGCAGCAAATCCTGCTGCGGGCATCGGCGGCGTCCACGTTTTCCGGACTGATTGGCAACGCCATTCTCGCGGGCGGCGTACTGCTGATGATTCAGATGATCTCTGCCGGGCAGCGCGTCAGCGCCCTGCGTGCGATCGGCGCCAGCGCGCCGGTCCTGCCGAAGCTGTTACTCCTCATCTTCATTACCACTTTCCTGGTACAGATGGGCGTAATGCTGGTGGTCGTTCCGGGCGTGCTGCTGGCCATCGTGCTGGCCTTTGCACCGATCATGCTGGTGCAGGACAAAATGGGGATATTTGCCTCAATGCGTAACAGTATGCGCCTGACGTGGAGCAATATGCGCCTCGTCGCCACCCCGGTGATGGCCTGGCTGCTGGCGAAAACAGCGCTGCTGATGTTCGCGCCGAACTTTGCCGTATTGACGCCAAACGTTGGCGCGGTGGTGGTGAACTGCATCAGCAATCTCATTTCCGCATTGTTGCTGATCTATTTATTCCGCCTGTATATGCTTATTCGTAACTGATCCCCTCAAGGCCCGGCATGCCCGGGCCCTTACTGAAATACGGAACCGATGTATGAAGCAGTTTCTGGATTTTTTACCGCTGGTGGTGTTCTTTGCTTTCTATAAGCTTTACGACATCTACGCAGCGACCACGGCGCTGATCGTTGCCACCGCCATCGTGCTGATTTACAGCTGGGTGCGCTATCGCAAAGTCGAGAAGATGGCGCTGATCACTTTTGTCATCGTTGCCGTGTTCGGCGGCCTGACGCTGTTCTTCCACAACGATGAATTTATCAAATGGAAAGTCACCGTCATTTACGGCCTGTTTGCCATCGCCCTGCTGGTCAGCCAGTGGGTGATGAAAAAGCCGCTGATCCAGCGCATGCTCGGCAAAGAGTTAACGCTGCCGCAGTTCGTGTGGTCTCGTCTCAACATCGCATGGGCGCTGTTCTTTATCCTGTGCGGGCTGGCAAACATCTATATTGCTTTCTGGCTGCCGCAGAACATCTGGGTCAACTTCAAAGTGTTTGGTTTAACCGCGCTGACCCTGATTTTCACGCTGCTGAGCGGCGTATACATCTACCGCCACATGCCGCAGGACGAGAGTAAATGAGTACGAGCAGTGATGCGCCAGTTGGCGATTTAGTTCTTCGCACGCTGGCTATGCCCGCTGACACTAATGCCAACGGCGATATTTTTGGCGGCTGGATCATGTCGCAGATGGACCTCGGCGGCGCAATCATGGCCAAAGAGATTGCCCAGGGCCGCGTTGTCACGGTTCGAGTGGACGGCATGACGTTTCTGCGGCCGGTCGCGGTGGGTGATGTGGTGTGCTGCTATGCCCGCTGCACCAAACGTGGCACAACGTCGATTACGGTAAACATTGAAGTCTGGGTGAAGAAAGTGGCGTCCGAACCTATCGGGCAGCGCTATAAAGCCACTGAAGCACTGTTTATCTATGTCGCGGTAGACAGCGAAGGCAAACCAAGACCTTTCCCTAAGCCGTAATCCCTTGCCGGGTGGCGGCTTTCGCCTGACCCGGCCTGCGAATCAAGCAGGCCGGGTAAGCACAGCGCCATCAGGTACGCTTCAAAGAAAGCCCAACAGCTTAAAGAAGAAATACCCCGCCACAATCACGATCGCGGGCAGCACGTACAGCGGGAATATCTGCAAAAAGATAGTGTGGTGCGGCACCACAATTTTCGCGTCAATTTGCTCTTTGGTTAATCCTTCGGGCCCTTTCGCATGCTCCAGAATCAGCTGATCCTGCACGCCCTCACGCAGAAACTTCGCCTGGCGGCCCATTCGCGCCCCGGAAGCCTGTAACGCCATGCCAATAAACACCAGCGCAAAGATAATCCAGAAGCCGATATTCAGGCTGTGGTGGAAATCCGGCAGCGGTGAGTTGAACCAGAACACGTTCAGGAACGGCGTATTGAAACGGATCATTTCAATCATCACGTGGGCGAAATCCAGCAGCACTGCGTCAATACCTGGCTGCTTTTCACTGTGTTCAAACATAAATTTGAACAGTGAGATAAGTGTTGAAATCACCGCCGGGATGAAAATAACCCAGCCCAGAATGCGTTTTAGTATGGCAATGCGTCCAGCTTGTTGATACGTCATGGATTCCCCTTGTTCAGACGCGCTGATGTTTCGCTGTAAGTCTACCCTGAGTTACCCCTTTTCGCCTGCGTTTTAACAGCGATATGATGTAGGATGAAGCCCCTGGCGCTGGCCTATTACCTTACAGGAGTTGCATTATGACAGCCTCGCGACAAATTGTTGCCGCTATCTTTGATATGGACGGATTGCTGATTGACTCTGAGCCGCTGTGGGATCGCGCTGAGCTGGGCGTTTTAGCTGAAATCGGCGTCGACATCAGCCGCCGTAGCGAACTGCCGGATACCCTTGGCCTGCGTATCGATATGGTCGTCGAACTGTGGTTCGCCCATCACCCCTGGAGCGGCCCGAGCCGCGCGGAAGTGACCGACCTGATAATCAACCGCGCCATTTCCCTGGTTGAAGCAGAACGCCCGCTGCTGCCAGGCGTACGTGAAGCCATTGCGCTGTGCAAGGCTCAGGGGCTGAAAGTGGGTCTGGCTTCGGCCTCTCCGCTGCATATGCTGGAAAAAGTGCTGGCGATGTTCGATCTGCGCGATCAATTTGACGCCCTTGCCTCGGCGGAAAAGCTGCCCTACAGCAAACCGCATCCGCAGGTGTATCTCGACTGCGCGCAGAAGCTTGGCGTATCTCCGCTTAACTGCGTGGCGCTGGAAGACTCTGTTAATGGCATGATCGCCAGTAAGGCTGCACGGATGCGCTCCATCGTTGTGCCCGAACATGCGAATTTTGCCGACCCGCGCTATGTGTTGGCGGAGGCAAAACTGTCCTCTCTCGAACAACTCACCTCCGCGCATCTTCTTGGCTGAATCCTCTCCTGCACAACCCGGCTGAACGTCGGGTTGTGACAAAGAGTTACACCGTCACCTCTTCCACCTACTGTATAAAAACCCTATACTGTATGAATTGACAGTTTTACGGGTGTTATCATGACGGCGGAAGGTCACCTGCTCTTTTCAATTGCCTGTGCGGTGTTTGCCAAAAATGCCGAGCTGACCCCGGTTCTGGCACAGGGTGACTGGTGGCATATTGTGCCCGCCGCGGTACTCACCTGCCTGCTGCCGGACATCGATCACCCCAGGTCCTTCCTTGGTCAGCGGCTAAGCTGGATAGCCAAACCCATAGCGCGAATGTGTGGCCATCGTGGCTTTACCCATAGCCTTCTGGCGGTGTTCGGCGGCCTGACGCTGTTTTATCTCAAAGTTCCGGAAAGCTGGATTGTTCCTGCCGATGCTATTCAGGGAATGGTGCTCGGCTACCTGAGTCATATCCTTGCGGACATGCTCACGCCTGCGGGCGTGCCGCTGCTGTGGCCCTGCCGCTGGCGGTTTCGTCTGCCCATCCTCGCACCACGCAAAGGCAATCAGCTGGAGCGCGTGCTCTGCATGGTCCTGTTCGTTTATGCCGTCTGGATGCCGCAGTCGGTCACCGATAACAGCGCCGTACGCTGGTCATCTGGCCTTATCAGTTCGCTCCAGTGGCGCTTCGATCGCTTTATAAATCAGCAAAGCGGCCACTAAACCGGCAATCATGGCTGTTTTGGCATAACCCATTCCATTTGGATATAAGATGCGCATCACACTTCTGCTACTCTTTGCGGCATTACAGTCGGCCTGATTCTGGGCCGTATAACGACATCAGGAGAACGGGGATGAATTTTCCACTTATAGCGAACGTTGTGGTGTTCGCGGTATTACTTTTTGCTCTGGCACAGACACGACACAAAAACTGGAGCCTGGCTAAAAAAGTACTGGTCGGCCTGGCAATGGGCGTGGTCTTTGGCCTGGCGCTGCAGCTGGTTTACGGTGCGGACAGCGCAGTACTGAAAGACTCAATTCAGTGGTTCAACATTGTAGGTAACGGCTACGTCCAGCTGTTGCAGATGATCGTTATGCCGCTGGTATTCGCCTCTATCCTTAGCGCGGTGGCACGTCTGCATAACGCGTCCCAGCTGGGTAAAATCAGCTTCCTGACCATCGGCACCCTGCTGTTCACCACGCTGATTTCTGCGCTGGTCGGCGTGCTGGTGACCAACCTCTTCGGCCTGAGCGCTGAAGGTCTGGTGCAGGGCACTGCGGAAACCGCGCGCCTGAACGCCATCCAGAGCACCTACGTCGGTAAAGTGGCTGACCTGAGCGTACCGCAGCTGCTGCTCTCCTTCGTGCCGAAAAATCCGTTTGCAGACCTGACCGGTGCGAGCCCGACTTCAATCATCAGCATCGTGATTTTCGCCGCCTTCCTCGGCGTGGCCGCGCTGAAGCTGCTGAAAGACGATGAAGCAAAAGGCAAACGCGTTCTGACCGCCATCGATACCCTGCAAAGCTGGGTGATGAAGCTGGTGCGTCTGGTGATGCAACTGACCCCTTATGGCGTACTGGCGCTGATGACCAAAGTCGTTGCGGGTTCTAACCTGCAGGACATCATTAAGCTTGGCGGTTTCGTGGTGGCATCCTATCTGGGCCTGGCGATCATGTTTGTGGTTCACGGCCTGCTGCTGGGTGCGAACGGCGTTAACCCGTTGAAATACTTCCGTAAAGTATGGCCTGTGCTGACCTTCGCGTTCACCAGCCGTTCCAGCGCCGCGTCTATTCCGCTGAACATCGAAGCGCAAACTCGCCGTCTGGGCGTGCCGGAATCTATCGCCAGCTTCTCCGCGTCCTTCGGTGCGACCATCGGCCAGAACGGCTGTGCGGGCCTGTACCCGGCTATGCTGGCGGTGATGGTTGCCCCAACCGTCGGGATTAACCCACTGGATCCGCTGTGGATTGCGACTCTGGTTGGCATCGTAACCGTCAGCTCCGCCGGCGTGGCGGGCGTGGGCGGCGGCGCAACCTTCGCTGCGCTGATCGTG
Organism: Scandinavium sp. UTDF21-P1B; assembly: GCF_040750395.1. Lineage (NCBI taxonomy): Bacteria > Pseudomonadati > Pseudomonadota > Gammaproteobacteria > Enterobacterales > Enterobacteriaceae > Scandinavium > Scandinavium sp. UTDF21-P1B. The sequence continues at coordinate 333,662 of NZ_JBFLVD010000015.1, forward strand.
CTGCCTGCGATGGGCCTGCCGGTAACGCTGGTTGCCCTGCTGATCTCCATTGAACCGCTGATCGACATGGGCCGTACTGCCCTGAACGTCAACGGCTCCATGACCGCCGGTACTCTCACCAGCCAGTGGCTGCGTCAGACCGACAAAGCGGTAATGGCAAGCGAAGATGAAGTAGAGCTGGCGCACCGCTAAGCCCACTTCTTCCAAAAAAACGGTGAGCCAGACACGTTCTGCTCACCGTTTTTTTATGTCTCCGTGCCCCGGTAGCTGCGCTGCGGCCGACCAACCTTGCCGTAGACAATCTCAGCCCGAATCTGCTGCTGGCCTGCGGCATACTCCAGATAGCGCCTTGCCGTCGTCCGGCTTAGCTTAAGCGTCTGAGCAACCGTTTCTGCGGTGTGGCTGGTCTCACGGTCGGCAAACAGCGCGAGGACCTTCTCAAGCGTCAGGCCATCGATGCCAACCGGGAGCTCAGCCCTGGGCTCACCGCGTGCGTAAGCGTTAAACATCTGGTCAATCTGACGCTGGCTGGCGCTGGCGGTGTGTGCCAGCATCTGCATCCTCTGCTGATAGCGTACCAGCGTCTGATGAAGCCGCTCGTACGAAACCGGCTTCACCAGATAATCAAAGACTCCGCCGCGCACCGCTTCGGAGACGGTATCCATATCGCTCGCTGCGGTAGTAAAAATCACGCCGCATGACGTATGGGCCTCGATCAGCTCATGCAGTAAGGTGATACCCTTCCCGTCCGGCAGGTAGTTATCAAGCAGAATCAGCGAAGGATGCAGCCGGGCGATCATGGCACGCGCCTGAGCCAGATTTCCTGCCAGCCACACTTGACTGCATTCGGGATACTGTTGAATAAATTCTGCATGCATTTCGGCCAGCGCCGTTTCATCTTCAACAATCAAAATCGTCAGAGGTTGTGCCATCATTGCATTTCACTTTCGGTATAAAAACGGAAAACAGAGCGCCAGTGGGATCGTTATCTTCAAGCGTAATAACGCCGCCGCAACGCTCCACATAGCCAGAAATCAAATACAAGCCGAGGCCGTGTTCACCGGCATCTTTCTCCCGGGTGCTCACGCCCTGGCTAAAAATGGCGTGACGCAGCTCATCCGGAACGCCGCAGCCGTGGTCACTCACTTCAATCACTACCTCCGGGCCCTCATCGCTGAGATACAGCTCGACAGTTTTATCGCCCTTCGGGTTGTGGAGGCTTGCTTCGAATGCGTTATCCAGCAGGTTGCCGACGATGGCGGAAAACTCGGTGCTGTCCAGCCCTGGCGGTAACTGACGGAGCTGGCTGCCTTCCACAATATGCAGATTAAGCCCCAGCTCGTGCGCACGTTGTACCTTGCCGAACAGTAACCCGGCGACCTGGCGATCGCAGAAGGCGCTGCGCAGGCGGTCTATCAGCGCCTGCTGGGCCTGGGATTCCCCCTTCACCATCTCCAGCACACGGTCGTACTCTTTCATCTGCAGCAGGCCGCTTAGCGTCGACATCCAGTTCAGATGCTCGTGCCGCAGCACCCGCAGGCTCTCCACGTACTGTTTAATCTGCGTCAGCTGAGCGTTCAACGCGCTCATTTCATCCTTGCTGCGAAAGCTGATAATGGCCCCCAGCATTTCCGCCCCGGAACGAATCGCCCCCCGATTGGCGATCACGTTCAGCCCGTTAAACGTACACATCACGTCCTGCCTTTTGTCCGCGATGCTGTCGGTGAAAAACGCGCTCGGCTGGACCACGTCGGCAATCGGCCTGCCGAGCCACTGTCGCCCCGGCGAACTCAGACCGAGCATTTTTCGGGCGTTACGGTTAATCGCGGTGATTTGTCCATCGGGATCCACCGCAATCAGCCCCTCAAAAACGGAGCCGAACAGCGCCTCCTGCTGACGAACGACCCTCGCAATCTGCCGCGGCTCCATACCCAGCATCTGGCGGCGAATATGTGCGGCAAACAGCCACGACAGCAGCAGTAAAATCAGCAACAGCAGCACAAACACGCCCGCCATCGGCAAAATAAAATCCAGCCGCCAGCTGTCGATTTTGCTGACCAGATAGCCCAGCGACACCACGCCGATAATCTGCCCGTGCTCATCAAACACCGGCGTTTTCGCACGCATCGCCATGCCTATCGAACCTTTGCCGGTAATGAAGTAGCTTTCGCCCTTTTCCAGCGCGCCGGGTTTGGTCCACTGCATCGGCTGACCTATTTTCTCCGGATTAGGGTGATACAGACGAACCGAATGCTTATCGCCAATGACCACATAATCCAGGTCTGAGCCCCCTGCCAGCTTGCTGGCTATCACCGAGAGCCGTGCGGTATCCCGGCTTTTCACCGCCGCCACGACGCTGTCGTTTGCCGCGATAATTTTGGCCTGATTCATCGCCATATCCCTGACCTGGCGGGTGAGATAGTCTTCAAAGCTTGCGGAGAGGTACTGGCCGAGGGCCGCAACTAATAGCGAGGACATTAACAGCAGCAGCAGAAAAATACGCAGCGGAAACGCGAGGCGATAAAAGAACGCCAGGCTTCCTCCCGCTTTTACCTCTGACATGATCGTTTCCTTGTGTCGGAACAGGCTTCTCCCTAATGACCCTTAAAATGTAATGGTTTTGTTTTCGCGGCGTCCAGAGATTCGCACCGGTTTCGTTAAGGATTGCACAAATAAAATCAATTACGAAAATAAACGTCACGCCATTAGATGCATTAAAGATAATTAAACAAATAAAAACCATTAAGCCAATTTAAAACAGCCCTGCGTTTGTGAAACAGGTCAATAATTAAAATAAAAACAGCTCGTACTATCGTCGCATGAGTAAGGAATAACCCGTACTGAAGTCGCAAATGTTATTCATTTGCAAAGCATTATTATCAGTTTCGTTGCTACTTCGGCAGCGTAAAAAAAACAGGATGTTTTGATCCATGCAGGCCCAACCCGTATTTACGCAGGTCAAACGTGCGGAAAATAAAAAAATCGCCACCGTGACGCAATTCCTGCGCGAAAACGACCTGAGCATAGATACCACGGTAGAGGTTTTTATTACCGTAACCCGCAATGAAACACTGATTGCCTGCGGCGGTATTGCCGGGAATATTATTAAATGTGTCGCCATCAGTGAATCAGCGCGCGGTGAAGGCCTGGCATTAAAGCTGGCCACCGAATTAATAAATCTGGCGTATGAAAAGCAGCGCACAAATTTATTCATTTACACCAAAAGCCATAACAAAGCCCTGTTTAAGCAATGCGGTTTTTATACGATCGCCAGCGTGCCCGGCGTGATGGTATTGATGGAAAACAGCGCCACGCGACTGCAACGCTATGCCAGCTACCTCACAACGCTCCGCCAGAGCGGCGAAAAAATTGGCTGTATCGTCATGAACGCCAATCCCTTCACTCTCGGCCATCGCTATCTGATTCAGACAGCAGCTGCGCAGTGCGACTGGCTGCATGTGTTTCTGGTGAAAGAGGACACCTCACGTTTTCCCTATGAGGACCGCCTGGCGCTGGTCCGCGCCGGAACAGCGGATATTCCGGGCATTACCGTCCACCGGGGATCGGAATACATGATCTCACGCGCCACCTTCCCCTGCTATTTCATCAAAGAGCAGAGCGTGATTAACCACTGCTACACCGAAATTGACCTGCAAATCTTTCGGCAACATCTCGCTCCGGCGCTGGGCATTACGCACCGCTTCGTCGGCACCGAGCCGTTCTGTACGGTCACCGCAGGTTACAACCACGATATGCGCCAGCGGCTTGCCGATCCGGCATGGACTTCGCCGCCCATTCAGCTGGTTGAAATCGAGCGCCTGCAGTACCAGGGCGCGGCAATTTCCGCTTCCTGGGTGCGTCAGCTGCTGGTGAAAAAAGATCTGGCAACCATCGCGCAGCTGGTCCCGGAGGCGACCTGCAATTATCTGCAACAGATGATCGCCGTGAACAAAGAATCCCCTTCCGCATCAATGACAGGTGAAAAATGAACATTACCCAAGCAGCCGTCGCCGGCACCCTGGAGTCAGGCGATGTCATGATACGAATAGCCCCGCTCGACGGTCAGGAGATTGACCTGCAAATCAGCAGCAGCGTCGAGAAACAGTTTGGCGAAGCCATTCGCGCCACGCTCTATGAAATCCTCCACCGCCACGATGTTCGCGGCGTACAGCTGATCGTCGATGATAAAGGCGCGCTCGACTGCGTACTACGCGCTCGTCTGGAAACCCTGCTGGTCCGCGCCAGCGGGCTCAGCGCCCTGCCATGGGAGGATCGCTCATGACCTCGACTTCCGCCCAGCTGCGCAGATCCCGTACCCGACGCAGCATGCTGTTTATTCCCGGTGCCAACGCTGCGATGGTCAGCAATAGCTTTATCTACGGCGCTGATGCGCTGATGTTCGACCTTGAGGACTCAGTCATTCTACGTGAGAAAGATGCCGCACGCTGCCTGGTGTACCACGCCCTTCAGCACCCACTTTACCGGGAGCGTGAAACCATCGTGCGGGTCAACGCCCTGGATTCGGCGTACGGTCTGGCTGACCTCGAGGCCGTTGTTCGCGGCGGAGCCGACATTGTGCGTCTGCCGAAAACCGATACCGCGCAGGACGTGAAGGATATTGAAAGCGAAATCGTCCGCATTGAGGAACAGTGCGGCCGCGAGTCCGGCAGCACAGGGCTGCTGGCGGCCATCGAATCGCCGCAAGGGATCACCGAAGCGGCCGCCATTGCCAACGCTTCGCCACGTCTGATCGGCATCGCGTTAGGCGCTGAAGACTACGTCAGGAATTTGCGCACAGAGCGTTCAGCGGATGGCGTAGAGCTGCTCTTCGCGCGCTGTGCCATTTTACAAGCCGCCCGTGCCGCCGGGATCCAGGCGTTCGATACCGTCTATTCCGACGCCAGCAACGATGCGGGGTTTCTCCACGAGGCCGCGCACATCAAACAGCTGGGCTTTGACGGTAAATCCCTGATCAACCCGCGCCAGATTGAACTGCTGCATAACCTCTATGCGCCTACGCAGAAAGAGATTAACCACGCACAGCAGGTTATTGAGGCCGCTGAAGCCTCTGCGCGCGAAGGGCGTGGCGTAGTGTCACTCAACGGGAAAATGGTGGACAGCCCGGTTATCGAACGTGCGCGTCTGGTGCTATCACGCGCTGCGCTCTCAGGCATTCGTCAAGAATAAGGATTAATCATGACTCAGATCTCCCGACAGGAACGGGTTGCCGCCTGGCGTCGCCACGCGGACGATATGACCCCGCTCTATGCCCCCGTCTCTAAGCTAAACCTGCAAACGCAAAAGCCCCGGGATCGCAAGCTTTGCGCCAGCCTTGAAGAGGCGATTCGCCGCTCCGGGCTGCAGGACGGCATGACCATTTCGTTTCACCACGCCTTTCGCAATGGCGATCTGACGCTGAACCAGGTCATGGACGCGATTGCCGCTCTGGGATTCAAAAACCTGACGCTGGCCTCCAGTTCACTCAGCGACTGCCATGCCCCGCTGGTCGAACACATCCGCAATCAGGTCATTACCCGGATTTATACTTCGGGCCTGCGCGGCCCGCTTGCCGAGGCAATCTCTCGCGGCCTGCTGGCTGAACCGGTGCAGATCCACTCCCACGGCGGGCGCGTTCATCTGGTCGAAAGCGGTGAGCTGAACGTTGACGTGGCCTTTCTTGGCGTGCCCTCCTGCGATCCCTTTGGCAACGCCAACGGTTTCACGGGCAAAGCCTGCTGCGGCTCACTGGGCTATGCCAAAGTCGATGCCGAAAACGCGCAGCAGGTAGTGCTACTCACCGAAACGCTGTTGCCCTACCCGCACGCGCCCGCCAGCCTGCGCCAGGACCAGGTCGATCTGATCGTACAGGTTGAACAGGTCGGCGATGCGGACAAAATCGGTGCCGATGCCACCCGTATGACGTCCAATCCCCGCGAACTGCTGATTGCCCGCAGCGCCGCGGACGTGGTGGTTAACTCCGGCTTTTTCAACGATGGGTTCTCCCTGCAAACCGGCACGGGTGGTGCGTCACTCGCGGTCACCCGTTTTCTGGAAGATAAAATGCGCCAGCGCAACGTCCAGGCCGCGTTCGCGCTGGGCGGCATTACCTCCACCATGGTCGAACTGCACGAAAAAGGGCTGATCCACACGTTACTCGACGTGCAGAGCTTTGACCGGGCGGCCGCTGAGTCCCTCGCCCGCAATCCGAATCACATTGAAATCAGCGCTAACGAGTACGCCAACCGGGGTTCAAAAGGTGCCAGCGTTGACCGGCTGGATGTCGTTGTCCTCAGCGCACTGGAGATTGATACACAGTTCAACGTTAACGTGCTGACCGGCTCCGACGGCGTCCTGCGCGGCGCATCCGGGGGTCACTGCGATACGGCCGTCGCCGCGGCCGTCTCTATCATCGTTGCCCCGCTGGTACGCGGCCGTATCCCCACGCTGGTTGATCAGGTCACCACCTGCGTCACGCCGGGTTCGAGCGTGGATATCCTCGTCACCGATCATGGTATCGCCGTCAACCCCGCTCGCCCAGAGCTGGCCGAGCGCCTTAAGAATGCCGGACTGAAGGTGGTGTCCGTTGAGTGGCTGCGCGAGCGGGCTGACATTCTCACCGGAACACCGCAACCCATTGAATTTACCGATCGGATTATCGCCGTCGTGCGCTATCGCGACGGTTCGGTAATTGACGTCGTCCATCAGGTGAAGGAGTAAACCATGCCGCTCTATCTCAGCTGCGCGAGCAATCGTGTCATCGCGCTGCCCGAACTGCTTGCCAGCCGGGATGATCGTCAGGCACGCCAGCAGCAGTGGCAGAAAAAGTATCCCACATCACTGATTTCCTTTACCACCGTGGCGCCAGGCCCGGTCAAAGACAGCGAACTGTCGCGCCGTATTTTTAACCACGGTATCCGTTCACTTCGCCAGATGCTTGCCGCATCCGGCTGGGAAATTGTTCACCAGCGCTGCTACGAACTGGCGACGGGGGCAGAAGGATTGCTGGCCGTTGATGCCCCAGCGCTGGCGCTCAAGCGGGCCTGTATCACACAGGAGCAGCATCACCCGCTGGGCAGGCTATGGGATATCGACGTCTTCACGCCGCAGGGAGAGCTGCTGTCCCGCCAGGCGCTTGCTCAGCCAGCCCGCCGCTGCCTGCTTTGCGAAAGGGATGCCCGCATTTGTGCAAGAGAGCGTTCCCATTCGACCGCGGAGTTGCTCAACCATATGGAGAGGCTGCTGCATGATGCCGAAAACGCACAGCAAAGCTGACTGCACGCTGGCAGAACGGGTCGCTGAACTGGCCTGGCGGGCAATGATCGCCGAAGTGGAGCTTTCACCCAAGCCCGGCCTTGTGGATCGCCACAACAGCGGCGCGCACCAGGATATGACGCTGGAGGATTTTTATCTCAGTGCAAATGCCATTTATCCCTGGCTTGCCGATTTTGTGCGCTACGGCGCCACCAGCGCGGGGCTGGCTGAAACATCCGTTTTGTCCGGTTTGCGGCACATCGGCCTTGCCTGCGAAGCCGATATGTTTCGGGCAACGGGAGGGGTGAACACCCATAAGGGCAGCATTTTTTCGCTCGGACTGCTCTGTGCGGCAGTTGGACGCCTGCATGAGCATCGCCGTCGTCTCACGCCGGAAAGCATTTGTGCAACCGTGGCATCATTTTGCCATGGGCTTAGCGCCCGTGAATTGCAGCTCGGCAACCAGCAGAAAACCGCGGGCCAGCGTCTGTATCTGACGCTGGGCCTCACCGGGGCGCGAGGTCAGGCGGAAGCCGGTTATCCCCTGGTGCTTAAGCTCGCTTTGCTGCACGTGAGAATAATGCGTAACCGGCATCTTCCCACCGAGCGGATATGGCTCGACACGCTGCTGGTGCTGATGGCGCACAACGGCGACACCAACGTTGCTTCGCGAGGCGGTCTGCAAGGGCTGCTATGGCTGCAACACCAGGCCAGAGCCCTGCTGCATCGCGGTAGCGTCCGCCGGGATAAGGATATGCATGCCCTGCGTGAATTCGACCAACAGTGTATTGCCCGTAATCTGAGCCCCGGCGGCAGCGCCGACCTGCTGATTGTCACCCTCTTTTTAGATGAACTGTCCCGATTAGCGAAAAGATAACGCTATTAAAAATCCTTACAGGAGTTTCAGCTATGTCCGTTTCAAAAGAGAATATATGGAAATTGATAGCCCCTCTGCTGGTGATGGCCGTCATGCTCATTATCCCGGTTCCCGACGGCATGCCCCCGCAGGCATGGCATTTTTTTGCCGTGTTCGTGGCAATGATTGTCGGCATGATCCTCGAACCGATTCCGGCCACGGCGATAAGCTTTATTGCCATGACGATATGCGTTATCGGCAGTGATTATCTGCTCTTTGATGCCAAAGAGCTGGCCGACCCGGCGTTTAACGCGGGAAAAGAAGCGTTGAAATGGGGGCTGGCTGGCTTTTCCAGTACGACCGTCTGGCTGGTGTTTGGCGCCTTTATCTTCGCGCTGGGCTATGAAGTCACAGGCCTCGGCAAACGCATCGCTTTATTCATGGTTAAATTTATGGGGAAGCGTACGCTGACCCTCGGCTATGCGATTGTGATAATCGATATCCTGCTGGCACCGTTTACGCCTTCAAACACCGCCCGTACCGGCGGCACCGTTTTCCCGGTGATCAAAAACCTGCCCCCTTTATTCAGGTCTTTCCCCAACGATCCCTCTTCCCGCCGCATCGGTGGGTATCTGATGTGGATGATGGTAATCAGTACCAGCCTGAGCTCCTCAATGTTTGTCACGGGCGCGGCACCCAACGTGCTCGGCCTGGAGTTCGTCAATAAAATTGCCGGAATTCAGATAAGCTGGCTGACGTGGTTTCTGAGCTTTTTGCCCGTCGGCATTCTGCTGTTGATCGTTGCCCCCTGGCTCTCGTACGTGTTGTATAAGCCCGAAGTCACCCACAGTGAAGAGGTCTCCGGCTGGGCGGGCAATGCGCTTAAAGAGATGGGTGCCCTGTCGCGAAAAGAAATCACGCTCATTTGTCTTGTCCTGCTGAGCCTTGCGCTTTGGGTATTTGGCGGCGGCTTCATTGATGCCACGGCGGTTGGGCTGCTGGCCGTTTCCCTGATGCTGGCGCTGCACGTAGTCCCGTGGAAAGAGATAACCCGTTACAACAGCGCCTGGAATACGCTGGTGAATCTTGCGACGCTGGTGGTCATGGCCAGCGGCCTGACCCGCTCCGGATTTATCGGCTGGTTTGCCGCAACGATGAGCACGCATCTGGAAGGCTTCTCCGCCAATACCACGGTTATCGTGCTGGTGCTGGTGTTCTATTTTGCCCATTACCTGTTTGCCAGCCTGTCCGCGCACACCGCCACGATGCTGCCGGTGATCCTGGCGGTAGGCAAAGGGATCCCTGGGGTGCCGATGGAGCATCTCTGTATTCTGCTGGTGCTGTCGATTGGGATTATGGGCTGTCTGACGCCTTACGCCACCGGTCCTGGCGTTATCATCTACGGCTGCGGCTATGTGAAGTCGAAGGACTACTGGCGGCTGGGAGCCATCTTTGGCGTGATTTACATCTCGCTGCTGCTGCTCGTCGGCTGGCCCATCCTTGCGCTGTGGAATTGATCTCTGTTGAAGCTTCCCCGTCGGGGAAGCTTTTACTCTTCTACTTCCCCTTCCTGTCGCATCTGCGCCGCCCAGCGCTGAGCCGACTCCGGCACGCTGAAGGCCTGTGAGCGCCGGAAGCTGTCCCCCATTAGCACGAAGGCCACGTATTTCCCACGCAGCAGCCAGACGTCACGAAATCCCTCCACTTTGGAGGCGTGATCGGGCGGAGCCGGTTCGACGCGCGGCACGTAGCTGATAACAGGGCGGTTGTTTTGTTGACGCAGCGGTTTCATAAGCGGAAAAACACCAGAACGAAAAACAGAGTCAGGAATCCCCTATGATAGCCGATCGCGGCAGCCAACGTCGCGCCCTGTGTGCGGTTGCCTGGGATAAACGGCGCGATGGCAAATAACGGGCAAAAAAATGCCGGGCATATTCACCCGGCCTAACCCCTAACACGGCGCCCGCAACGAAACCGGGCGCCAGGCGTGACATACTATACGTCGCGGTATGTGCCGAGACGGTAGCCTCGCTCTGCCACCGCGTATTTCAGCGACGGAGACGTGAGGACGTCCAGTTCAGTTAAACGCGGGTAGCAATAGGCGCTGCCCATAATGGTGTTATCGACGAAGGCCGGATGGCACATCACTTCCAGCGATGATTCGCCAGCCTGAGCGGAGGCTTCCAGCGTTTGCAGGAACAGCGCTTCGGTGATGGCCTCGCCGTAGAACTCGCTGGCAAAACCGTCGCTGCTGCGCACGCCCTGCTCGTCCAGACCGTGCAGCTTCTGCACCTGGCGATCAATACGCATCGCGACCCCTTTTGCTTTAGCAAACGCCGCCACAATCGGGAATATCTGCGGGATCATATGCACGTGGTGGTGGCTGTCGAAATGGGTTGGTTCACAGCCGAACAGATCGACAAAGCGGTGATACTGACAGTCCAGCTCGCGGGCAATTTCATCCAGCGGCAGCGTGTCTTCTTCAGCCATTTGCCAGATCCACTTCCCGAGCTTGCCTTCACGCGTCAGGCCCGGCATAGCAGAAAGCGGCATGCCCAGCGTCAGCACAAAGTGCATTCCCACGGCCAGCTCCGGCAAACAGCGGCTCAGCTGAGCCGCGTGTTCGATAGCCGCGCCGTTGACCAGCGCGGTAGTAGAGGTGACCAGACCGTTTTTGCAGGCATCGACAATGCCGTAGTTCTGCCCTTTGCTCAGGCCGAAGTCATCGGCGTTGACGATTAGCACACGTTCCATCTGCAACTCCTTTTACTGCTTGAGGGTTTTCACCGTTTCGGCAAAGTTCGGCAAGCACTTCTCGTGGGCAAGGATCATCTCGCGCGCCAGAATTTCCGCATCTTTGTCGGAATGAATCAGCGGGCTCAGATTCAGCGCCAGCAGCACGTCGTTGAATTCACCGCTCAGCGCCGCATGGCTTGCCGCCACTTCAAAGCCCTTAATGGTGTGGATAAGGCCCAGCACTTTATCATCGAAATGGGTCAGTCGCGGATGCGGCTTCGCCCCTTCGTGGCCCAGAATGCAGGTCATTTCTACGGCCCAGTCCGCCGGAATATTGTCCACGTGGCCGTGATGCGGCACGTTAACGTAATGCTCGGTCTGTTTGTTATTGTAGATAGCGTTAATCACTTCACACGCAGCGTCTGAGTAGTATGCCCCGCCGCGCTGCTCCAGCTCCTTCGGCTTGATGTTCAGGTTCGGATCCTTGTAGAGGTCGAACAGCTGCTTCTCAACCTTCTGAACCACCTGCGCACGAGCGCCGCCTTTGTAGTATTCACCCATTTCAATCGCCAGCATCTCTTTCTGCTTGAAGTAGTACAGCAGATAAGAGCACGGCAGCAGATTCAGGGAGCGAATCAGCCCTTCGCTGAATGGCATATCGAAAATGTTCTTCACGGTGTTGGCGGTGAGCTTGCCGGAGGCAACGCCGTCCAGCAGCTCCGCAAAGCGGGATTCACCGTTCACGATCACGTCGCGGATGAACACCATATGGTTCAGGCCGAACAGATCGATGGACAGATCGTCACTTTCAGAGAGCTTCAGCACGTCGGTGATGAACATTTTCATGCCAACCGGAATGTTGCACACGCCGATAAAGCGCTTGAAGTTTGTGTGGCGATAAACCGCTTCGGTCACCATCCCTGCCGGGTTGGTGAAGTTAATCACCCACGCATCCGGGCAAATCTCCTCCACGTCTTTAATAATGTCGAAAACCACCGGAATGGTGCGCAGCCCTTTGAACAGACCACCTGCACCGTTGGTTTCCTGGCCGAGATAGCCGTGGCTCAGCGGAATACGCTCATCTTTTTCACGCGCTTTCAGCTGGCCGACGCGCAGCTGGGTGGTGACAAAATTCGCACCTTTCAGCGCTTCACGGCAGTTGAGGGTTTTGTGTACCGTCATTGGCACACCGGCTTTTTGCACCATGCGTTCGCACAGAGCGTGGATAATATCGAGCTTCTCTTGCCCTTCTTCCACATCAACCAGCCACAGCTCGGTAACCGGCAGCTCGTGATAGCGCTTGATAAATCCTTCGAGTAATTCCGGGGTATAGCTGCTGCCGCCGCCGATAGTCACAACTTTTAATTTCTGGCTCATAACTTTCTCCCTCGTGATCCGCGCCCGGAATGTGGAAAACCCTCCACGGAAGCGGATAGCTAAACGAATTCGGTGCGCGCGGCAAACCGCGCGGCGTTAATTAATCACGGTGAGCTGTTTACGATACTGGCTTGGCGTGAATGAGGTCAGCTTTTTAAAGGTCTTAATAAACAGACTTGGGCTGCTGTAACCTGATTCATAGGCAATATCGGTCACCGAATAATTGGTTATTTCCAGCTGCTTCATGGCGAAATTGATGCGGATATCATTAATGATCTGCATTGGCGTTTTGCTGTAATAGCGCTGAGTTGCCCGGGTCAGGTATTCCTGGGATTTTCCGGATAACGCCACCATATTTTCCAGCGCGCCTTCGCCAAATTTATGTTTATCGTGCATCTCTTCCACGGTGATTTTTAACCACTGAGGAATGACGTCCTGCGTCTGCTCTTCGCGGAAATGGCGCAGGCGGTTAATCACATAAAAAGAGACAACTTCAATAAACTCATCAAATTCACTTTCGCGGAAATTGAGCGAGGCAATAACCGATTCTATATAGCTGAGAAAGGTACTTTTTACCGAATAGACCTGAGAGGCAACCAGAAAGCCCGGCAGCAGCGGCTGATAATGCTCTTCAAAGAAGCGCTTGCTAATGCCGACGTTCAGTATGCGGGTCGCGCCGAACTCATAAAAGCTCTGGTGGTGCGACCCCATCGGAATGAAGACGAAATCTCCGCGCTCCAGCATCACCCGTTTGCCATTGATCTCCTGATAATAGCGCCCGGTCAATACGAGGGTGTACTCGTAGTAGTCGTGCTGGTGCAGTCCACTGATGCTTTCGGTTTTGTTGTAGATGAAGACATGGAAGTTTTTCCCGTTAAAAAGCTGTTGTTCCAGCGCGGTACTGATTTCCAGGGTCGTCATCTTCGGTTGCCTCATCGTGATATCTGCCCGTTATTGTACCTTCTCGTGAAGCTCAATCAATTCAGCGACCAGCTCGCGAGCGAGCATTGAGGTCATAAGGTGATCCTGCGCATGAACCAGCACCAGGCTGACCTTCATTTTGCCTTCGCCTTCATCGCTTTCGATAAGCTGAGTCTGCACGCGATGTGCTTCACTCAGCGCTATGCGGGACTGCTCCATGGTGGCTTTTGCGGTGGCGAAATCCCCCTGTTTGGCCTGCTTTAGTGCGGTATAAGCAAGGCTACGCGCCTGCCCGGAGTTGATAATCAGCCCCATCACCACTTCTTCGAGGTCGCTCTCCTTAACCTCTGTTTCTGCCACGATATGATCCAAATCGAACATACTTTCTCCCTCATTACGTCTGGCGGTACAGGGCATAACCCCGTACCGCGTTACATCAGAATTTCAGTGCGTTAGCGATATCTTCTTCGCTCTCTTCTTCGTCAATGACGGCCTGTGCTTTGTTTGACACCACCACGAATGGCAGGTAGACCAGCACCGAGACACCGAGGTTGAAGAGCGCCAGCAGCAGTGCGGCAACGCTTCCGTTAGTATTAAAGAATGCACCCAGGCCGGTTGGCATCGTCCACGGTGCCAGGTTGGTGATTGGCGGGATAAGTCCCAGGCCGTAGGCAGACATGGTAATCGCAGCCAGCAGCGGCTGAATCAGCACGAACGGGATGAACATGACCGGGTTCATGATGATCGGCAGACCGAACAGAATCGGTTCGTTAATCTGGAAAATGCCTGATGGCAGCGCCAGCTTCGCAACCTGACGATGGTCAGCGCGACGTGAAGCGATAAAGATAGCGATAATCAGACCCAGCGTTGCACCCGTACCGCCGAGGAAGATATAGGAATCCAGCATCGGCTTCGCCCACATGTGGAAGGACTTGCCTGCAGCCAGCGCCGCCTCTACGGAGCCGTACTGCTGATAAATCTGGATGTTTTCCAGCGCCCACGGGGTCATGATGCCGTTATCCAGAGCGGTAAGCGCCAGAGAGCCATGTACGCCGAAGAACCACAGCAGCGAAGTGAAGATGACGTACGCCCAGCCCACAACGGCCCCCATCGACGCCAGCGGCGTAGAAATGGAATCCATGATGATCTGGTGGAAATTGGTCTGCCAGTGGGTCAGCGCCCAGGCAATCACGCCAAAGATGGAGAGGATAATGAAGCCCGGAATGACCGCAGAGAACGAGCGGGACACGGAGCCCGGTACGCTTGCAGGCAGCTTAATTACCCAGTTACGGCGAACGATAAAGGTAAACATCTCCGCGACCACGAGGCCGATAACAATACCGGAAATGATGTTTGCCCCACCCAGCCAGTTGGCCCCGACCGCATAGGCTTCACCTACGCTGTACGGCGTCACCGTCATAAAGGCCGCAACGGACAGCAGCCCGGCAGCAAAAGGATCGACTTTACGTTCTTCAGCCAGCGCCATACCAATGAAAAAAGGCGCCATCAGCGACATAATGCCCAACGTACCGTTGTACACGTTGCCGCCGATGGCTTTAAAACCATTCAGGGTCTCAATGGTGGAAGCGTCTAACCGAATGCCCATCGAATAGAAAAACGAGCCTTCGCCAAAACTTAAAAACACGTTGTTAATAAGAACAAACATGGCCCCTGCGAGGGTCAACGGCATTAATTTAATAAAGCCGTTTTTAATCGCATTAACGTGTGGCTGCTTTCCTATTTTGACAGCAAAAGGAAGGAGTACCTTTTCAAGAGAGCTAATAACTTTACTCATAGAAAATACCCTTAAAGGCCGTCATCCAGCGATGACGGCGATTGTGTGTGAAATAACTCTTTGACGGGAAAATTAAATCAAATAAAAAAATTATTGCGCTGCAGCTTTCTTAATTGCGGCGACAGCGGCTTTAAGCACACCTAAACCATCTACTTTGCCGTACAAAATAGAATCGATCACTTCCACTGGCTTATTTGGCAGCAGACGTTGAATTTCTGGCAACATATAGGCAATTTGTGGGCCCAGTAATACGACATCGGCCGCTTCACCTTTTTCACCGGCGAGAGTTTCGGGGAAAGCTTCAATCACTACCGGCACTTCGTATTTCTCAGCCTGCGCGCGCATTTTGGACACCAGCAGAGAGGTGGACATGCCTGCAGAACAGAACATATAGATATGTTTCTTTTCCATACTCGCTTCCTCAATTTGCATTTTCTGACCGTCACGTGAGGCATCCGGCTCTCAACGCGACGACATAATGATGGTAACGAATTGTTACTTTGTGTTTATGAGGTGAGTATACGGCATCAAACTGGCGCAGGATAATTCCTGGCAAACCTGAATTGTCTCTCATTGACCTCCGGTTATGACTACCCTCACATTTTGGCCAAATAATTCGCGCAATTAAATAAGCACATTCAGGCAGTAAAAAGCCCGACCAAAAGGCCGGGCTTGCGCAGAACTCAGCAGATTATGGGAGTTGGTTACTTGGCAGCCTGTGGGTCGGTATCGTACTCATCACAGGACTGATAGCCGGAATTCATCACGTGCCCGGTGTTATCAAGGGCAACGAAGTAGGTTTCAGTTTTACCATCGCGTTGACCCAGGATATAAGTCTGACAAGTCCCCTTCGCATGAATCATCGTAATTTCGGATGATGGCTTACCGGCAATCTGCATAACCTGGTCTCGGCTCATGCCTTTTTTCACGTCTTTGACCACCGGCTGGGTGAACTGGTCTTTGGTACGATCGTAAGCGGTACAACCCGCCAACATAGTCAGTACTGCTGCTGCACCTAAAATTCCCGCTACGTTCTTGTTCATATTCCGTCCTCTTTTTTATCAGTGTGTTATAAGCCTGGAATAAAGAGTGATATTTTTCAACCCAGGGGCAAAGATGGCATAACTTTAGGAAAATTCTATTGAAATTACGATTTACTGCTGAATCGCGCTATTTTGCGACACTCAAAACTGTGATCCTTGTCGTTTTCCCGGCAAAGAGGTAGCTTTAGCGAAGACACGACAACTTTTCGGGGAGGGGTAAATGGCTCTGCAACAAGAGATTATCGCTGCACTCGGCGCGAAGCCGCAGGTCAACAGCGAAGAAGAGATCCGCCGCAGCGTGGATTTTCTCAAATCGTATCTCACGACTTATCCATTCATAAAATCGCTGGTGCTCGGCATCAGCGGCGGCCAGGACTCTACGCTGACCGGCAAACTCTGCCAGATGGCCATCAGCGAACTGCGCGAAGAGAACGGTGACGCGAACCTGCAATTTATTGCCGTGCGCCTGCCCTATGGCGTGCAGGCAGATGAGCAGGATTGCCAGGATGCCATTGAGTTTATCCAGCCGGATCGCGTGCTGACGGTCAATATTAAGGGCGCCGTGCTGGCAAGCGAACAGGCTCTGCGCGAAGCAGGCATTGAGCTGAGCGATTTTGTCCGTGGTAACGAGAAAGCACGCGAGCGCATGAAGGCACAGTACAGCATTGCAGGAATGACCAAAGGTGTGGTGGTCGGCACCGATCATGCCGCAGAGGCCATCACCGGGTTCTTCACCAAATACGGCGACGGCGGCACCGACATCAATCCGATTTTCCGTCTCAACAAGCGCCAGGGCAAACAGCTGTTAGCCGCGCTCGGCTGCCCGGAGCATCTGTATAAGAAAGCCCCGACCGCGGATCTCGAAGACGATCGCCCTTCGCTGCCTGACGAAGCCGCACTCGGCGTGACCTATAACAACATCGATGATTATCTTGAAGGCAAGCAGGTTGACGCCAGCATCGCCAAAATCATCGAGGGCTGGTATCTGAAGACGGAACACAAGCGTCGCCCGCCGATCACGGTATTTGACACGTTCTGGAAGCGCTGAGCCAGTCAATCATTGCCGGGTGGCGACTAACGTCTTACCCGGCCGACTAAATTTACCTGTTAGCCGGGCAAGTGAAGCGCCGCCCGGCAATTCTCTTTTCTGCATCGTTCTTCATTGCTACACTGTATGCATAAACAGCATCAGGAGAGAATGTGGCCCGGCGTCAATCCGCCCCGCGTCTGGAATTTGAAGCGGCGGCAATTTATGAATATCCCGAACATCTGCGCCCGTCGCTGGAAGCCCTGCCTTCTCTGCCCGGGGTTTACATTTTCCATGGCGAAAGCGACACGCTGCCGCTTTATATTGGGAAAAGCGTCAATCTGCGCAGCCGTATCCTGTCACACATGCGCACGCCCGATGAAGCCGCCCTGCTGCGCCAGTCACGGCACATCACCTGGATCCGCACCGCCGGGGAAATCGGTGCATTGCTGCTTGAAGCCCGACTCATCAAAGAGCGGCAGCCGCTGTTCAACAAGCGCCTGCGACGCAACCGTCAGCTCTGTTCTCTGCTATTGAAAGATGCACAGCCCCAGGTGGTGTACGCCAAAGAGATTGATTTCGCACACCAGCCCGGCCTGTATGGCCTTTTTGCCAACCGGCGCGCAGCGCTTCAGGCATTGCAGGCCATCGCCGATGAACACCAGCTGTGTTATGGCATTTTGGGGCTTGAAGCGGTCACGCGGGGCCGCGGCTGTTTTCGCTCGGCGTTAAAACGCTGTGCAGGAGCCTGCTGTGGGAAAGAAAGCGTTGAGGCGCACCAGCAGCGGCTGCTGGCAGGACTGGCAAAACTTCAGCTGACCTGCTGGCCGTGGAAAGGTGCGATTGCGTTAAAGGAGAGCAGCGAAGGCATGACCGACTACCTGATCATCCACAACTGGCTGTGGCTGGGCTCGGTCAGCGCATTAGCCGATGCAGACACGCTGCGTCGCCTGCCTGCCGGGTTCGATCACGACGGCTACAAAATTCTCTGCAAGCCGCTGTTAGCCCGCGAGGCTGAAATTATCGACCTGGCTGACGCTATCTGACGGCCAGGACGGGTTCAGGCTAATCGCACTGTAGAGAATTTTTCCTTCGTCTTTCAGCAGGCGTATCGTGTGCTGCTCGTCCTGCCAGAACGCCCCCTGGTCGGCGGTGAGCAGCTTATCGCCGAGCTGCCATGCTCCGCTCAGCACCAGCACCATGCCGCCGCGCGCGCCAAAGCTGGTGAATGTCCTGTCCGCCACGCGCACCTTTGCCTGACAGCGCTCACGGCGGGTCATGATATTCAGCTCCATTGACATCTGTCCTTCGGAAAGCTCGGCTCGCACCGTCTGCTCACCGGCAAATCCGAATGGCTGAAAGCGTTTCAGCGTATGGTGAAAGTCCTTCCCGCCGTCGAGCGTCACTTCACCGCCCTCCAGCAACGTCATGACACGATCTACGCCTGGAAATGCAGAAAACTCGCCGTTGCCCGCAATAGAAGCAATGCTGGCACGCCATGTAAAATCGCGTGTGCCGGGTGGAAAACAGCACAGTTCGCGCGTTTCTCCTGCGCCATTTTTCCACAGACTGACCGGCATCTTGCGAATATCAAAGTATTCCATCATCACTCCTGAAGAACGACTCAGGCCGCGACGAAGGCAGCCCTGTTTATTGTCTTTTTTTGTTCACCACGGACGGAGTATCGGCACAGGACGGCCATTGCCTTAGCGGCTTTACGCAAGCATGAAGGTAAGATGCTGATATTACATAAAAAAGAGTCAAAGGAAGGTTGCTAAGGCAGCCTACCGGGAATGCGGCAACAGGCAAGAGGCAGACAAAGAAAAACCGCCGGTTCTGCCCACAGCCTGAGCGGCGTATGGGCAGGACCGGCGGTCTTAAGACTGTGCGACCGAATTATTCAGCAGCGGGGGCCATTTTACCTTCCGGTGCGTGACGTTCTGTCAGACGCTTCTCAAAATTGGCATTAAACTGCTTTTTCTGTTCCGGGGTCAGAATGTTGTAAATCTTGTTCTGCGTTTCCATGCGGGAAACGGCCATCTCTTTGTGCTGCGCTTCCATTTTGCTCACCATCTCTTCGGCTTTCGCTTTATCGAAGGTGTCGCTGGCAATCAGGCTATGCATGGCACGACGTTCGTCGAGGGACGGACGCTGCATTTTGCCGCGCTGCTCTTTCATGATGTCGCGGATTTGCTGCTTCTGCGCATCGGTCAGGTTCAGGCCTTTGAACATCATGTCATGATGCATGCCCGGCTTACCTTTGTGATGCATCATTGGCGCAGCGTCTGTGGTGCCCGTTACCGAGGTTTCAACCGCGTGAGCCAGGCCGGTTGCGCCCAGAGCCAGGGTAGAGGCAAGAATCAGAGTAGTCAGCTTTTTCATCGTATGTTCCTTACTTTCAGTTATTTTTTACGGCAATGTTTACAACAAGATTTTTACTGCACATCGCCGTGTTGACGTGATTAACTTTACGGGGTTCAACGTCAATTAGTCAGAGCAAGCGTAAAACAATGAAAGTACAAAAACGCTGTTTTAACCAATTATGAAGAAAATAAGGAAAAATGATGGAGAGTTGCGAGGAATAATAACTAATAGACTGTTATTAAAGAGATTATGAAGAAGTTTAGCGCAGTCCTGATTAATTAAAAAGCGGTTTATAAGAATAGTCCGCAATTGTTCGTAAAAACATTTTGGTTCAGCAATGATAAAACGGCGCAGATTGTGTTCCACGCCCTTTATTAAACACTAATTCTTTTCACGAACCAGCATCAGACCCGCCCGCAGGCCTGGCGCAACGTTGGGATTAGGGAACAGCACATATTCCGTTTCGTACTTCACCTGCCAACGCATGTCCCCCTCCTCCGCCAACAGCGTACCTTCACTAAACGGCGTAAAGTTCAGCGTGTCATTGGACATATGCAGCACAAAGCGGTCGTCGTGCCGGGTGATTTGTTGCGCCACCCTGTACTTCTGCGGCAAAGGTGCCGAAGCGATATCACCGCCAAGCAGCCGCGCCATCGCCCGCTGCGTCGTGGAGAAC
Source organism: Scandinavium sp. UTDF21-P1B (assembly GCF_040750395.1). Lineage (NCBI taxonomy): Bacteria > Pseudomonadati > Pseudomonadota > Gammaproteobacteria > Enterobacterales > Enterobacteriaceae > Scandinavium > Scandinavium sp. UTDF21-P1B. Next base: position 353,708 of record NZ_JBFLVD010000015.1, read on the forward strand.
TGGTTTAAATCGTTCTGACCAAACGGCAGCGCTTTACCGAGTTCCAGCGTGCAGGCGAGCGCGCTGAAACGCTCGGTGCTGTAATGCGTAAACGTTCCGCCAGGGCTTTGATGAAACACCAGCGCCTCGAGCCCCGCCGCGCCAAGCCAGTGCAGAAATGCCTCGTCCCAGGGTTCTTTGCGCAGCGGCAGCACGCCAAACCGAACGTGGTGCGACCCGCGAATGGCAGTATGCAGATCGAGATGCCAGCGCTCGCTGTCCAGCGGCTGCCAGAACTGTGACAGCGCGTGCTCCAGCCGCGCCGCCCGCGCCGTTTCCAGCGACGGGACAAACTCATGCCAGCGTCCGCCAAACATCCGGTTCAGATCGCTGTGCAGATAGCGCTTATTCTCTGCCAGAGCGGGAGGATTGCCGAGCACCACCAGCAGGCGCCAGCTTAGCGTGATGGTGCCAGCAAACAGGGCCTTCAGCAGCGCATCCAGCATTTCAACCGGGGCCGTTTCGTTGCCATGAATGCCCGCAGAGAGCACCATTGCACGGGCGCTGGAGACAAACGGCGTCAGCTCCAGCAGGCCAGTGTCATGCCACTGCCAGTGAAACAGCTCCGTTTCTCCGCGCGTCTGCGTCGGTTGTTCGCCGGCCAGAGTCAGCGCCAGAAAGTCCATCATTACGCCTCCTTTTATTGCTGGAACGGATAAACCGAGCCCAGCCCCAGAATTTGCGTCAGCTGATCCAGTGCCTCGCGCCCTTCGCGCAGCAGCTGCGGATCGGCTAAATCGGCCTGCGTCAGGCGATCGCGATAATAGCGGTCAACCCAGGTATTCAGGGTATCGAACAGGCGATCGTTCATCAGAACCGGCGGGTTAACCGCCTGTATCTCCGCTTCATTGAGCACGACACGCAGGCGCAGGCACGCCGGACCGCCGCCGTTGGCCATGCTTTCCCGCAGGTCGAACACCTTCAGCTCGTTAATCGGGTTATCCTGCGCCAGCATATCGTTAAGATAAGACCAGACGCCCTGATGCTCCTGAGACTCTTTTGGCAGCACCAGCATCATACTGCCGTCGGGTTTGCTCAGCAGCTGGCTGTTGAACAGGTACGTCGCCACCGCGTCATTGACTGACACGCGCGAGGTTGGCACTTCGATCGGCGTGAAGCCCGGCACGCGCTCATCCAGCTGTGCCAGAAGCTGCGGCTGATTGAGGAATGCCTGCTCATGGCAGAACAGCACCTGGCGGTTGCTGACAGCGATCACGTCATTATGAAACACGCCCTGGTCAATCACCGACGGGTTTTGCTGGGCGAATATAGCCTGCTGCGGATTGACCTGATTGAGCCGCGCCACGGCCTGACTCGCCTCCAGCGTCTGGCGCGCCGGGTAGCGCAGGGGCTGATGATGGCCGTTCTCTTCCCGACCATAGACGAAAAGCTGCAGGCCTGGCTGGCCGTACTCGCCGCCGAGGCGGTTATGGTTCGCCGCCCCTTCATCACCGAACATCGCCACCTGCGGCAGCGCACCGTGAACGGTAAAGGCCTGCTCATTGCTGAAAATCGCCCTCATCACCGCTTCGGTGGTTGGTGCTTCGCTGGCACGATGGAATTTGTTATTGAGGTTTGCCACCGTCAGGTGCACTTTTCCGTCGAGCGCATCTGCAGAAGGGCAAACCGTGGCGGCATTCGCCACCCACATTGAGGAAGCCGAACTGACGGAAGAAAGCAGCTGCGGCGTCTGCGCAGCAGCCTTTGCAATCACCTGCTCGTCGCTGCCGCTGAAGCCCAGCTGGCGCAGCAATGACACATTAGGGCGCTCCTGCGGAGGCAAAACCGCCTGTTTATAGCCGAGATCCGCCAGCGCTTTCATCTTCAGCAGCCCCTGCTTCGCGGCAAGCTGCGGATTAGAGACGCGAAAACGATGCTTCGTTGACGCCTCGTTGCCAAATGACAGCCCGGCATAGTGGTGCGTCAGCCCCGGCAGGCCATCGAAGTTCACTTCCCAGGCCTTCATGATGTCACCTCAGCGGAAAAATCGAGGCCAGGATTCAGCGTACCCGGAAGCACTAGCGCAGGAGACTCAAGGCTTGCCATCGGCCACGCACAGTAATCCGCGGCATACCATGCTCCCGGACGGTGATTGCCCGAAGCGCCCACGCCACCAAACGGCGCGGTACTTGCGGCACCCGTCAACGGCTTGTTCCAGTTGACGATTCCGGCCCGGGCTTCCAGCAGCAGCTGGTCGAATTTTTCACGTTCAGCGGAGACCAGCCCACAGGAAAGGCCATAGCGGGTGTTATTGGCAAGCTGGATGGCCTCATCAAATTCGTCGTAGCGCCACACGCACAGCAGCGGACCGAACACTTCTTCATCCGGCACGTTCTGCACCTGCGTCATGTCGATAATCCCTGGCGTCACAAGCGACGTGCCTGGCTCCAGCAGACGAGGCTCCAGTAGCGTCACGCCGCCGTTAGCCACGTGTTGCAGCCATGCGGTACGAACGTTTTGTGCAGCCTGTTCGGAAATCAGCCCACCGATAAACGGCTGTGGTTCCGCATTCCAGCTGCCCGGAATAATACGACGGGTCACGTCGACAAGGCGTTTGAGGAAGGCGTCGCCCGCTTCACCGCGTTTTACCAGCAGACGGCGTGCGCAGGTGCAACGCTGCCCGGCGGTAATGAACGCAGACTGCACAGCGACGTGAACAGCGGCGTCAAGATCCTGCGGCTCGTCGATAATCAGCGGGTTGTTGCCGCCCATTTCAAGCGCAAGAATTTTCTGCGGCTGCCCGGCCAGCTGGCGGTGCAGCGTGAAGCCGGTGTTTGAGCTGCCGGTGAACAGCAGGCCATCGAGATCGGCCTGTGAGCTCAGGGCTTCCCCCACAGCACGACCGCCCTGAATCAGGTTCAGTACGCCCGCCGGTAATCCCGCCTTCTCCCATAGCTTCACGACCGCTTCGCCGCTCATCGGCGTCAGTTCGCTCGGTTTGAAAACGACGGTATTGCCCGCCAGCAGCGCAGGGACGATATGTCCGTTCGGCAAATGGCCGGGGAAGTTGTAGGGGCCGAATACCGCCAGCACGCCATGCGGACGGTGGCGCAGGGTTGCCGCGCCGTCAGGCATTGGCGTTGCCTGTTCTCCAGTACGGCTATGATAGCCCTTCACCGAAATGGCAATTTTGTTCATCATCGCGCCGATTTCCGTCGCCGCCTCCCAGCGCGGTTTGCCGGTTTCGCGGGCGATGACTTTGGTCAACGCTGCTTTATGTTCTTCCAGCAGAGAAGCAAATTTTTCTGCAATTTGCTGACGAGCGCTGAACGGCAGTTTTGCCCATGCAGGGAATGCGGCACGGGCAGCCCGGACGGCCTCAGCGACCTGTTCAGCATCCGCATCATTTCCGCGCCACACCGCTTCGTGTGTGACCGGGTTGGCTTTGCTGCGTGCCTCTGCGCGCCCGGCGACCCAGCCGCCGTTGATCCATAGACTCATACTTTTTTCTCCTCAGGGCAAAGACGCACCAGCCGCACGCGGTCACCCGCATGACACTTCAGGGCATCCAGCTGTTTCGCGCTCAGTAACAGTTTGTCGGTGTGCGGATCGGCCTGCACCAGCATCGCGCGAAAGTGCTCATAGTTTTCGTTCGCCACCAGACAGGTTGGCAGCTCGCCCGGCGCGGGCTGACCTTCCCCCACTTCCACCAGACGGCTTTTACGGATGGCCCGGATGCGATCCACGTCGCATTCCAGCGTCGGACCGCCGTCGAAAATATCAACGTAGTTACGGTAGCGGAATCCTTCTTTCTCCAGCACCGCACGGGCGGGCGCGGTTTGCGGATGCACTTCGCCAATCACCGCACGCGCTTCCGACGTCAGGAAATCGGTGTAGATCGGGTGCTTCGGCATCAGCTCAGCGATGAATGCTTTCTGCCCGGTGCCGCACAGGTAATCAGCGCGCGCAAACGGCATGGAGAAGAAGCGCTGGCCGAGGCTTTCCCAGAACGGGGAGTAGCCATGTTCATCGATAACGCCGCGCATCTCAGCGACAACTTTTTCGTTGAAGCGATCGCGGAACGCCGCCATAAACAGAAAACGGGATTTCGACAACAGATAGCCGTTACCCTCTTTACGCCAGTCCGGGTCAAGGAACAGCGTGCAAAGCTCGCTGCTTCCAGTGTGGTCATGAGTAAGGAATAGCGTCGGTAATGCGTTGTAAACGTTCAGCTCTTTTGAAGCGTGGACCAGCGTTCCCACGCGGTAGTTGTACCACGGGTCATGCAGGCCGACTGCAACTTCAATGGCGCAGATCCCGGCCACGCGCCCCTGTTCAGTATCCTCCAGCACGAACACATAACCCTGATCGCCCTTCTCCAGACTGCCGTTCCAGGTGTTAATAGAGCGCTCAATGCGGTCGGCAAGCGTTTTTTCATCCACGGGAAGCGACGTCAGGCCGCCGCCGGTTTTCCCTGCCAGAGCCAGCACGCCGGACAAATCCTCGCGTCCGACCGGGCGGATCACCATCATGATGTCACCCCGGCGACAAAGCGTTCACAGGTGCTGGCGAAGCGGTCAAGGCCGGTCTTCACCTCTTCTTCGCTGATGATAAGCGCTGGCGCAAAGCGCACGACGTTAGCTCCGGCAATCAGCACCATCAGACCGTGTTCTGCGGCAAGCTGGCTAATTTGCTTCGCTTTCCCGGCATACTCAGCCTTCAGCACGCAGCCAATAAGCAGGCCCATGCCGCGAATTTCGTCGAACAGAGCAAATTTCGCATTGATCGCCGTCAGGCGTTCAGTAAACCACTGATGGCGTTGCTTCACACCGTTCAGCACCTCATGGGTATTGATCATGCCGAATACCACACCCGCCACCGCACAGGCCAGTGGGTTGCCGCCGTAGGTGGTGCCGTGGGTGCCGACGGTCATAACGCGGGCGAACTCATCACGAGCCAGCAGCGCACCAATCGGGAAACCGCCACCCAGCGCTTTTGCCGTTGAGAGCACGTCCGGGGTTACGCCGTAATGCATGTAGGCATAGAGCTCGCCGGTGCGGCCCACGCCGGTCTGAACTTCATCGAAAATCAGCACTGCATTGTGCTTATCGCACAGCGCACGCAGCTCTTGCAGAAACGCCGGAGTAGCCGGAACCACACCGCCTTCGCCCTGCACGGGCTCGACGATCACCGCGCAGGTGTCGTCATTAATCAGCGCGCGAGCCGAATCAATATCGTTATAAATGGCGTGCTGGATCTGCGGCGGCAGCGGTGCAAAATCCTGGGAATAAGAAGGCTGACCGCCCGCACTCACGGTGAACAACGTCCGGCCATGGAAGGCATTTTTGAAGGCCACGATGCCGCTTTTCTGCGGGCCAAATTTGTCATGGGCATACTTGCGCGCCAGCTTCAGAGCAGCTTCGTTGGCTTCAGCACCGGAATTGCAGAAGAAAATTTTGTCGGCAAAGGTCGCATCGATGAGCTGCTTCGCAAGCTTCAGCACCGGCTCGTTGCTGTAGCCGTTGCCGGTATGCCAGAACTTGCCTGCCTGTTCGGTCAGCGCCTGCACCATCGCCGGGTGCGCATGCCCCAGCGCGTTCACCGCGATACCGCCTGCAAAATCAATGTATTCTTTCCCCTGCTGATCCCACAGGCGAGAACCTTCCCCACGTACCGGAATAAAAGGCGCCGGGGCGTAAACCGGCATCATCCAATCGTCAAAATTTCCACGCGTCACTGACTGATTCATAGCAACCTCTTCCGGTAACAATTACGTTATTGTGATGTTAATAAAAATGAGTGTTTGTGCTGTAAATGTATATTGCACGCATCGTGCCAGCCAGCGACAAAAGTGCATAAACGGAAGTGGGCAACTTAATATCAATAAGTTACAGCCAAACGCTATTCACCGAATCTGCATATAAAGTGAATAGAAAGGGATTTCTGCGCCATTAGCAGCGTTAATAATTGCAGCATTATGCATTAGAGGAACTTAATTCACGTTCTGTGAAGGCTGCGACATTTATCGTAAGTCTGCGCCCCAAAATGGAGCGGAATGCCCTGTAAAAGAGCAGGTTTGTCACCCTTACCGCTCTGCACTACGCTGAATCTGATTATTTCGTGAACAGCTGAGTGGGGTACCAATGCGGCACTTTGATGCAATTCTGATTGGTGCAGGCCAGGCAGCGCCCTCGCTTGCCGTTGAGTTAGCAGAGAGAGGCCAGCGGGTCGCGCTGATCGAAGGCAATTTACTGGGCGGAACCTGCGTGAACGTGGGCTGTACGCCGACCAAAACGCTGCGCAAATCCGCCCGCGTGGCGCATATGGTAAGCCGGGCCGCGGAATTTGGCGTGATGACAGGGCCGGTCAGCGTCGATTTTGCAGCAGCGATGCAGCGCATGCGGGCGCGGGTTGAAACTTCGCGGCTTGGCCTGACGGACTGGCTTGACGCGACGGCGAATGTCGAAACTCTCCACGGCTGGGCGAGCTTTCAGGGGCGCGACGGCGACCGATTTCTGATTGAGACCAACGGCGAAACCCTTTCTACGGCGCGCGTCTACCTGAATACCGGCACCCGTGCGGTCATTCCCGATGTGCCTGGAATCGAGAGCGTGCCGTATCTGGATAACGTCAGCATTCTGGCGCTGACCGAATGTCCAGCACATTTAATTATCGTGGGTGCCAGCTACATCGGGCTTGAGCTGGGGCAAATCTTCCGCCGGCTGGGCGCGCAGGTTTCCATCATTCATCGTACCGGGCGGATTGCCGAACGCGAAGATGAGGACATCAGCGAACACATTGCAGAGTTCCTGCGTGCCGAAGGGATCGCATTTTACCTGAACAGCAGCGTCAATCAGCTAATGCGTAGTGATGAAGGCCTGAGCGCCCGTCTCAGCGATAACCAAGAAATTCACGGCAGCCACATTCTGTTTGCTACCGGGCGGCAGCCCAACGTTGAACACCTGAATCTTAGCGCCGTGGGTGTGGAAACGAATGCGCGTGGCTTTATTCGCACCGATGCACGCTTCAATACCAGCGTGGCAGGTATCAAAGCGCTCGGCGACGTTAACGGACGCGGCGCGTTTACGCACACCAGCTATCACGATCACCAGATTGTGCTGGCGGAATTCGACGGTCAGCATCCCGCAGGGCAATGGCAGGATGCCGACAGGCGCGTGCTGAGCTACGCCATGTTTACCGACCCGCCTTTGGGTCGCGTGGGCATCACACTTTCTCAGGCAAAGGCGCTTGCAAACAAAGGGCAAAAGATTCTGGTAGCGGAAATCGCCATGGCCGACGTCAGCCGCGCGAAAGAGGAAGATGAAACCTGGGGCATGATGCGGTTTATCATCGATGCCGAAAGCGAGCGTTTTCTCGGCGCAGCCATCCTCGGCATTGGCGGGGACGAAATTATCGCGGTCATCACTAACTTTATGGCGACAGGCGCGAGCTACAGGCTGATGCAGCAGGCTCTGCCCATCCATCCGACCGTAGCAGAATTCTTCCCGACGGTGCTGGCAAGGCTGCGGGCATTGAAATGACATGGCCCGGCTATCAGGCCGGGGCCGCAACAGCATAACACTGCAGAAGTCAGGCGCCACAAATTCTGCTAACATCCCTGCATCATTCACCTTACACAGTAACAGCAACTATGAAATTCGTCTCCTTTAATATCAACGGCCTGCGTGCCCGCCCGCATCAGTTGGAAGCCATCGTTGAGAAGCATCAGCCTGATGTGATCGGCCTTCAGGAAACCAAAGTTCACGATGATATGTTCCCGCTCGAAGAGGTGGCGAAACTCGGCTACAACGTGTTTTATCACGGGCAGAAAGGCCACTACGGCGTGGCGCTGCTGACCAAAGAGACCCCGGTTTCCGTTCGCCGTGGCTTTCCAGGCGACGGTGAAGATGCGCAGCGCCGCATCATTATGGCGGAGGTCCCTTCTGCATTCGGCAACGTGACGGTGATTAATGGCTACTTCCCGCAGGGCGAAAGCCGCGACCATCCGCTGAAGTTCCCGGCCAAAGAGCTGTTCTACCAGAACCTGCAGAACTACCTGACGGTCGAGCTGAAAAAGGAGAATCCGGTGCTGATCATGGGCGACATGAACATCAGCCCGACGGATCTCGATATCGGCATTGGCGAAGAGAACCGCAAGCGCTGGCTGCGCACCGGAAAGTGCTCGTTCCTGCCGGAAGAGCGTGAATGGATGGAGAGGCTGATGGGCTGGGGTCTGGTGGATACCTTCCGTCACGCCCACCCGGAAACGCAGGATAAATTCTCGTGGTTTGACTACCGCTCGAAAGGCTTCGACGACAACCGTGGTCTGCGCATCGATCTGCTGCTGGCAAGCCAGGGTCTGGCGCCGCACTGCGTTGAGACCGGCATCGACTATGACATCCGCAGCATGGAAAAACCTTCCGATCACGCGCCGGTCTGGGCGACGTTTAAGGGCTGATTTAGCGCGACCTGACGCCCCCCCGGCGTCAGGTTTTTCGCAGGCAATCGGCTTTATTTGCGCCATATCAAAGACGTGAGTCAGGCAAAGCTTGCTAAAATGCCGCCCCTCATTGCCTGAACCACGGAGAAACGGATGCCAAAGAAGTTCTGAAAGGGAAAGTCGTTAAGCTTCTGCTCTTTATTGCCCTTTCCGGCATTCTGATTTTCGCACTTCACCACGGCAGGATGACCGATCCCCTGCTTCATCTGTCACAGCTTCAGACGCTTATTCGCCAGAGCGGCGCATACGGTGCTGCACTTTACGTTCTGCTGTTTATTCTCGCGGCGGTCTGTTTTATGCCAGGCAGCCTGCTGGTGATTGCCGGAGGCGTTATTTTTGGCCCGCTTTACGGCACGCTGCTTTCCGTGGTGGCATCGACGCTGGCAAGCTCCCTCTGCTTCTTGCTTGCGCGAGCGCTGGGTCGCGATCTGCTGGTACACGCCTTCGGGCAGAGCGCCGTTTTTCAGGCCATAGAAAACGGTATCCACCGACACGGCGTGGACTTTCTGCTGTTTACCCGCCTGATTCCGCTGTTTCCCTGGACGCTGCAGAATTACGCCTACGGCCTCACCGCCATCGCCTTCTGGCCGTTTACCCTGATTTCCATCCTGACCACCTTTCCGGGACTGCTGATTTATACGCTGATGGCTGACGATCTCGCCACTCATGGCGTTACACGCCTGTTTTTCCTGAAGCTCTGCGTGGCGGGCGCTCTTCTTTTCATGCTCGTCCGGACTGCGAAAGCGTGGGCGCGCCGCAAGGGCGTAAGCGCCACAGGGTTATCGCAATGAACCGGGTTTACCGCATCGCTTTGCTGGTGCTGCTCTGCGCGCTGGTGGCGGCCTGGTGGATTTCCCCGACGGTCAGAACGCTGGTGAACGGCAGCCTCGCCGCCTTCGCCACCCTCGATCAAGCGGCAATCGAGCGCTTTATCCGCGCATGGGGGCCGCAGGCAGCTGCCGTGTCGTTCTTCCTGATGATTTTGCAGGCGATCGTTGCCCCGCTGCCCGCCTTTCTGATTACCTTTGCCAACGCCTCGCTATTTGGTGCCTTCTGGGGCGGTATATTGTCCTGGACCAGCTCCATGGCGGGTGCCGCATTCTGCTTTTATCTTGCCCGTATTCTCGGACGCGATGCGGTGGAAAAGCTCACCGGAAAAACCGTGCTGGAAAGCGTGGACAGCTTTTTTACCCGCTATGGCAAACACACTATTCTGATTTGCCGCCTGCTGCCCTTCGTGCCGTTCGACCCGGTGAGCTACGCCGCCGGGCTGACGTCCCTGCGCTTTCGCGCCTTTTTTGTCGCGACCGGAATCGGCCAGTTGCCCGCCACCATCGTCTATTCCTGCGTCGGCAGCATGCTGACCGGCGGCACTTACTGGCTGGTTACCGGCCTGCTGATCGCTTTTGCCCTGGCTATCCTCATTGTGATGGTCAAAAAAATTACCCAACAACGCCAGAAGAGACGCCACTAATGCCAACATTTTCCCGGAGTATGTTATGGATGACGCTGCTGGCGGTTACGCCGTGTGCATTCGCATCCACGCAGTGGCAGCAAACTGAACAGGAGGCGCGCGGGCAGACCGTGTGGTTCAACGCCTGGGGTGGCGACCCGGCGGTTAACCGCTATCTCGACTGGGCCAGTAGCGAGGTCAAACGCGACTATGGCGTTACCCTGAAAATCGTGCGCCTTGCCGACGCCGCAGACGCAGTAAAACGCATTCAGACGGAAGCGAAGGCCGGGCGAACCAAAGGGGGCTCGGTGGATTTGCTGTGGGTCAACGGCGAAAATTTCCGTACCCTGAAAGAGGCAAATTTACTGCAAACGGGCTGGGCGCAGCAGCTGCCAAACTGGCGCTATGTCGATCTGCAAAAGCCGGTGCGGGAAGATTTTTCCGTGCCGACCGACGGGGCGGAATCCCCCTGGGGCAGTGCACAGCTGACGTTCATTGCCCGCCGGGAACAAACCCCGCAGCCGCCGCAAACGCCTCAGGAGTTGCTCACTTTTGCCACGGCGCATCCGGGCACGCTCACCTATCCCCGCCCGCCGGACTTCACCGCAACGGCGTTCCTGGAACAGCTGCTGTTGGCTTTGACTTCACGGTCCAATGCGCTGAAACAACCTCCTGACCAGGCGACATTTGCCAGCGTCACCGCGCCGCTGTGGGCGTATTTAGACAAGCTGCACCCGCAGCTATGGCGTAAAGGCAGCGATTTCCCGGCATCGCCCGCCCGCATGGATGACATGCTTGCCAACGGCACGCTGCGCCTGTCGCTGACCTTTAATCCTGCACACGCCAGTCAGAAAGTCGCTCGCGGCGAGCTACCAAAGGACAGCTACAGCTTCGGTTTTGCCCAGGGCATGATTGGCAACGTGCATTTTGTCGCCATTCCGGCCAACGCCCGTTCTGCGGCAGGGGCAAAAGTGGTGGCGAATTTCCTGCTTTCACCGCAGGCTCAGCAGCATAAAGCCGATCCTGCCGTCTGGGGCGATCCGACCGTCCTTGATATCCAAAAACTACCACAACCCTGGCCTGCCGCACAGGCAGAAACTGCTCCGCCGGTACTGGCTGAACCGCACGCCGCCTGGGTTAACGCGCTGGAGCAGGAATGGCTGCGCCGCTACGGTACGCACTGACTGGCCTGCTGTGGGCCGCGATGGGGCTGATTTATCTGCCGCTGCTGCCCGCCGCCGTTCAGCTTCTCACGCCCGCGTTTTCGCCTGGTAACTGGCAATCGCTGTTCAGCGATCCGCAGCTTTGGCAGGCAACGCTTGCAACGCTGATATCCACGCTGACGGCCGTTTTCGGCGCGTTGATTATCGCGTTCTGCGTAGTGGCGGCCCTGTGGCCTTCCCGTGGCTGGCAGCGGCTGGCGGTGCGCCTTCCGCTCATGCTGGCGGTGCCTCACGTGGCCTTCGCCAGTGCAGCCCTTCTGCTGTTCGCTGAAGGCGGCTGGCTGTTTCGCCAGTTTCCCCAGCTCACGCCGCCGATTGACCGCTACGGCATTGGACTCGGCCTGACGCTGGCGGTGAAGGAGAGTGTCTTTTTGCTGTGGGCGATGTACGCCCTGCTCGGGGAGAAACGGCTGGCGGAGCAAAGCCTGACGCTGCGCAGCCAGGGCTATGGCCGCTGGCAGTGCCTGGCCTGGATTATCCTGCCGCAGCTTTTGCCACAGCTACGCGTCGTGCTACTGGCGACTACCGCCTGGACGTTGTCGGCGGTGGATGTCGCGTTAATTCTCGGGCCTGGCAATCCGCCGACGCTTGCGGTGCTGGCGTGGCAGTGGCTTTCGCAGGGGAACGAGCAGCAGCAGGCCCTGGGCGCTCTGGCCTGCCTGCTTTTGTTATTTCTGCTGGCAACGCTGATGCTGCTGGCTCATCTACTGTGGCGTCTGTTTCGTACCCAAATCCCTGACTTTGGCGGCGTTCGCCATTCCCGGGCGTTTGCCCTGCCGGGCATAGCCCTGAGCGATCTGCTGCCTCTGAGCGGCCTGCTTTGTGTGGTGACCCTGGCGTTACTGGCCGATGGTGAAATGGCAACCACCGACAATATCGCTGCCAGCTTATGGCTGGGGCTGGCGTCCGCTTCGATCGGCGTAGTGCTTTGCTTACTCTGGCTGGAGTTCGGGGCAAAGCGCTTCACTACCTGGGTGTGGCTGCCGCTGGTGCTGCCTGCCCTGCCGCTCGCCGCCGGGCAGTATCAGCTGGCGCTGCTAAGCTTCCAGGACGGTGAGTGGCCGACGGTGCTGTGGGGGCACCTGCTGTGGGTCGTGCCCTGGATGCTGTTTATCCTGCAACCGGCCTGGCAGCGCCTTGACCCCAGGCTCACGACCATTGCCCGGACATTAGGCTGGAGCCGCTGGCGCGGCTTCTGGCTGATGAAATGCCCACTGCTACTGCGCCCGCTGCTGGCGGCGCTGGCGGTCGGTTTTTCGGTCAGCATCGCGCAATATTTGCCAACGGTCTGGCTCAGCGCCGGACGTATCGCCACGCTGACTACCGAGGCGGTGGCACTCAGCAGCGGCGGCAGCACGCCGATGCTTGCCGCTGAGGCCCTGTGGCAGCTTTTGCTTCCCGGCATGATCTTCCTGGCTGTCGCGCTGATGCTGCGCATAGTGGGACATTATCGACAAGGACTTCGCTGATGCTAAAAGTAGACAACCTCTCTCTGAGATACGCGCACGAGACGCTGCTCAACAACGTCAGTTTTCACGCCAACAACGGCGAGATTCTGACCCTGATGGGCGTTTCCGGTAGCGGTAAATCTACGCTGCTTAACTGGATAGTGGGAGCGTCGGAGAACAACCTGCATGCCAGCGGGGCGCTGTGGCTCAACGACAGGCGCTGCGACATCCTGCCAACGGAAGCGCGGCGGATCGGCATTCTGTTTCAGGATGCGCTGCTGTTTGACCACTTCAGCGTTGGGCAAAATTTGCTGCTCGCCCTGCCCGGTTCCGTGCCCCGTAGCCTTCGTCGGCAAAAGGCGGAGGCCGCACTTGAGTACGCCGGGCTGAGCGGCTTTTATTCCCGCGATCCGGCCACGCTTTCAGGCGGCCAACGGGCGCGCGTCGCGCTGCTGCGTTCGCTGCTGGCTGAGCCCGAAGCGCTGCTGCTTGATGAACCCTTCAGCGGGCTGGATGCCGTCCTGCGCGACAGCTTCCGCCAGTGGGTTTTCGCTGAAATTAAGCAGCGGCAGATTCCGGTCATTCTGGTGACCCACGACGTCGCCGACATCCCGCCGGGAGGACGCTGTATGCGCCTTGAAAGCTGGCGCTAAGCTGCGCTAACGCAAGGATTTTCTGCATCCGGAGGTTCAGAATGTCGCTTCAATTTTCTTCTGACGGGCAATTCGATGAAACGTGTTTCTCAACTGACCGCGCTGGCCCTGCTGATCGGGCTTTCCTCTTCGGTTTCTTTCGCGGCTGATATGGCCTCTTCCCTCACGCTCAGCGAGCTGCAGCAGCAAAAAGGTGTCGCTATTGATACGCGCCTCAGCGCTTTTTACAACGGCTGGCCGCAGACGCTGAACGGGCCGGAAGGCCATGAACCGGCGGCGCTGAACCTCTCGGCAACCTGGCTTTCTGCAATGAACGACGCGCAGCTGACCGATTGGATTAAACAACACAAGCTTCAGCCGTCCACGCCTGTCGCTTTGTACGGCGCGGAAAACGATAACGCCGCCGTAGCTGAACGTCTGAAAAAAGCCGGTATCGCGCACGTTAGCCTGCTCGGCGATGCGCTGACTCAGCCCGATCGTCTGCAAAAGCTGCCGCACTTCGAACAGCTGGTGTACCCGCAGTGGCTGCATGATTTGCAGCAAGGGAAAGCCGTCACCGCGGCACCGAAAGGTGACTGGAAGGTTATTGAAGCCGCCTGGGGCGCGCCGAAATTTTATCTGCTGAACCACATCCCGGGCGCGGGCTACATCAATACCAACGACGTCGAAAGCGAGCCGCTGTGGAACAAAGTGTCTGACGACAAGCTGAAGGCGCTGATGGCGAAGCAAGGCATTCGCCACGACACCACGGTAATTCTCTATGGCCGTGACGTCTACGCCGCCGCGCGCGTGGCGCAGATTCTGCTGTATGCCGGGGTGAAGGACGTTCGCCTGCTGGACGGCGGCTGGAAAACCTGGTCCGACGCGGATCTCCCCGTCGAACGCGGTACGCCGGGTAAAGTGAAAGCGGAACCGGATTTCGGTGCCACCATTCCGGGTCAGCCACAGCTGATGCTGAATGAAGAACAGGCGCGCGGCCTGCTGCATCGCAAGGACGCCTCCCTGGTGAGCATTCGTTCCTGGCCTGAGTTTATCGGCACCACCAGCGGCTACAGCTACATCAAGCCAAAAGGTGAGATTGCCGGGGCTCGCTGGGGCCATGCAGGCAGTGACTCCACCCATATGGAAGATTTTCATAACCCGGACGGCACCATGCGCAGCGCCGACGACATCGCTGCAATGTGGGCCGAATGGCACATTCTGCCGTCGCAGCAGGTCTCGTTCTACTGCGGCACCGGCTGGCGTGCGTCAGAAACCTTTATGTATGCCCGCGCCATGGGCTGGCAGAACGTTTCGGTGTACGACGGCGGCTGGTACGAATGGAGCCAGAACGCGAAAAACCCGGTCAGCAGCGGCGAACGCGGACCGGATTCAACGCTTTAATGTTTTTTGCGCGGTGATGAGATAAAGCAAAGCGGCAACTCAGGTTGCCGTTTTTGTCTTTGCTCCCTCTCCAATAGAGAGAGCGTCGAGTATGAGCATCAGGCCGCCAGGCATTACAAACGCGACAACGTTATATAACCGCTCCACACCCGCGTCAGCGTCGTCAGCCAACACAGCGCGCCAAACACCCACGCCAGCCAGGCAAACGCCTGTGGGAAAAGACAGCCCAGCACAAACAGCGCGATAGTTTCCGTGCCTTCCGTTAAGCCGCCAAGATAATAAAACGACTTATGCGCATAGCCAGGGTTGTCGATATTGTGCTTAGCCGCCAGCGCCGCAAAAGCTAAAAAGCTGCTGCCGGTCCCGATAAAGGCAAACAGCAGCCAGCCGCCTGCCAGCGCATTGGCCTGCGGATCGGCCAGAATAAACCCGAACGGCACCAGCGCATAAAACAGAAAATCCAGCGAGATATCGAGGAAGCCTCCGGCATCGGTCAGTCCTCGCCGTCGCGCCAGCGCGCCGTCCAGCCCGTCGAGCACGCGGTTAAGCGCAATCGCGACCAGAGCGGGAAGATACCAGCCAAGCGCCAGCAGCGGCAGCGCCAGCACGCCAATAGCGAACCCAACCAGCGTAATGCCGTCTGGCGTGATGCCCGGCCTGTCGAGCTTTTCCGCCAGCTGATTGAGCCGCGGCTTGATGCGGGGATGAAGATGACGGTCAAGCATGCGGTTTCCCCTGCGCGTCGCATAATCCCTGCGAAGGGATCTCCAGCGCAGCGTTAAAGCGCGCGGAAAGGTTCTGGAACGCCACCAGCGCGGTCATCTCGCAGATAGCCTCATCATCGTAATACTGTTTCAACGCCACCTTTTGCTCATCGCTAATCCGCGGCGGTGTGGCGGTCATCGCTTCGGCATAGTCCAGCGCCGCACGCTCCCCACCCGTGAACAGTGCTGAGCTACGCCACTCTGCAATCGCCTGCACTTTTTCCAGCGCATTGCAGCGCTGTGCCAGCCGGAGGCTGTTAGCATCAATGCAAAATGCGCAGTCGCACTGCTGAGAAACCCGGGTCATCAGCAGCGCGCGCAGTTCGGGGGAAAGGCGCGCTTGCTTTCGTTCCAGCCAGCCGACAAACAGCGCCACCAGCCAGAACAGGCGCGGCATCCTTCCCCACCAGCGTGTGGGATTCAGTACGTCACCATAATGTTTCTTCTGCATTTTCACGACAGGCGCAAGCGAGGCAGGAATTTTGCCCAGCGGCGGTACCCACGGTTGACGGTTTTTCACCCGAACACTCCAGTCGATCTTCTGATTTTTCAACGGCAGAGATAGTATGACACGCTCATTAAAGGAACCTTGACCTCAATGCTGAAAACAATTGATGTGGTAGCGGCAATTATCGAACGCGACGGGCTGATTTTACTGGCTCAGCGCCCGGCTCATGCCGACCAGCCGGGAATGTGGGAATTTCCGGGTGGAAAAGTAGAACCTGGGGAAACGCAGCCCGAAGCCCTGATTCGTGAGCTGAAGGAAGAACTGGGGATTGAGGCTTGCCCTGCTGCCTATGTGGCGAGCCATCAGCGGGAAGTTTCCGGACGTATGATTAATTTGCACGCATGGCACGTGCCTGACTTCAGCGGTGAACCGATCGCCTTTGAGCACAGCGAACTGGTCTGGGTGAGGCCCGAAGCGGCGTATCAGAGGGATCTGGCTCCCGCCGACGTTCCGCTGCTGGATGCGTTCATTACAGCGAAGCGGTAAAGCATCATGAGTAACAGGTGAATCAGCTATGAAGATAAAACTGCCGCCAGGCGGTTTAACTGTTTCACTTCAAATCAATAAAATGCTGAAGCTGATGATGCCATTATTTTACCAATTCAGAAATACATTATTGCTTTACCATCGGGAAAATCAGGGTCTTTCCCATCAATGCTCTATATCCTGGCATCACCATGAATAATCATCTGTAACGTCCCTGTTGATTGCATGAAAATATTCTACAGTGCCTGATGAGGTTCTTTTAAGGATATATCTTCTGAATAAACAGGTCTTAATCTACCTCACAATCCTGAAGCAGCATTCACTAAACCGACATCACATGACAGATTGAAAATGTTAAATATCCAGTAAAAGCATCCTTTTACTGCCTGACAGGTCACCTGGTGATTACAATTTTTTACATTTATAAAAAATGGATTGAATGCATTCTCATTGTTAACCACCCGATCTCGACTAACATTAAATTATTCACTCGAGCGTTTAAACATGCCGTTAATTTTAATAGGGAATGTTACAACAGAAGCGGTGGCGCAATCATATTGTGGAGTATATTCTGCACGTATTTTTAGTCCCAACGTTCGTTTCTGTTTTTCTTTTTGTTAACCCTCACAACGCAGAATTTATTTCTGTGTCAGGATTTCATAACTATTTATCAGGACATTCGACATGACCAACAGTTACGATGCATCAAATCAAGTCCCTGTCCAACCCGAGTACGGCGACAGACGCTTTGCGGGCCCGCTCGAAAACAGCGCCAGCGCCGTGTCGTGGGGAGCTATCTTTGCCGGTGCGGTAGGGGCTGCGGCTTTAGCGATGATACTCCTCATGCTGGGAACCGGACTGGGATTATCATCCGTTTCCCCCTGGGAGGATCACGGTCTCCAGGCCAGCACGGTCGGTAAAGCAACCATTGGCTGGCTGATATTTACCCAAATCGCCGCCTCAGGCATGGGGGGATATCTGGCCGGACGACTTCGTACGCGGTGGGCAGCAACTCATGTGGATGAAATCTATTTTCGCGACACCGCGCATGGTTTCCTGGCATGGGCGGTCGCCTCCCTGATTTCTGCCGTCCTGTTGACCAGCACGCTCGGCGCTATTGTCGGAGGCGGTGCAAAAGCGATCGGCTCTGTGGCAGGGGGTGCAGCCAGCACATCTGCGAATGCCGTATCAACGGGCGCGTCAGGCATATCAGGCTCCTCAATGGGTTATTTTGTACATTCTCTCTTCCGCACGACCGCTAATCCCTCTGTGACGGATAACGCATCAGCCGCTGGGCCTGCTGGTATGCCTGGCGCGCAGCCGCAAACCACGGCAGTGACCCCTTCTCAGCTTGGTGAAGTCACGGGGATTTTTGCCAACAGTCTGCGTACTGGCGCTTTATCTCCTGAAGATCAGCAGTATGTTGCGCAGCTCGTTGCTCAACATACGGGAATGAGCCAAAAAGATGCAGAGGCTCGTGTGCAGACCGTATATGGAAAAGTCCAGACTACGTGGCAGGATGCGAAAACTGAGGCGAAGAAAGCTGCTGATACTGCCCGTAAAACAGCCATTCATCTTACGCTCTGGACCTTTATTTCACTGCTGATTGGGGCTTTTGTTGCCAGCCTGTGCGCGACCTTTGGTGGCCGCCAGCGCGATTTATAATCACTTATTCAACTGCACCGGAGGAGCCTGATGCGCTCATTACTGCTGTTTTTTCTTGGGGTACCGATCCCGATTATTATTCTGATTGCCCTGTTTGTTCATTAAACGGCAATTCATTAAGTTGTCCGTTCTACTGAGTCTGCGTAAGCGACGATGCATAAGAAAGCAGAAATGCCCTCCAGGGGCATTTCTGCTTCTTTTCAGTTCCCGACAAAAACCTGCCTTACTGCCTTACGCGCCGCCAGACCAGCGGATTCGTGCTGATGGTTTTCTCATCGCGCTGGCACTGCAACAAAATACCTTCAGCCTTCACCACAGCCCCTTCGCTGTAGTTCTGATCCTGATAAATGCAGCACTGGGAGCACGGCTGGCTGCGCTGGCCGCCGCTGCTGAAGACTTCTGGCGGCACATTGACCTCTACGCCGGAGCCATAGCGTTCTGCCGCCTGCGCGCTGAAGCCCGCCAGCAGTAACAACCCCACCATCAGATATTG
The DNA here is from genome assembly GCF_040750395.1 of Scandinavium sp. UTDF21-P1B. NCBI lineage: Bacteria > Pseudomonadati > Pseudomonadota > Gammaproteobacteria > Enterobacterales > Enterobacteriaceae > Scandinavium > Scandinavium sp. UTDF21-P1B. Next base: position 372,263 of record NZ_JBFLVD010000015.1, read on the forward strand.
TTTCATTGTCGTTCCTTATTGAGCATCCTCTGTTAACTATATCGACCCTGGCGACGTTTTCTTAAATTTTCGTCTTCATCGCTTTTGGTTATGACAGCCCGGCCGTTATAAGTTTTCCCCCGCCGGCTTGATTTTTCCTTGCCTGCCGCCGCGTCAGCGGAGATCGTCGAAAGAAAGCGAATCGCAAAGAATAAACACACAAACATCATACCGTTAATGCCATAAGAGGAACTTATCGCAATGGAATCGACTCTCTCTCTGGAATCTTTCCTGTCCCGCGTTCAGCAACGCGACCCGCACCAGGGCGAGTTCGCCCAGGCCGTGCGCGAGGTAATGACCACGCTGTGGCCGTTCCTTGACGCCAACCCGCGCTATCGTCAAATGGCATTACTGGAACGTCTGGTTGAACCCGAACGCGTGATCCAGTTTGGCGGCAGCCTGATTCGCCCGGAAGCAACGGGCTACGGCCTGATTTACTTCACCGATGCAATGCTCAAGCGTCACGGCCTCGGCTTTGAAGGGATGCGCGTAGCGGTGTCCGGTTCCGGCAACGTCGCGCAGTATGCCATTGAAAAAGCGATGGCGCTTGGCGCGCGCGTGGTTACTGCTTCCGATTCCAGCGGCACCGTGGTGGACGAAGCCGGGTTTACGCCGGAAAAACTGAAGCGCCTGGAAGAGATCAAAATCAGCCGCGACGGGCGCGTAGCGGATTACGCCCGCGAGTTTGGCCTGCAATACCTCGAAGGTCAGCAGCCCTGGGCCGTGCCGGTGGATATCGCCCTGCCGTGCGCCACGCAGAACGAGCTGGATGCCGATGCCGCGCGCCTGCTAATTGCTAACGGCGTAAAGGCCGTCGCCGAAGGAGCAAACATGCCGACCACCATTACGGCTACGGATCTGTTTCTCGAGGCTGGCGTACTGTTTGCGCCGGGCAAAGCAGCAAACGCAGGTGGCGTGGCAACTTCAGGGCTTGAGATGGCGCAGAACGCCGCGCGTATGGGCTGGAGGGCGGAAAAAGTAGACGCTCGTCTGCATCACATCATGCTGGATATTCACGAGGCGTGCGTCGAGTTTGGCGGGGAAGCGAAGCAAACCCATTACGTGCGCGGAGCGAACATCGCCGGGTTTGTGAAAGTGGCCGATGCGATGCTGGCTCAGGGCGTTATCCAGGAAAGAATCGCCCGGCGGCAAGCTTGCCGGGCCTACAGAACCGCTCGACCCCGTAGGTCGGGTAAGGCAAAGCCGCCACCCGACACTCCTACGACCCGGCTGGCGTCTCCGGTTTTTTCTTTCTCGCCTTGCTGAACGTTTTCTTCTTCGTTTCGCTGCCCGGCGCCACCAGCCCACGGAACTGCTTCACCGGCGTACTGCGCGCCTGCTGAATCAAATCAAACAGCGTGCCCACCAGCGGCTGCATGAAATCCTGGTACCGGCACTGCTTTTCGCTGATTTGCGTCAGCACTGATTCCCAGTGCGCGGTCATGTCCGGGCGTCCTGCCATTTCCGGCAGCGAATGGATAAGCGCCCTTCCGGCTTCGGCTGAATGAATATAGCGTCCTTTTTTGACGAGGAATCCGCGCTTAAACAGCAGTTCAATGATGCCTGCACGTGTAGCTTCAGTGCCTAAACCGTCCGTTGCACGCAGGATCTTCTTCAGATCTTTATCCTGTACGAAACGCGCGATCCCGGTCATTGCCGAAAGCAGCGTGGCGTCGGTGAAATGGCGCGGCGGCTGCGTTTGCCTCTCCACCACTTCGCCTTTCTCGCACAGCAGTTCATCACCCTTCGCAACGACGGGCAACGGCGTGCCGTCATTCTCTTCGTCGCGCTCTTTATTGCCAAGCAGCGTGCGCCAGCCCGCTTCCGCAAGGAAACGTGCTTTCGCAACGAATTTACCGTTGGCAATATCCAGATCTATCTGGCATTTGCGGAACACCGCGTCCGGGCAGAACTGCATCAGATACTGGCGCGCCACCAGCTCATACACCTTCGCTTCGTTGTCGGTCAGATGTACCGAAGAACTGCGCGCCGTCGGAATGATGGCGTGGTGCGCATCAACCTTTTTGTCATCCCAGCAGCGGTTGCGAATTTCAGGGTCGACGACGGGCTGCGGCAGCAAACCGGTCGCGTGCACACTGATGGCGTTCATTACCGCCTGGCGCCCGGCAAAATGCTCTTCCGGCAGGTAGCGGCTGTCGGAACGCGGGTAGGTAATCAGCTTGTGGGTTTCGTACAGCTTCTGGCAGATATCCAGCACGTTCTGAGCGCTGAAGCCAAATTTTTTCGCCGCCTCAATCTGCAAAGCGGAAAGAGAGAACGGCAGCGGCGCGGGTTCGGAATCCCGCTTATCGTTGTACGCGGTGACAATTGCCGGCTGACCGGCAATGCGCGCCACCACGTGATCCGCCAGCGGGCGATGCAATAAGCGCCCTTCTTCATCCTGATACGGCTCGCAGGCTTCGCTGGGCTGCCAGGTCGCCGTGAAGCGCTCATCGGCAGGCGTAACGATGTGCGCCTTCACGTCGAAAAAGTCTTTGGCAACGAAGTTTTCAATCTCTTCATCGCGCCGCACAACCAGCCCCAGCACCGGCGTCTGCACGCGGCCAACGGAGAGCACGCCCTGATAGCCTGCATTGCGACCCAACAGCGTGTAGGCGCGGGTCATGTTAATGCCGTAGAGCCAGTCGGCGCGAGCGCGAGCCAGCGCCGAGACGCACAGCGGAATAAAGTCGTTATTGGGACGCAGGCGGGAAATGGCTCGTTCCACCGCCTGTGGGTTGAGATCGTTGATCAGACAGCGCTGAACCTGACGGCGCTTTTCTGCCGGCATGTCGAGATAGTCCAGCACTTCATCCACTAACAGCTGCCCTTCACGATCCGGGTCACCGGCGTGGATCACTTCGCTGGCCTCACCGAGCAGGCGCTTGATCGCGTTCAGCTGTTTGGTGACCGACGGCCTCGGCTGAAGCCGCCACTTTTCCGGCACGATCGGCAAATCCATCAGGTTCCAGCGCGCGTAGCGGCTGTCGTAAACATCCGGCTGCGCCTGTTCGAGCAGATGGCCGATACACCAGGTCACCACCTGGCCGTTGCCGCATTCGATATAGCCGTCGCCGCGACGATGCGGTTTGGGCAGCACATCAGCAATGGCGCGAGCCAGGCTCGGCTTTTCCGCAATAAACAAACGCATGCGGCTAGCGGATCTCAATCATCGGGCGACCACCGCGGGCAGTAACCAGCTCGCCAATGGCGGTCAGCGTGATGCCGTATTCTGCCGCCGTGGCTTTCGTTTCATTTTCCGCTTCCGGCAGCACCGCCAGCAGCAGGCCGCCGGAGGTTTGCGGATCGCACAGCAGGTTGCGCCACTCTTCCGGCATTTCGCCCATCAGGTGACCATAGCTGGCAAAGTTACGCGAAGTTCCGCCCGGCACGGCGCCCTGGGCAATGTACTCTTCCACGCCCGGTAGTTTTGGCACGTCGGCAAAGCGAACCTGCGCCTGAACGCCCGCGCCCTGACACATTTCGCTCAGGTGACCCAGCAGGCCAAAACCGGTCACGTCGGTCATCGCTTTAATGCCGTCGATGTTGGCAAAAGCCGCCCCGGCGAGGTTCATCTGGCACATCACCTCTGTCGCCAGGCCTTTGTGCTCAGGCTTAAGCAGCGATTTTTTCTCCGCAGTGGTCAGCACGCCGATGCCCAGCGGTTTGGTCAGATAAAGCTTGCAGCCCGCCTGCGCGGTGCTGTTTTTCTTCACCCGCTCGGTCGGCACGATGCCGGTCACGGCGAGACCAAAAATAGGCTCCGGCGCGTCAATCGAGTGGCCGCCTGCCAGCGCAATACCTGCCTGCTGACATGCAAAGCGCCCGCCTTCAATCACTTCGCGAGCGATTTCCGGTGCAAGGGTGTTAATGGGCCAGCCGAGGATCGCAATCGCCATGATCGGTTTACCGCCCATCGCGAAGATGTCGCTGATGGCGTTAGTGGCGGCGATGCGCCCGAAATCAAACGGGTTATCGACAATCGGCATAAAGAAGTCGGTGGTGCTGATGACCGACGTGCCGTTACCCAGATCGTAAACGGCCGCGTCATCGCGGGTTTCGTTGCCGACAAGCAGGTTCGGGTCGATAAACTTCGCCTGCTCGCTGTGCAGGATGGTTTCAAGCACTTTGGGGGAAATTTTACAACCGCAACCGGCTCCGTGGCTGTATTGCGTCAAACGAATGGCTTGCTCGCTCATGGACATCTCCTGTCATTGCAATCCTGCTATGTTAGCGCCCATTTGCGGAGGTGATAAGTACGACAATCTGATTTCGCGCGCTGTTGCTCATTAAGCGCACGATTGACACCGAAAACGGATGGGCTGGCTTGACGCTTTCGGAATCCATTCATTCACAAAATTTATGAATCCCCCGTTTTGCGAGTTGCCGCACCCTTTTTTGCCGCCATTTATGACAGAAATGTGACAGTTTTCCCCCTGGACGATTTCAAACAATAAGGATCACTCATGAAGAAAAGTCTTTTGGCGTTTTGCGTGGCCAGCCTGTTTTCCGTCAACGCCCTTGCCCTTGTTCCCTCTGGCAACGATGCCACCACCAAACCTGACCTCTATTATCTGAAAAATGCACAGGCTATCGACAGCCTGGCGCTACTGCCACCGCCTCCGGAAGTGGGCAGTATTGCTTTTCTGAACGATCAGGCGATGTATGAGCAGGGCCGCCTGCTGCGTACCACCGAGCGCGGGAAGCAGGCGGCAGAAGATGCCAACCTTAGCAGCGGCGGCGTGGCAAACGCCTTCTCTGGCGCATTTGGTTCGCCGATTACCGAGAAGGACAGCCCGGAACTGCACAAGCTGCTGACCAATATGATTGAGGATGCCGGCGATCTGGCGACCCGTTCAGCCAAGCAGAAATATATGCGCATTCGCCCGTTTGCCTTCTACGGCGTACCAACCTGCAACACCAAAGAACAGGATGAGCTGGCAAAGAACGGCTCTTATCCGTCCGGTCACACCTCTATCGGCTGGGCGACGGCGCTGGTGCTGGCGGAAGTGAACCCGGCGCGGCAGAACGAGATCCTCAAACGCGGATACGATCTGGGCCAAAGTCGGGTGATTTGCGGATATCACTGGCAGAGTGATGTCGATGCGGCGCGCATTGTGGGTTCGGCGGTCGTGGCAACCCTGCACACCAATCCAGCCTTCCAGCAGCAGCTGCAAAAAGCGAAAGAGGAATTTGCGAAGGTGCAGAAGTAAATTTTCTTGCCCGGCGGCGCGAGGCTTGCCGGGCCTACAAGCCCCGTATTTCGTAGGCCGGATAAGCAGAGCGCCATCCGGCAGGAAATCAGAACCGAACCACAAACGGCGCGGTATCCGGCACGGATATGGTAGCTGAAGCCTTCAGCTGCGGCGTGCCCAGGTAAAGAAATCCTACGATTTTATCCTGCTCGCGGCACTGTAACCCATCGCGCACCACCGGGCTGTCGGTTAACGCCCCGCTGCGCCAGATCCCGTTAAACCCTTGCGCCACTGCCGCCATCTGCATCGCCATTACGGCGCAACCAGCAGACATTTCCTGCTCCCATTTAGGCACTTTATGGTGCTCCTGGCATTTAGCAACCACGGCGATGATCATCGGGGCGCGGAACGGCGCATTACGGGCTTTCTCAATCGCTTTTTCATCCTGTCCGGCTTCGATTGCACCTTTCTGCAGCAGCTGGCTGAAGCGTTCACGTCCTTCACCTTCAATGACGAAGAACTGCCAAGGCGTGAGCGTGCCGTGATCCGGAGCCCGCAGGCCTGCGCGAAGAATATTTTCCAGCTGTTCGCCTGCCGGTGCCGGATCGGCCAGACGAGAAGCGCTGCGGCGGTTGACCAGTAAGTCGAGTGCATCCATTAAGGGATCTCCTGTCATAGTGTTTTCACAAAATTAACATGACGGCAGAATTTGTTACAGCGGCGGAGGCGATTCCTGCTGACAACCGTCGGCGGTGTCTTTAGGATAGCCTCACGTCGCGCCTTTGCGGGCGGACCTCTATTTCATTCAGGCAGGGAGAAAACATGCGAACCCTTTGGCGATTTATTGCCGGATTCTTTAAATGGACATGGCGTTTACTGAACTTCGTCCGCGAACTGGTGCTGAACCTGTTCTTTATTCTGCTGGTGCTGGTGTGCGCGGGTATCTGGATGCAGTTCAGCGGCAGTTCGACCGAAAGCACTGGCCGCGGCGCGCTGCTGATGGATATCACCGGCGTGGTGGTCGATAAGCCCTCTTCCACCAGCAAATTCGGCGCTATCAGCCGCCAGTTGCTCGGAGCAAACTCCGATCGTCTGCAGGAAAACTCGCTGTTCGATATCGTGCAGACGATTCGCCAGGCGAAAGACGACCGCAACATCACCGGGATCGTACTGGATCTGAAAAACTTTGCCGGGGCCGATCAGCCGTCTATGCAGTATATCGGCAAGGCGCTGCGCGAATTCCGCGACGGTGGCAAACCTGTTTACGCCGTGGGCGACAGCTACACTCAGGGCCAGTACTACCTGGCGAGCTTCGCCAATAAAATTTATCTCTCGCCACAGGGCACCGTGGACCTGCACGGCTTCGCGACCAACGGTCTGTATTACAAATCCCTGCTCGACAAGCTGAAGGTCACCACTCACGTGTTCCGCGTCGGTACCTATAAGTCAGCAGTCGAACCATTTATTCGTGACGATATGTCTCCGGCAGCGCGTGAAGCAGACAGCCGCTGGATTGGCGAACTTTGGCAGAACTATCTGACGACCGTTGCCGCCAACCGTCAGACCACGCCAGAGCAAATTTTCCCGGGCGCACAGGGGATGCTTGACGGCCTGCGTAAGGTCGATGGCGACACGGCGAAATACGCGCTGGATAACAAGCTGGTTGACGTGCTGGCCTCCAGTGCAGAAATCGAAAAGGCAATGAGCAAACAGTTCGGCTGGAGCAAAGCGGATAACGATTACCGCGCCGTCAGCTACTACGACTATTCGCTGAAAACCCCTGCGGATAAAGGCGCAAGCGTAGCGGTCATCTTCGCTAACGGTGCAATCATCGACGGAGAAGAAACCCCGGGCAACGTGGGAGGCGACACCACAGCTTCGCAGATTCGCGATGCGCGTCTTGATCCAAAAGTGAAAGCGATTGTGCTGCGCGTCAACAGCCCTGGCGGCAGCGTCAGCGCCTCCGAGGTGATTCGTTCTGAACTGGCGGCAGCCCGCGCGGCCGGTAAGCCTGTTGTCGTTTCAATGGGCGGTATGGCAGCCTCTGGCGGCTACTGGATCTCCACGCCTGCCGATTACATCGTGGCTAACGCCAGCACCCTCACCGGCTCTATCGGTATCTTTGGCGTGATCAATACGGTTGAAAACAGCCTCGGCACCCTTGGCGTGCATACCGATGGCGTCTCCACTTCTCCGCTCGCCGATATTTCGGTGACCAAAGCGCTGCCGCAGGAAGTGCAGGACATGATGCAACTGAGCATCGAGAACGGCTACAAGCGCTTTATTACGCTGGTGGCGCAGTCCCGACACAGCACGCCTGTGCAGGTGGATAAGATTGCGCAGGGCCACGTCTGGACCGGCCAGGACGCGAAAGCTAACGGTCTGGTCGACAGCCTAGGTGATTTCGATGATGCCGTGGCGAAAGCCGCAGAGCTCGCGAAGCTCACGCAGTGGCACATTGACTACTATCAGGAAGAGCCATCGCTGTTCAGCTCGGTAATTGACAGCCTGAGCGGATCGGTGCGCGCCGCGCTGCCGGAAGCATTGCAGGCTTATCTGCCCGCGCCGCTGGCGAGTGCTGCAAGCGTGGTAAAAGCGGAAAGCAATAAGCTCGCCGCCTTCAACGACCCGCAGAACCGTTACGCATTCTGTCTGACCTGCGCTAACATACGTTAATTCCTGTCCCCTCCGCCGGAGGGGATTTTTTTATCTGATTCAGTCACTCCAACATGCAAAAAAAATCAATTTACGTGGCCTACACTGGCGGGACCATCGGGATGCAGCGCTCTGAGCAGGGCTATATTCCGGTGTCTGGCCATCTTCAGCGTCAGCTGGCGCTGATGCCAGAGTTCCATCGCCCGGAAATGCCGGACTTCACCATCCATGAATATGCCCCGCTGATGGACTCTTCCGATATGACGCCAGACGACTGGCAGAATATTGCTGACGATATTCAGGCGCATTACGATGAGTACGATGGATTCGTCATCCTGCATGGCACGGACACCATGGCCTTCACCGCCTCGGCGCTCTCTTTCATGCTGGAGAACCTGGGCAAGCCGGTAATTGTGACAGGGTCACAAATCCCACTGGCGGAACTGCGATCAGACGGGCAAATTAATTTGCTGAATGCGCTGTATGTGGCGGCTAATTACCCGATTAACGAAGTCACGCTGTTCTTCAACAATCGCCTGTTCCGCGGCAACCGCACCACCAAAGCGCATGCCGATGGTTTCGACGCGTTTGCCTCACCTAACCTGCAACCTTTGCTGGAAGCCGGGATCCACATTCGTCGCTCCGGCACGCCGCCTGCTCCGCACGGTACGGGTGATCTGATCGTTCATCCGATCACCCCGCAGCCCATTGGCGTGGTCACTATCTATCCCGGCATTTCCGCCGATGTGGTACGTAACTTTCTGCGCCAGCCGGTAAAAGCGCTGATCCTGCGCTCTTATGGCGTGGGCAATGCACCGCAAAATGGTGAGTTCCTGAAAGAGCTGGCCGAAGCCAGCAGCCGTGGGATTGTGGTGGTCAACCTCACGCAGTGCATGTCTGGCAAGGTGAACATGGGCGGATATGCCACCGGCAACGCACTCGCCCACGCGGGCGTCGTTAGCGGTTTCGATATGACCGTCGAGGCCACGCTGACCAAGCTACACTTTCTGCTAACGCAGGGGCTGGATTGCAATGCCGTGCGTACCGCAATGCAGCAGAACCTGCGCGGCGAACTGACGCCGGACGAATAAGGAGCAACGATGAACGGACAAGCGCTGTTACTGGTTGATATCCAAAACGATTTTTGTGCTGGCGGTGCACTGGCTGTACCGGAAGGCGACAGCACAGTGGATGTGGCGAATGCGATGATCCATTGGTGCCTGGTGCGCGGCGATGCGATTGTCGCAAGCCAGGACTGGCACCCGGCGAACCACGGCAGCTTTGCCAGCCAGCATGGCGTTGAGCCCTACACGCAAGGCACGCTAGATGGCCTGCCGCAGACGTTCTGGCCCGATCACTGCGTGCAGAACAGTGAAGGCGCGGAGCTGCACCCCATGCTCAATTCACAGCATATCGATGTGGTTTTCCCCAAAGGCGAAGCGGTGAATATCGACAGCTACAGCGCATTTTTCGATAACGGTCATCGTCAGAAAACCGGTCTGGATGAGTGGCTGAAGGCGCAGCAAGTTTCAGAGCTTATCGTGCTGGGCCTCGCGACGGATTATTGCGTCAAATTTACCGTGCTGGATGCGCTGAAGCTCGGCTATGAAGTCAACGTCATCACCGACGGCTGTCGCGGCGTTAATCTTCAGCCGCAGGACAGCGCGCTGGCGTTTATGGAGATGGCAGCCGAAGGCGCTACGCTTTATACCTTCGCCGACTGGCAGGAAACGCAGGCCTGAGTTTTTGAGATCGCCGGGCGGCACTCCGTTTGCCCGGCCTACGTGGCTGGTACGGCCTGAAGCCCTCACCCGTCCCTCTCCCACAGAGAGAGGGAGCAACCGTACAACGTCCTCATTTTTCTCCAATTTGAACCCTTCTCGCATTTTTTGCGAAGCGGCACTGCTACTCTGTCCTGGCTATTTTTTCGTCACGCCGCGTTGTGTGGCGTGCTTATTTTTTTAGTCAAAGAGGAAACTGTATGAAGCTATTGCCTGTTCTGGCAGCCTTCCCCCTGCTCTGCGCGCCGTACGCCTTCGCCGCCGATATGATGTCCGTCGGCTACTTCAACGGCGGCGGTGACGTGACCGCCGGTCCCGGCGGCGATATCGATAAGCTGGATGTCCGTCAGATAACGCACCTCAATTACTCCTTTGGTCTCATCTACAACAACGAAACGGGCGAGACGAACGAAGCGCTGAAGGACGTCAGCAAACTGCATCAGATCTGGCTGTCGCCTAAAGTGATCGCCGACCTGAAAAAAATCCCTGAGCTGCGCAAGCAAAACCCGAACCTGAAGGTGCTGCTGTCGGTGGGCGGCTGGGGAGCCCATGGGTTCTCAGGCGCGGCGGACGATAAAGAGAGTCGCGAAGTCTTTATCCGTTCAGCAAATGACATCGTCAATACCTACGGCCTGGACGGGATCGATCTCGACTGGGAGTACCCGGTCAACGGCGCGTGGGGGCTGGTGGATAAAAAGCCGGAAGACAAGGACAACTTCACCGCCCTGCTGAAAGCGTTACGTGAAGCGCTGCCGAAGGAAAAACTGGTCACCGTCGCACTCGGTGCGAATGCGGAAAGTCCGAAAAGCTGGGTCGACGTGAAGGCCATTGCGCCGTATCTGAACTACATCAACCTGATGACTTACGATATGGCCTACGGTACACAGTACTTTAACTCCAACCTGTATGACTCCCAAACATGGCCTACGGTGGCGCAGGCGGATAAGTACAGCGCTGATTTCGTGGTGAACAACTATCTGGCGGCCGGGCTGAAGCCTGAGCAGATGAATCTGGGTATTGGTTTCTATGGCCGGGTGCCGAAGCGAGCCACTGAGCCAGGTATCGACTGGAGCAAGCCGGATGCCCAGAAGAACCCGGTCACGCAACCGTATTTTGGCCCAGCGGAAATCGCGCTGTTTAAATCACTCGGCTTCGATCTCAGCAAAGACACCTACGTGAAGTACAACGACATTGTCGACAAGCTGATTCACGATCCGCAGAAGCGCTTTACCGAACAGTGGGATGATGAGGCGAAAGTACCGTGGCTGTCGCTGAAGTCGGCTGAAGGGAAACCGCTGTTTGCGCTGTCATACGAAAACCCACGCTCGGTGGATTTGAAAGCGCAATACATCAAGGAGAAAGGCCTCGGCGGCGCGATGTTCTGGGAATATGGTGCGGATGACCACAACCAGTTAGCCAGGCAGCTGGCGACGTCTTTAGGGATTAAGCACTGATAAAGCAGAGTGCCCGGTGGTGGCTTCGCCGTATCGGGCCTACAGGCAAACGCTATCTGTAGGCCCGCGCAAGCAATGCGCCGCCGGGCATCAAATCACAAAACTTACTGCATTTTCAGCGTTGCAATCGGCTTCGGTGCGATACCGAAATCCTCTTTCAGCTGCTGCTTGCTCTTCATCACCATCTGCCCCTGCGTGTCGATGGTCATGTGCTGCGCGTCGGTGTTATTGCGCGCCTGCCACAGCATCACTAACTGCAGGCAATTCTCTTTCTGTTCCGCCGTCAGGGCGATGCCATCCGGCCATTTTCCCAGCTCAACGGCGGTTGCCAGACGCAAATACACTTCCTCTGACATGCCGTCGATCATTTGCTCAATATTCACCCTTCACTCCGTAGCGCAGGAATAATTTGCTGAATCGTTTCTTCAGCCCTTGGTTTGCTCGCCGTTTTGCTCATCGGTGAAGCTCAACGAAGCCGAATTCACGCAGTAGCGCTCCCCTGTAGGCTGCGGGCCATCCGGGAATACGTGACCAAGATGCGCGTCACAGTTTCCACAGCGGATTTCAGTGCGCTGCATGCCGTGGGAGGAGTCGTTCAGGTAGCGGATCGCCGTGTCGCTGACGGGTTCATAAAAGCTCGGCCAGCCGCAGCCAGAGTCGTACTTGCTTTCGGCGGTAAACAGCGCGGCATCGCACACCAGGCAGTGATATACGCCGTCGCGCTTGTTGTGCAGCAGGCGGCCGGTGAACGGCGGTTCGGTCCCGTGATTCTGCGTCACGTAGAACTGCATTTCGCTGAGCGAGCCTTTCAGCTGCTCCGGGGAAGGTTTGTTGGTCATGGGCTCACATCTCGCTGTATTAAGGACCACTTCAGCGTCGATTCTAACAAAACATTAACAATGAAGCGTGAACTTTTGTTCTAAACTTAGTCGTTGCGAAAGGGTCGCCAGATAATCGTGATCTGAATCACATTTTTATCTCTTATGGCCTTTAAAATTCCGGGCGCAGCCCCCATGTGGAATTTGGCCCAATGGATGAGTGAGTCGGTCAATCGTGCAAAGGCTATGCAGAGGATTGATTTGTCGCAATGATTGACACGATTCCGCTTGACGCTGCGTAAGGTTTTTGTAATTTTACAGGCAACCTTTTATTCACTAACAAATAGCTGGTGGAATATATGACTATCAAAGTAGGTATCAACGGTTTTGGCCGTATCGGTCGCATTGTTTTCCGTGCTGCTCAGGAACGTTCTGACATCGAAATCGTTGCAATCAACGATCTGTTGGACGCTGACTACATGGCGTACATGCTGAAATATGACTCCACTCACGGTCGTTTTAACGGCACCGTTGAAGTGAAAGACGGTCATCTGATCGTTAACGGTAAAAAAATCCGTGTTACCGCTGAGCGTGATCCGGCTAACCTGAAGTGGAATGAAGCAGGCGTTGACGTCGTTGCTGAAGCAACGGGTCTGTTCCTGACTGACGAAACCGCGCGTAAACACATCACCGCTGGTGCGAAAAAAGTTGTTCTGACTGGTCCTTCCAAAGACAACACCCCAATGTTTGTTAAAGGCGCTAACTTTGACAAATACGAAGGTCAGGACATCGTTTCCAACGCATCCTGCACCACCAACTGCCTGGCACCGCTGGCGAAAGTTATCAACGACAACTTCGGCATCATCGAAGGTCTGATGACCACCGTTCACGCGACCACCGCAACTCAGAAAACCGTTGATGGCCCGTCTCACAAAGACTGGCGCGGCGGCCGCGGCGCAGCTCAGAACATCATCCCATCCTCTACCGGCGCTGCTAAAGCAGTAGGTAAAGTACTGCCAGAACTGAACGGCAAACTGACTGGTATGGCGTTCCGCGTTCCAACTCCAAACGTATCCGTTGTTGACCTGACCGTTCGTCTGGAAAAAGCAGCGTCTTACGAAGAAATCAAGAAAGCAATCAAAGCGGCTTCTGAAGGCGCAATGAAAGGCGTTCTGGGTTACACCGAAGACGACGTTGTTTCTACCGATTTCAACGGCGAAGTTTGCACTTCCGTGTTCGATGCTAAAGCAGGTATCGCACTGAACGACAACTTTGTGAAACTGGTTTCCTGGTACGACAACGAAACTGGCTACTCCAACAAAGTTCTGGACCTGATCGCTCACATCTCCAAATAAGTTGAGATGAGACTCTGATCCAAAAAGGCGACCTCGGTCGCCTTTTTTTATGGCTTTACGTTTACGGCTCACCTTTAGGATTGCACCATGATTAATAAAATTTTTGCTCTCCCGGTAGTTGAACACCTTACCCCTGTCCTCTCCCGCCGTCAGCTGGACGATCTCGAGCTGATCGTTGTCGATCATCCACAGGTCAAAGCCTCTTTTGCGCTGCAGGGCGCTCACCTGCTTTCCTGGAAGCCAGCGGGCGAAGAAGAAGTGCTGTGGCTCAGCAACAACACGCCTTTTAAAAATGGCGTCGCCCTGCGCGGCGGCGTGCCAATCTGCTGGCCATGGTTTGGCCCGGCCGCGCAGCAGGGTCTGCCGGCTCACGGCTTCGCCCGTAATCTACCGTGGACGCTGAAAGCGCATAACGAAGATGACAACGGCGTGGTGCTGACCTTTGAACTGCAAAACAGCGAAGAGACGAAGAAGCTGTGGCCGCACGACTTCACGCTGTATGCGCGCTTTAAGGTCGGTAAAACCTGTGAGATTGAGCTTGAGGCTCACGGTGATTTCGAGACCACCTCTGCCCTGCACACCTATTTCAACGTCGGTGATATCAGCAAGGTGAAAGTGAGTGGCTTTGGCGATCGCTACATCGACAAAGTGAAGAACGCAGAAGAAGGCGTACTGGCCGATGGCGTGCAAGCCTTCCCGGACAGAACCGATCGCGTTTATCTCAACGCGGAAGCCTGCAGCGTGATCCACGACGGTGCACTGAATCGCAATATCGACGTGGTCCATGGTCACCACAGCAACGTGGTTGGCTGGAACCCGGGCCCGGCGCTCTCCATCAGCATGGGCGATATGCCGGACGATGGCTACAAAACGTTTGTCTGCGTGGAAACCGCCTGCGTGACTAACCCGCAGAAAGTGTCCGAAGAGAAGCCTTCCCGCCTTTCTCAGTCGATTCGCGTCGCTAAGCGTTAATTCCTCGCACTGTCATAACGCAAAACAGGGCGTCTCCGCCCTGTTTTATTGCATTCCACGCATCTTATTAGTGCATCATCAGAAGCTGTAGGTGATCCCTGTGGACAGCAGACCCGTCCAGCTCTTGTCGATCATTGGGCTGTCAGTGACCTCATCTGACAGACGGGTGTAGCGCCCGATGCCATACACGGTCCAGTCGTCCGTCAGCTTATAGCTCATCGAAAGCTCTACGTACGGGTTCCAGCCGCTGTCCGGATCGTAGCTGCGCAGGCCACTTTTCCGGGATTCATTTTTGGAAACGCCGTAGTAGTACTCGTTCTGATTTTCGCTGTTCCACTGCACACCGATGCCCGGCGTTACCGTCAGCTTGCCCGCGTTGTAGCGGTAGAGCCAGGCGGTGTCCCAGGTGATGCCGTTGCTTTTATCCAGCGTATCACCCGCGAGCGTGGTGCGCAGGAAGCCATACTGGGTAAAGTGCATATACGACAGGCCAGCCATCATCGTTGACTGACGACGATCGAGCTTGCGGAGCTGATGATTGTCGCTGTCGCCCGGCTTGAAGTACAGCGGCGACCAGTAAGCGGTGATGGAGAGCTTATCGGCCTGGTCATTCCAGAGGTAATAGCCCCCGCCAAGACCGTGGAACCAGAAATTCTTGCTTTCGTAATCGATAGCCGGCACCGGATAATAATCAGTGTGATACTGCTTATACGGATGCCCGACCACGCCAACGCCTGCTCCCAGCGTCAATTTGCTGTCTTCAGCGTGCACAACGGTAGCTGCTGTTGCGAGAAGCAGGCCCGTTGTTAAAAGTTTAATTGTCTTCACGTTGCATATCCCTTTAAAAATACAAGCGGCTGAAGTTTACCCGCCCGACCCGCTTACCTCAAATTCTTTACTTCCACTGACACTGTTTAACCTGCCAGGCTGCCAGGCTGCCACCTTTGTATGACGCGCTGCTGACAGCCGGATGACACCCCGATGAAACCCTGAAATTTCTTCATCTTTAAGTCGCGGTATTTTTTGATGAGTTATTGATAAGTCATTGAAATTGATTTTTCTCAACATGCAAGTTTTCCAAATGCCATCTACGCTTAAATTCAGAAGGTGTAATCGCGGGCCACGTTATCTTTTCAGTGCTGGCAACCTGGCACAAGGGTTGCTGCAATCTGAGTGAGCGTCGTTCAGCTTACGGCTTCCGGGAGCCTCTACTACTCATATGAACGGCTCTCATCCTGTGCTAAAAAACGAAAGGACGGCATGCCATGAATATATTCGATCACTATCGCCAGCGTTATGAAGCTGCCAAGGACGAAGAGTTCACACTGCAGGAATTTCTTGCCATCTGTAAACAAGATCGCAGTGCCTATGCCAATGCGGCAGAACGACTGTTAATGGCTATCGGTGAGCCAGTCATGGTCGATACTGCCCATGAGCCACGGCTGTCCCGTCTGTTTTCGAACCGGGTGGTTGCACGCTATCCGGCGTTTGAAGAGTTCTACGGTATGGAAGACGCTATCGAGCAGATCGTCGCCTACCTGAAGCACGCCGCTCAAGGCCTGGAAGAGAAGAAACAGATCCTTTATCTGCTGGGCCCGGTGGGCGGCGGTAAATCTTCTCTGGCCGAGCGCCTGAAATCGCTGATGCAGCGCGTGCCCATCTATGTGCTGAGCGCCAACGGCGAACGCAGCCCGGTGAACGATCACCCGCTGTGCCTGTTCAATCCACAGGAAGATGCCCAGATTCTGGAAAAAGAGTACGGCATTCCTAACCGTTATCTCGGCACCATTATGTCGCCGTGGGCGGCGAAACGGCTGAACGAGTTTGGCGGTGACATCACCAAATTCCGCGTGGTGAAAGTCTGGCCGTCAATTCTGGCGCAAATTGCCATTGCAAAAACGGAACCCGGCGATGAGAACAACCAGGATATCTCGGCGCTGGTCGGGAAGGTCGACATTCGCAAACTGGAAAACCACGCGCAGAACGATCCGGATGCCTACGGCTATTCCGGTGCGCTGTGCCGCGCTAACCAGGGTGTGATGGAATTCGTCGAGATGTTCAAGGCGCCGATTAAAGTGCTGCACCCGCTGCTGACCGCGACCCAGGAAGGTAACTATAACGGTACCGAGGGGATCTCTGCCCTGCCGTTCAACGGCATCATTCTGGCGCACTCCAACGAATCGGAATGGGTCACCTTCCGCAACAACAAAAACAATGAGGCCTTCCTTGACCGCGTCTACATCGTCAAAGTGCCTTATTGCCTGCGGATCTCTGAAGAGATCAAAATTTACGAAAAACTGCTCAACCACAGTGAGTTGACCCATGCGCCTTGCGCACCGGGCACCCTGGAAACCCTGGCGCGCTTCTCGATTCTGTCGCGCCTGAAAGAGCCGGAAAACTCGAGCATCTACTCGAAAATGCGCGTGTACGACGGCGAAAGCCTGAAAGATACCGATCCGAAGGCGAAATCCTATCAGGAGTATCGCGACTATTCGGGCGTTGACGAAGGGATGAACGGGCTCTCCACCCGCTTTGCGTTCAAAATCCTCTCCCGCGTCTTCAACTTCGACCACATCGAAGTGGCGGCGAACCCGGTGCATCTGTTCTACGTGCTGGAGCAGCAGATTGAGCGTGAACAGTTCCCGCAGGAGCAGTCTGAACGCTACCTGGAGTTCCTGAAAGGCTATCTGATCCCGAAATACGCCGAGTTTATCGGCAAAGAGATCCAGACCGCCTACCTTGAATCCTATTCCGAATACGGGCAGAACATTTTTGACCGTTATGTCACCTATGCGGACTTCTGGATCCAGGATCAGGAATACCGTGACCCGGATACCGGCCAGCTGTTTGACCGCGAATCCCTGAACGCGGAGCTGGAAAAAATTGAGAAGCCTGCCGGGATCAGTAACCCGAAAGACTTCCGTAACGAAATCGTCAATTTCGTGCTGCGCGCCAGAGCGAACAACAGCGGACGTAACCCGAACTGGACCAGCTACGAAAAACTGCGCACCGTTATTGAGAAGAAAATGTTCTCCAATACCGAAGAGCTGCTGCCGGTGATTTCGTTCAACGCCAAAACCTCAACCGATGAGCAGAAAAAACACGACGATTTCGTCGACCGCATGATGGAAAAAGGCTATACCCGCAAACAGGTGCGCCTGCTGTGCGAATGGTATCTGCGCGTGCGTAAGTCGTCCTGATGACAAAAATTGCCCGGCAGCGTATCGCTTGCCGGGCCTACAATAAAGAGCGACCTGTAGGCCGGATAAGCACACCGTCATCCGGCATTTCTGTCACAGCGTAAGGTTGGCAATGCAGTACGGGAGGGGAATATGACCTGGTTCATAGACCGGCGCCTGAACGGTAAAAACAAAAGCGCGGTAAACCGCCAGCGCTTTTTGCGCCGCTATAAGGCGCAGATAAAACAGTCGATCTCCGAGGCCATCAACAAACGCTCGGTGACCGACATCGACAGCGGCGAGTCGGTATCCATTCCGACGGACGATATCAGCGAACCGATGTTCCATCAGGGACGCGGCGGACTGCGCCATCGCGTTCACCCCGGCAACGACCACTTTGTGCAGAACGATCGTATTGAGCGCCCTCAGGGCGGCGGCGCCGGCGGTGGAAGCGGTCAGGGCCAGGCGAGCCCGGACGGCGAAGGCCAGGATGAGTTCGTATTCCAGATTTCAAAAGATGAGTATCTGGATCTGCTGTTTGAAGATCTGGCTCTGCCGAATCTGAGGAAAAATCAGCACCGCCAGCTGACGGAGTACAAAACCCATCGTGCCGGCTATACCGCCAACGGCGTTCCGGCAAATATCAGCGTCGTGCGTTCTTTGCAAAACTCGCTGGCGCGCCGCACGGCAATGACAGCGGGCAAACGTCGTGAGCTGCGCGAGCTGGAGGCGAGACTGGATACCGTCGCCAAAAGCGAGCCTGCTCAGCTGCTGGAAGAGGAGCGGCTGCGTCGGGAAATTGCCGAGCTGCGGGCAAAAATCGAAAAAGTGCCGTTTATCGACACCTTCGACCTGCGGTACAAGAACTATGAGAAGCGCCCCGAGCCTTCCAGCCAGGCGGTGATGTTCTGCCTGATGGACGTATCCGGCTCGATGGATCAGGCCACTAAGGACATGGCAAAGCGCTTTTATATCCTGTTGTATCTGTTCCTCAGCCGGACCTATAAAAACGTTGAGGTGGTCTATATCCGCCACCACACTCAGGCGAAAGAGGTGGATGAGCACGAGTTCTTCTATTCGCAGGAAACCGGCGGCACAATTGTCTCCAGCGCCCTGAAGCTGATGGATGAGGTGGTGAAGGAGCGCTATGACCCCGCGCAGTGGAATATCTACGCGGCGCAGGCGTCTGACGGTGATAACTGGGCGGATGACTCTCCGCTGTGTCATGAGATCCTGGCGAAGAAAATCCTGCCGGTGGTGCGGTATTACAGCTACATCGAAATCACCCGCCGCGCGCATCAAACCCTGTGGCGTGAATATGAACATCTGCAGTCAACGTTTGAAAACTTTGCCATGCAGCATATTCGCGACCAGGAGGATATTTACCCGGTATTCAGAGAGCTTTTTCACAAGCAGAGTGCCACGAGCGGTAATTAATCATAAAAAACGGCCAGGTTATCTGGCCGTTTTTTCTTCTGATGCTATTTAAACAGCACGTTATTTTGCAGCCTGATATAAAGGCGCTGAACGCCAGCGGGATATCAGCCAGCCCAGGCCGCTGCACAACAGGTAATAAACCAGCCCCGTAAAGATAAAGATGGCCGCCGGATAAACCTGCACCCGGCTGTTCACCTGCCCGGCGACGGTGGTTAATTCCGGCACGTTAACGATAAACGCCAGCGAAGTGTCTTTCAACAACGCGATAAACAGGCCGATAAAAGAAGGCAGCACGTTACGCATCGCCTGCGGGAGCAACACCAGACGCAGCGTTTGCCAGTGGCTGAAACCTCCGGCAACAGCGGCCTCGCGCTGTCCGCCGGGCAACGCCTGCAAACCGGCATAGGCCGTGTGCATGACCGCCGCCGAGGTAAACCATGCCAAAGCAAGCGTCACGGTCAGGGCACCGGGTAAATCGCGTCCGGTAATCAGCGGCAGCAGGAAATAGAGCCAGAAGATGACAAATATTAGCGGGATACCACGAATAAACTCCGCCCAGATAAAGAGCACTCGTCGCACCCCGCCCCCGTACCGCCAGGCCAGACCCGCCAGCAGCACGCCCCCGGGCAAAGCAAGCGCCGCTGCGCCCGCCGCCATCAGCAGCGTAAGCAGTACACCACCCGGCTCGCCCTGCGCCATGCGACCCCAGAGCAGATAATCGAGATTATCGGTAATCACCGTGATGTTAGCTATCATGCTGCGCCTCCACGGCGGGAGGAGTTATTGCAGATGTCGGACGCTTTGCGTTGCGCGGCCCAAACCAGGTAAACAGCGCCCCCATGATGATTCCCAGCAGCAGATAAAGCGCTGTCCCCACGGCGAAGGCTTCCAGAGCATGCGCATTGTAACTTTCTATCTGCCTGACCTGATAGGTCAGCTCTGCAAAGCCAATGCCGGTGGCAAGCGAGGAGAGCTTCATCAGGTTGAGATACTGCCCCACCATCGGCTGCCAGGCGTTCACCAGCCCCTGCGGCAGCAAAATCCAGCGGAACAGCCTCCACGCCGAAAAGCCCTGCGCGAGCGCCGCCTCAGTCTGGCCTTTGGGCACCGCCTGTAGGCCGCTGCGAATTTCTTCGAGCAAAAACGCCGAGGTAAACAGTCCGAGGCCCCACGCCGCCGACAGAAACTCCGGCGTCAGCCACCACACGTTGCCCGGCAGAATCGACCAGCGATGTTCATCGTTGATAAAGTCACGCAGCGCCTGCGGGAGAAAGCTCCAGGCAGCGAAATACCAGAACAGCAGCTGTACCAGCAGCGGCGTATTGCGCAAAAGTGACACCCATACCGCAACCACGCCGCGCCCTGGTCGTCCTCCCGCCAGCCTCAGGCCCGTCAGCAAAAGCGTCAGCACCGTCGCCAGTAGCATTCCGGCAAGCGTTACCCAGACGGTGGTCAGGAAGCCGGAGATAATCCACCGTAACGGTTGGCCACTCAGTACCCCGGCCCAGTCGATATGCCAGTTCATTGCCCGTCCTTAAGTTCCGTATGCAGCGGGTCGAGCACCTTTTGCAGAAAACGTCGGGCACGGGGATGCTGCGGGGAACGAAAGAATTGCGCCGGTGGCGCCTGCTCAAGAATTTCTCCCCCGTCGATAAACACCACACGATCGGCTATCTCTCGGGCAAACTGCATCTCATGGGTCACCACAATCATGGTAATACCGCTGTGCGCCAGAGATTTCATTACCGCCAACACTTCACCTATCGTTTCCGGGTCGAGGGCGGAGGTCGGCTCGTCGAACAGGATTATCTGCGGCGATGAGGCCAGCGCCCTGGCAATAGCCACCCGCTGCTGCTGTCCGCCGGAAAGCTGGGCGGGGAAATGGTGTGCTTTTTCGGCAAGCCCCACGCGCAGCAGCAATGCGGCCGCCTGCTGCTTCGCCTCTTCCGCTTTCCAGCCGTGAACATGCGTCAGCGCCAGCGTGATATTCTGCACGGCGGTGAGATGCGCGTAGAGGTTGAACTGCTGGAAGACAAAGCCGATACGGCTGCGCAACGCCCGCAGCGCCTGTCCGCGTAGATTCCGCGTCGGTTTGCCGTCGATAAGTATATCGCCCGCGCTTAACGGTTCGAGCTGGTTGATCAGGCGAATGAGCGTCGATTTTCCCGAGCCTGACGGCCCGCAGATCGCCACCACTTCGCCGGCATTAATCTTCAGATCGATGGATTTTAAAACCTGATGATCGCCATAGAGTTTCCCCGCCCGGCGAAACTCCACGCTGGCATCGCGTAAATGTGCAAAATCCGCAGCCTGAGCTGCGGATCGTTTTAACAGGCCACTCAGCATACTACTTAGCTTCTATCTTAAAGCCGCGTGGCTGAGGCGTCTTGCTGCCCGGACCAAACCAGCCGTCGTATATTTTTGCCGCCTCGCCGCTTTGCTCAAGCTTCACCAGCTCGTCGTTGACCGCCTTTAATAACGTCGTTTCGCCTTTCTTCACGCCAACGCCAATCTCTTCTTTGCTCAGTAAATCCGGCAGGATTTTGAATTTCGCTTTGTCCGGCGCTTCCGCCAGCAAACCGGCCAGGATGGTGCTGTCCTGAGTAATGGCCTGCACGTTGCCGTTACGCAGCGCAGTTAACGCCAGCGGAATATCGTCATAGGAGAGCACGCGGGCTGACGGGAAGCGCTGATGCAAGGCCTGCTCACCCGTGGTGCCTTTTACCGCCCCGATGCGGCTATGGCCGTAATCATCAAGCTTATCCGGCGAGCTGGCTGGCACGAGGAACTGTTGCCCGGTCACAAAATAAGGCGTAGAGAAGTCCACAACCTGCGCGCGCTCCGGCGTGATGGTAATATCCGCCACGATCAAATCGACCTTCCCTGACTGTAAAAGAGGAATACGGTTTGCCGGGTTGGTCGCGACCAGCTGAAGCTTAACCCCAAGCGATTTGGCCAGCGCTTTAGCAAAATCGACGTCATAGCCAACGATATCGTGAGTTTTAGCGTCCACTGAGCCAAAAGGCGGATTGGCATCAAACGTTGCGACTTTTATCACACCCGCTTTCTGGATATCCGCAAGCTGATCGGCCTGCGCCATCGCGGAAGCGGCGCCGAGAAGCGCCAGAAGGACAAACGAAGCGATCTTATTTTTATGGGATTTCATTGCCTGTGCCATAGATTTTCCTTGTTATCTCCGCCTGTTAGCGGGCTATGCCACTACGCTCCCATAACCCCGATGCGTCCGCCAATGCTAAAAAATCATTTCTATATGCGGAAAAATAGTAATGGATATCATTATGAAATAAGCGGCTGCGCAAAATTGATTCCCGGCACAATGCATCCTGCTTGCCGGGTTTTCCCCTCAGGACTATGCTGACCGCCTGATTTTTTTACCGGAGTCATCATGTCTGACATCTCCTCCCGCAATATCCACCAGCATTTACTGGACGTTCTCACCGCAGAGCAAGCCCGCTTCCGCGTGATGGAGCACGAAGCCATTGGCAAATGTGAAGCCGTCTCAGAAATTCGCGGCACGGCGCCAGGACAGGGCGCGAAGGCGCTGGTATGCAAAGTGAAGGGCAACGGCGTGAAGCAGCACGTGCTGGCAATTCTGGCGGCAGATCAGCAGGCGGATTTATCACGCCTCGCATCACATCTGGGCGGGCTGAAGGCGTCGCTCGCGAGCCCGGCGGAAGTCGACTCTCTCACCGCCTGCGTGTTTGGGGCTATTCCTCCGTTCAGCTTCCATCCGTCACTGAAGCTGGTGGCCGACCCGCTGTTGTTCGAGCGTTTCGACGAGATCGCTTTCAACGCCGGGCTGCTGGAAAAATCTATCGTGATGGACACCCAGGACTATCTGCGCATCGCGCAGCCAGAGCTGGTCACGTTCCGTCGCGAGAACGATTAACCCGCTCTCTCCAGCCATAACACGGAAGCCACCAGCGTCAGGGCAATAGCGATAAACGCGGTGGCAATCATCAGCGCTTCACTCATCGGGTTTACCTCCAGGGCGGCCTCTCTTCACCTGCACATTCCCCCTTTTTCATGACAGCACAATGACAGCGCAAACGCCTGCTTTGGGCATCTGCCAAAAAGTGTTGCCGGAATGAAAAATAGCGCTTTCTGCTCATGGCGTTGCGCGTAAAGTAGACCGGTTGATTTATTTTACTTCTGGCAAGGACACCTTCATGTTTGATACCACCCTTCTCATTCTGCTAGGGCTGGCGGCGCTTGGCTTTATCAGCCATAACACCACCGTTGCCGTGTCGATCCTGGTGCTGATCATTGTGCGCATGACGCCGCTGAACACCTTCTTCCCCTGGATCGAGAAACAGGGCCTGAGCATCGGGATTATCGTGCTCACCATCGGCGTGATGGCCCCGATCGCCAGCGGCTCTTTGCCGCCGTCGACGCTTATCCATTCGTTCGTAAACTGGAAATCGCTGGTGGCGATTGCGGTGGGCGTGTTTGTCTCCTGGCTTGGCGGCAGAGGCGTGCAGCTGATGGGCACGCAGCCGCATCTGGTTGCCGGGCTGCTGGTCGGGACTGTACTCGGCGTGGCGCTGTTTCGCGGCGTACCGGTGGGGCCACTGATTGCCGCCGGGCTGGTGTCGCTGCTTATTGGGAAGGGGTAATCAGGCCGCTGAGGTAGCGCCCCGGCGTCTGGCCAAGCCCTTTGCGGAACATGGTGATAAATGCCGTGGTTGAGTCGTAGCCCAGCGCGTGAGCGGTTTGCTGCACGGTTTGCCCACGGATCAACAACTGTAGCGCCAGAATAAGCTGCAGCTGATGCCGCCAGCGGCGAAAGCTGAGGCCCGTCTCCTTCACCACCAGCCGGGCCAGATTGCGTTCACTCATCGCAAAATGTCCCGCCCACTGCCCCAGGGTTTGCCAGACAGCGGGCTCTGCGGCCATGGTATCAACCATCTGACGAATTTTTGGATGAGCAGATACCGGCAACTGCAGCTGCTGCTGTGGCTGCTGCGGGAGTTCATCGAACAGCACCTGAATTAATCGCTGCATTGCCTCGTTATTTTTCTGCCCCTTATTTCGCCCGGCAAGCGTGAGGATAAGCTCGCGCACGAGCGGCGAAATCTTCAGCGTACAGCAATGGTCTGGCATCGCCGCCGCGCCGGGTTCAATAAATAAAAAGCACAGGCGGGCGCCGGGCGTTGCCCGATTGCTGTGAGGCACTAATCCCGGGATCCACACCGCATACTGCGGCGGCACCATCCACATGGCGTTTTCCACTTCACAGGTGATGGCGCCGTGCAGGGCCAAAATCAACTGCCCCTTTCGGTGCTTGTGCCGGGGAATAAACTGCTCATCCTCCACCACCTGGATGCGGAAAGCCACCGCGTTTTCCGGCTGGCTGTCAGGCTCATAGCCTGCAAGGCCCAGTCCTGTCGTCATCTGTTTTGTCCGATATCAGCGATTATTTGTCATTTTAGCTTGATTCAATCACAACGAAAACCGCGTATTGTAGCCACTCCTGAGAATGACAGAGAACCCCATGAGTAAAGTTATCCAGACCTCCCGTCGTCAGACGCTGTTGTTGATTGTCGGGATTTTGCTTATCGCCACCACGCTGCGCGTGACCTTCACCGGTGCCGCACCGCTGCTCGACACTATCCGCGCCGATTACGGTCTGACCACCGCCTGGACAGGCATGCTGACCACTCTGCCCCTGCTGGCGTTTGGCCTGTTTTCCCCGCTGGCGGCGGGTATTGCGCGCCGTTTCGGGATGGAGCGCAGCCTGTTTGCAGCCCTTCTGCTGATCTGCGCAGGCATCGCCGTCCGCTCCCTGCCGTCTGCCACCTTTTTGTACGTCGGCACCGCCATAATTGGCTGCGGTATCGCGATGGGCAACGTCCTGCTGCCGGGATTGATTAAAAGAGATTTCGCGGGACACGTTGCGCGGATGATTGGCGCCTATTCCTTAACGATGGGCGGCGCCGCCGCGCTCGGCTCGGCCCTGGTTGTACCCATTGCAATGAGCGGCGCAGGCTGGCACGGCGCGCTGTTGGCACTAATGGCCTTCCCGCTGATAGCCCTGCTGTTCTGGCTGCCGCAGCTGCGTCAGCACGCGCCGGGCACCGTTACCACATCGCGCAGCCTGCATAACAAAGGGATCTGGCGCTCGGCGCTGGCCTGGCAGGTGACGCTGTTCCTCGGCATTAACTCGCTGGTCTATTACGTGGTGATCGGCTGGCTCCCGGCGATCCTTATCAGCCAGGGCTACAGCGAAGCACAGGCCGGTTCGCTGCACGGATTATTGCAGCTGGCTACCGCCGTGCCAGGACTGCTGATCCCGATTATCTTGCATAAGCTTAAAGATCAACGTGGCATTGCCATTATCGTTGCCATAATGTGCGCCATCAGCGCCATCGGCTATTGGCTGTTTCCGCAGCAGGCGGTGGTATGGACGCTGATTTTCGGCTGCGGCTCTGGCGCAACAATGATCCTCGGCCTGACGTTTATCGGCCTGCGTGCGGGCTCCGCCCACCAGGCCGCAGCGCTGTCCGGCATGGCGCAGTCCGTCGGCTATTTGCTGGCCGCCTGTGGGCCGCCGGTCATGGGGAAAATCCACGACGCCAGCGGCGACTGGCATATCCCGCTTATCGCGGTCGCAGTTATCTCACTGGTTATGGCGGTGTTTGGTGGTCTGGCAGGACGCGCCAGGGAAATCAGCAGCTAATAACAGGCATTGCCGGGCGGCACTTCGTTTGCCCGGCCTGAAGCCCTGGGCCCGGTGAGCGTGAGCGCCACCGGGCGATCGTCAGTTTGCCGCTGCGCGCAGGAAAGCGTGCACCAGCGGAGCCGGACGCCCTGCAAGGGCGTTACGTTCATGCTGGAACAGCGTTCCGACAAAAAACGGATGGGTGACAAGTTCCACCGCGCGGATCTCACCTTCTTCATCCCAGCCCGTCACGCGCAATGCGCCCTCTTCCAGCTCAGACGCAAACTCAGGCGAAATTCCGTAGCTACAGTGATAGCCCTCTTCGATGCTCAGACGGCCGTAGGCTTTGGCAATCAAAGTATTGCTACGCAGCTCAATGGTGTCTGATTTTTCCACCAGCGAACAGCTAAGCGGTGCGATAACCATCCGGCCTTCGGTATCGGTTTCTGCGTGCGCAGCATCCTGCCAGCCCAACACGTTGCGCGCATATTCGATAATGGCATGCTGGAAGCCTCCACAGGTGCCGAGGAAAGGCAGGCTGTTTT
Organism: Scandinavium sp. UTDF21-P1B; assembly: GCF_040750395.1. NCBI lineage: Bacteria > Pseudomonadati > Pseudomonadota > Gammaproteobacteria > Enterobacterales > Enterobacteriaceae > Scandinavium > Scandinavium sp. UTDF21-P1B. Next base: position 398,375 of record NZ_JBFLVD010000015.1, read on the forward strand.
CGCGAGCGTAGCGAATGGCGATAAAGGCGCCTTCAGCATTTTTATACGGGCTGGCAGGAACCAGCCAGAGCGCGTCGTATCCAACCAGGTCGTCGGCGCTTTTGATGTCGGAGGTGGAGATCCAGTCGTAGTCGGCGGTGATATCCTGAACGGCGGCGGCGTCGTCAATCGCCAGCGGAATCGCCTGATGAGCAATCACCTCTGGATTGAAGTCGCCTACGAGGGCGATACGCACTGTTTTTTGATTCGAAGCGTGTTCCATGAAGGGTTCCTTATGCGGTGCAGTTTACGGGCTACATAAGGAACACCAGCCTACCGGGAATTTGTCGCCGGAACAATCCCCGGGCTGGCCTTTTCATCCCGGTGCGGAAAGTATTACCCTTTCAGCAAAACATCGCGGAATAAGGACAAAAGATGATTCAGTGCAAACGCGTGTATGAGACGCCTGCGCCGGAAGATGGCTACCGGGTCCTGGTCGACCGACTCTGGCCGCGCGGGGTGAAGAAAGAAGCGTTAACCTGTGATGAATGGTGCAAAGCGCTTGCCCCTTCGTCTGCGCTGCGAAAAGCCTTTCATGGCGAAGCCATCGACTTAACCACCTTCAGTAAAGAATACCGGGCAGAGCTGCAAAGCCAGGTAGCGGAAGGCCAGCGCCTGGCGCATCTCGCCAAGCAGCAGACGGTGACGCTGATTTATGGGGCGAAGAACACGGAGCAGAACCATGCGCGGGTATTAGCTACATGGCTGGAGAGCCTTACTCGCTGACTTTTTCCAGTTCTTCAGCCGGAAGCATATCGGGCGTAAGCGGCATCAGGTGCTCCGGACGTACAAACGCAAACCCGGCCTGGCCGTCGACGGACTGAATATCACCGGTGACCAGCCACAGCGCACGCTGTGCTTGATGGGGGAGTTCTGTGACCACGCCGTTAACCGGATTGAGGATGCGCTCGCCTGGCTGGCAGAGCGCAAAAAGCGAAACGGATTTACCGATATTCGCCCGACCGGCGGGCGTGCGGGCAGCGATAATCATCGCCAGGGTGCCCGGTTTAAGCTGAAACATGCGGCTCTCACACGATCTGAAATTAAGATTAATCTTAATGGCAATTCTATCCTGGAGAGCCGTTATCTGTCACGAGCCAGAATGATCCCGGCGGTATAACGTCCATTCGTCAATCACTTCCCCGGACGGTAATTTACAGTCAGAACGCACGCCCTGTGGGGTTTGCACCGGGACTGACGTCCCGCCTTTTTGCTGACAATAGACCGCGGCCGGGTTGGCCATCCCGATATTTGGCGGCTTTGGTGCATCATCCGGTTTTGCAGTCGTGCAGCCCGCAAGTACAAGCGGCAGTAATAATCCAGCGTATTTCATTGTTATGGCTTCCTTTATTGGCGGCTGATTTGCCTTAAACTTCATTATTTCTTCATTTTAACTGCACTTTTGCAACTTAAATTAGGCCTGTTCCCAAACTGACCAGGGAACACATCATTCCATAATCAATGAATTTTTCCCCGCCTCCCCCGGCGGGGCTTTTTTATTGGATTTAATAATATGAAATAAAAGGATTTATTTCTCGTCACGTCCACACAGTGACCACATCGAAACAAAAAACCCCGCAATCGCGGGGTTTTCTTTTTCACATCCAGAGCTGCTGTTGTCCTGTCCGGGTCGGGTGAGGTAGCGCCGGTGTCACTTCGCCCGGCTTCACGATGTAGCGCTCGACCGTCTCGGTCGTGACGAACGTGGCGCTACAATTGATATTAGTGCACTGGTGATAACGCTCTTTTGTTGTGTCAGTAAAGTAGCGACTTGTGCGGGCATGGGCGGCTGTATGGCATAACGGACAATGAAACATTTCTGACACCTCACCTTATTGATTTAATGTCTGTATTTTACTCATCAAATTCATATAAAACAAACAGATATATGAGTTTTATCACTCATCCGTTTCTGCTTCATACTCCACATCCGAAAGCCTCACCTCAAGCTCTACGCTCGTCGTGAAGCCGTTATTATTGAGGCTGTGTGTCACCTTACTGATTATCCACGCCTGCTCGTCTATGACGCGCTTAAAGCCTGACACCTTCACCGGCATTTCAGGGTAAATATCTTCACGCCCTGTCGCGAGACTGATTGAGAACTCAGCGACACCACGCTGCAATTTATCCCATTTCGCCTGCGCCGCCCGGATAGCCTGCGCCTTTGATGCGTAAATCGTGGTGAGAGCGAAAACGTTATCCGCTTCACCGGCCATATACTCACCCTCGCGGGCCTCCTGCTCTTTCTGCTTTTTGGCCTTCGCCGCCTGGCTGACCGGCTTCGCCTTTGGATGCTGGAGTGCGCGGAGGTGCCTCTCTTTCGGCTTGCGTTTGAGCTTCACCTTTTGCGCCTGCTTCTGAGGCTTCGGGTCTTTGGTATGCAGCCATTTAGCCGTTACGCCTGTATAGGCTCCCCGGTCAGCAATCGCGAAACTGTGCCGGTCACCGCTGCTGCGCTCGATGGTAATCTGCGGAATAGCCTTGCCGCTGGCGGTTGTACCACTCCCGGCTTTCAGCATCAGCAGCTTGCCCGCCTTGACCGATACCGCCCCGCCGTTACGCTCGGCAAGACGCGTCAAAAATACCGCGTCCGATTCCTGCGACTGGTCAATGTGCGGAATCTGGATCCCCGCGAGCGACGGCACCACACCGGCCTTTAATTTGTTGCGGGCTGCGATAGCCTCCACCACTGCGCCGAGGGTGGTGTCATGGTATGACGCTTCCCGGCGGGAATTGAGCGTTCCGCGAAAATCCGCACTCCGCGCCCGCAGTGTCACCGTATCCGGTGCTCCGTGATGCTCCACCTCGTCGACAGTAAAGTCGCCCTTTCCGACCAGCGCAAACCCTTTCCAGCCGAGATAAAGCGACAGCACTGCGCCGCGTACCGGCAGCTCGACAAGCCCGTCGGAGTCGTTGAGCTCGATGTCGAGCTGGTCAGCCTCAAACCCGCGATTGTCGGTCATGGTCAGGCTCATCAACCGGTCGCTGATATTGCCGGTAATGTCCTTGCTGTTGAGCGTCAGCATAAACTGCGGCGTCAGGGTGACACCCGCGCCGGTAATCACATCCAGCATAATTACCCTCCCAGAGACGACAGCACGCCGCCCGCCTTGCCGAGTAGCGCATCGGCCTGTTTGCCAACGTCGCCATACATGGCCGCGAGTGATTCATCGGCGCGCTCCAGCGACAAAGAGAAACTGATTTTCCGGGGTGTTCCGTCATCGAAGAAAAAAGTTCCTGTGTCGCTGACATTAGAGATAACGAACATCCCGTAAATCGTGCCGTTCCCCGCAATCAGGGGCCACGCCCGGCCTTCTTCCGCCATCGTATAGAGCGCAAGCAGCGAAAGCCTCCCGCCGGTCAGCTCAGGATATAAATCACCGCTGAGGGTAAATTTGTCGTCACCAGGGCCGAGGAACTGACGCGCGGCACGCTTGCCGACCCGGCTGTTAGAGGGCCAGCGATAATCCGCGCTGCGCTGCATGTTCTGATAAGGCAGCGTCTGACGCATAAATACAAACATTCCAAGAGCGAGCATCATAATCAGCCTCCTTAATCGTGCATCATGCTGGCGCGGGCTTTGGCCCGTTTGTCGCGCTCATATTTTTCTAACGCTTCCTGCATCTGGTTCCCGAGCTGACCACCCGGCGCACCGCCACCCGGCAGGGTAATTTGATAGGTCGGGCTGCTCTGGTCGATGTAGGTACGACCAGTGGGCGCTATGACCGGCTGATACGCCTGATAGCCGCCCATTGAGCTTGTCGCCTGGATATACCCGCCACCCTGACCGACCGGCTGCGTTTTTGCCGTCGCGGCGTCGATGGTGTCCGATTCATTTTTTACGAGGCCGAGTTTTTCGAGGATGATGTCGAGGCCACCGCGCAGTTTGTTGAAGATATTCAGCGGCAGCATCAGCGCATCGGCCAGCGCCTGTCCGAAGATAACCCCGGCATTTTTGCAGCTGTCTAATGTGTCCTGCGTGGCTTTTACCGGCGCAATCAGGTCCTTAAACCACTTCCAGACAGCACTGAGCTTTTGCCCGAGCCCGTCAAAAACAGGGGCCAGCGGCGCGAACATTTCACCGACCGGTGCGAACGCGGCAATAAGCCCCTGAACGACACCCGAGAAAAAGGCGCTGATGGGTTCCCAATATTTACGGATAAGCAGCACCCCGGCGACCACTGCCGCCGCCACAGCCACCACCGGCCACGTAATCGCCCCGATGGCGGTTACAATCGCCGTGCCCGCCACGGTAAACACGGTACTGAGCAGGCCCGCCGCTGCCACAATGGCATTAATGCCGGTGATAACGGGCCATGCCACCAGACCAATAGCGCCGAGCGCACCAATCAGGCCCAGCGCACCCGCCGCGATAAGACCAAGAGTCGTCGCGAGCGATTTATTTTTCTGGATCCAGCCATCAATTTTCAGCACGTAGCCGGTTGCCGTCTGTACCAGCTTGCGAAGCGAGGACTCCTGCTGGTCGAAAAGGTCAGTACCGACTGCCTCGTAGGCCGACTGGAACTCTTTAAAGTCGCCGCCAAGGTTATCCTGCATGACCTTAACGAGCTCCGCCGTTTTGCCGTCCGAGGCTTTGAGCGTGGCGGTGAGCTGGTCGAGCTTACCGCTCGATGCTGCGGTCATGAGTACCGCCGCAGATGAGCTCGCCTCTTCCCCGAAAATGGCCTTCATGTATTCAGCCTGCTCGCCCGTGCCGAGTTTATTTTTCGCGAAACTCGCCTGCATTTCTTTCAGGATGCTGAAAACAGGCCGGCTGTTTCCGTTGCTGTCCGCCGTTTTCACACCGAGTTCTTTAATGGCGTCATACGCCTTGCCGGTCGGAGCCTGCAAACGGCTGAGCACCGCGCGGCTTCCGGTGCCAGCCATTGAGCCAGTGATTTTAGCATCATGCAGCGCACCGACCATCGCCGCCGCCTGCTCGATACTTACCCCGGCGTTTTTCGCCACCGGCGCGACATAGGTCAGCGAGTCACTCAGGCCGTCAAAGTCAGCAGCGGTTTTATTCATCACCGTCGACAGCACATCGCCGATGTGGGCCACTTTGGCATTTGAGAGCTGGAAAGCGGATTTCATCCCCATCAGCAGCGCGGCGTTCTCTTCCATTGTGCGCCGGTTGGCGAGTGCCATATCCAGCGTGACCGGCGTTGTTGCCTGAATGGCAGCGGCATCACCACCACCTTTCGCGATAATTATTTGCGCACTTGCTGCATCATCAGCCGACGCGGCGGTGTTGTCGCCGAGCTGGCGGGCCTGCTTGCGTAGTGCCTGCATTTCAGGAGATTGTTTATCGACACCGAGCACAGCCTGAAGCTCAGAGTTTTTCTGTGCAAAGTCATAGCCCGGACGCAGAAGCGCAACCCCGGCCATCGTTCCCGCCGCTGCAATACCGACCCCGGCCATGCCAACATTTCGCGCACCGGCCGCGAGCTTTTGCCCGGACTCATAGCGGGATTTCACGGCGGACAGTTTCGCCTGCTGCGCACTGACGCGGGCCAGTGCCTCACGCTGACGGTTAAGCTGCGCGGTAGTTTCACTGATGGATGTTTTGAGGCGGCGCTCATCACCGGAGAGCGTGCGGGTATTGATGCCCGCCTGCTGCAATTCGCCTCGCTGGCGCTGCACGGACACCCGCAGGCTGTTGTATTTCGTTTGCAGCTCCGAGGCGGCACGCTTCGCGCTTTCCAGCGCCTGAGCCTGCGCACGCGTCGGGCTTTCGGTATTTTTGAACTGTACCGCCAGCGCGGCCGCTTCCTGCTTCGCTTTGGCGAGCGACTGACCGGTCACGGCGAGCTGAGCGCTGGTCTTGCGAAAACCGTCGATTTTCCCGGCCTGCCCGTTCAGCTCACGCAGCGACTTCTGCGTCGAACGGATATCACCCGACAGCGATTTTCCCGCTGTCTGGATGGATTTAAACGGGCGGGATGCCTGGTCGACAGCTTTCAGCAGTACTTCGAGTTTAAGGTTATTACTCATTCAGGTGTCCGCTTCGCTGAAGCGCTTTTTCGCGCCATGTGACGAGCTCGGCGATGCTCAGGGGATACAGCTCTGATGGCCCCCAGTGAAAAATCACCGCGACATCAGCCATCAGGTCATCTACCGAGAGGTCTTTCGGGAAATTCAGCCCGCCGAAGTCGGCGACAAAAAACCGACCACCTTACCGGCAAACGACAGCAGGTCAGGCAGGTCAAGCGCCGCAATTTCCTGCTCGGTCAGTGACGGCATGGTCATACGCGGCAGCACTTTAATCAGCGCGTCGACTTCAGAGTTAGCGACTGCCGCCAGACTGACCCCGCGCAGGGTGCCCGCTGTCGGCTTCAGCATGGTGACTTCAGTAATTTCGGTATCACCGCGTTTGATGGCTTTATCCAGGGTAATCACGTTCTCATTGGCTTCTTTCATGGGGTTCTCTTTCTCATTCAGTATTCAGGGGGGAAGCCCGGCAGGCATGACCCGCCGGGGTTAACGTTACAGGCCGATATTGCGGCGATGCTGTTCGAGACGGTCGACGCCGTTCACCTTCTCCACGAGGTTGACCGTATCGATTTCGATAACCTCTTTTCCGTTATAGGTGAGCTTGTAATAGGTGCAGTCCATCGGGATTTTTGACGATGTGACCTCACCCTGTTTAGCCTCGCCGGTATCGACCTCTTTCTGACGACCACGCAGCACGACTTCGACCGGCACGGTTTCACCGGTATCGTCACGCTGATACGAGCCAGAAAAGCGCAGCGGCACAGATGAGGACGTCGCCGCACCGTAGAGCGTCCAGATGACATCGTCAGGGAAGCCAGCGATGGAAAACTCCGCCGCCAGAGCCTCATCATCCAGGCCAAGGTCAATCGAGGCCGAGCCGTTCATCCCGCCACCGCGATATTTTTCAAGCTTGCGGGTCAACTTTGGCAGCGTCATCGACTGAACGACACCGAGGAAACTCGTGCCGTCGATAAACAGATTCATGAGCTTTAACGTGCGCGGTAGTGCCATGGGTCAGGCTCCTTATTTGCTGTTGACGGACGAGATGAGATTCGCCAGATATTTATCGGTGATGCGCTGGCGCAGGCTCAGGTTTTCGAGCGGCGGAACCGGCGTGTAGTCGTAATCCAGCAGCAGCTTCCCGGCTTTCAGGGTTTCCGCATCGTTGGCGGTTTCGTCAAACCAGCACGTAGCATCGACGATATAACCGAGCGTTTTCAGCTCGCGGAATTTCGCATTAATGCCGTCGATGATGTCGCGAATCAGCGTGGCGGTAATCGGCTTATCCATCGCCCACATGTGCGCCTCAGCAATGGTGTCCGCGAGCACCTGCGCGGTGCGGGTGTAGTTCTCAAAGAGGAAAAGAGGATCGTCTGAACAGGTACGGTTGCCCCAGAAGCGGAAGCCGTCTTTGCGAATCAGCGTGGTTACGCCCGCCTCGTTCAGCAGGTCGGCATCGGTGCCGGGCTCCTGCAAATCCCAGTACACAGAGGCACTGATGCCGGTGACACCGTTCACGCCGACGTTTGACAGGGTTTTATGCCAGCCGGTGTCATTGTCGATTTTGGCACGCAGGCCGAGGGCAATCGCGGAGGCATAGAGCGTGTCGGTTGCGTTCGCCGTGGTATCCCATGCCAGAAAATCAGGCCAGATGACCATCAGCTCGCGCTGGCTGAAGTTTTCGCGATAGTCGATAGCATCCGAAAGGGTCTTACAGCCCCAGGCATTCACATAGGCAAACGCACGCAGCTTCTGCGCCACTGACGCAAGCGCCGTTGCGACCTCCAGCGAATCGAGCCCCGGCACGCCGAGGATGCGCGGCTTAACGCCGGTCACAGCGAGCGCTGTCAGGAGCGCTTTCATACCGGTGTATTTACCGTTTTCGTCGGTGGTGCCGATGATATTGGAAATGGTCTGCGCCTGCGCCGCCTCTTCATCGTCGCCTGCGCCCTCTTCGACACGCACGACTACCGTCACCGGTTTGGACTGGTTAGCGATGGCTTGTAGGGATTTAGCAAGAGTGCCTTTTTTACCGGCCTTCCCGATAACGCTCTGCGGGTTGGTGATTAACACCGGCTCATTGAGCGGGAAAGTATCGACGTCAGCATCGCTGGCGGTACAGACCATCCCGACAATTGCGGTGGAAACCGTGGAAATGATGCGCGTGCCGTCATTGACTTCAATGACCTGCACGCCGTGATGGTAATCACTCATCCGTTTAACTCCGTTAGTTGGGGTGAGTGATATTGTCTGGTGTAGGCCTGTATGCGGCTATTTGTCAGGGTTCGGCGATGACTGACACAACGGGATTTGTCGCCGGGAATTTTTTGTAAAGCGTAGACACGCCAACATCATAAATTATCGCCACGCGTTGCCGCGTTTCACCTGCCGCAATCAACCTCCCCGCCTGCTCCCACTGCTCATTTGTTAACTTTGGCCTGCGGCCACCGATTCGACCTTCAGCGCGTGCAGCCGCCAGCCCGGCACGCGTTCGCTCGACGATAAGCTCGCGCTCCATTTCCGCCAGCGCCCCCATGATGTGGAAGAAAAAACGCCCCATTGGTGTTGATGTATCAATACTGTCGGTCAGGCTGCGAAAGTTTATTCCCCTCTCCCGCAATTCCTCCACAAGAACGACAAGATTACGCATGCTGCGCCCAAGCCGATCCAGTTTCCAGACTACCAGCGTGTCACCTGTAGTCAGCGTCCTGAGCACTTTTTTTAGGCCGGGCCTGTCAGATGTTCTACCGCTTATCTTGTCTTCAAAAATTAGGTCACATCCTGCGCTATCCAGCGCGTTTCTTTGTAAAGCAGTATTCTGGTCGTTTGTTGACACCCTTACATAACCAATAAGCACGCCTTTCCCTCCCAACAAAAACCGGAACAATGCCAGACGAGGGGAAATTAATCATTCTCTATAACCTCGGTTT